>NZ_JBIAHA010000030.1:0-131320 GCF_042870175.1 Streptomyces sp. NPDC006643 | reverse complement strand
AAGTCACGCCGTCCGGACACCCCCCTCCGAAGACCCCGCACCCCGCCCCCCACCACGAACAGCAACCCACCCAGCGCGCCGCAGGCGAACCCCGCGAACCCGCAACCGCGCCGCAGGCGGCCCCGCCCCACCCCTACCCAGGTAGCACCCCCGACTTGGCCCCCCGGTGTGACGCCCCCGCCCCCGTCGTCTTCCTACCTTCCTCCCGCCACACCCCGTGGCCACAACGAGGGAGACGCGAAATGCGCCGCTTCACAAGGACCTTGGTCGCCGCCGCGCTGATGGCCACCCTGGTGTCCGGCACCGCCGGCTGGGCGTCCGGGAACGCGCAGCAGCCGGTCACCGGGCCACCGCCCGGCACCGCCGCCTGGCTGGACGACGGCTCGCTCGGGCGGGCGCTGCCCGACCCGGGGGACGCGACCCCGGCCCAGGTCGCCGCGTTCTTCGGCTCGTTGAGCGGCGCCCAGCAGCGGGAGCTGGCCCGGCGTCATCCCTCCGTCGTCGGCAACCTCGACGGCGCCCCCGTCCCACTGCGCTACCGGGCCAACAGGCTGGCCGTCGCCGAGGACCCCCGCTACCGGCGCCTCGCGGAGCCCGGCCGGCAGATCATCGCGTTCGACCCGCGGGGCCGCGGCACCGTCGCCGAGGTGTACGGGGATCTGCTGACGGCCCGTCATGTGTCCGTGGTGGTGCCGGGTTCGGACATCGACGCCGGGACCTATGACCGGTCGAAGGACCCGTACGGCACCCCCGCCGGGATGGCCACGTCGCTGCGGACGGCGACGAACGGCCGTACCGCCGTGGTGGCGTGGGCCGGTTACACGACGCCCGTCGGCGTGGGGCTGGACGCCGCGACCGGGGAGCTGGCCGAGGCGGGGGCGGAGCGGCTGGCCCGGTTCACCGCGGGTCTGACCGCCGCCGGCGCCGAGACGCCGGCGTTGTTCTGCCACAGCTACGGCTCCGTGGTGTGCGGCCTCGCCGCGCACGAGGCTGCGGCGGGCGACATCGTCGTGTTCGGCTCCCCCGGCATGCGCGCCGACAGCGTGGACGCCCTGCGCACGGACGCGAGGGTGTGGGCGGCGAAGGACCCGTCGGACTGGATCTCGAAGGTGCCGAACGTCGAGTTCCTGGGGCTGGGCCACGGCCCGGACCCGGCGGCGGAGGGCTTCGGCGCGCGCCGCGTCCCCGCGCGGAGCGCGCACGGACACACCGGCTACTTCGCTCCCGGTACGGACTCGCTGCGCGCGTTCGCCTCGATCGCCACGGGCGGTGACGTGCGATGAGGTTCGCCGAGAGGATCGAGGCGCGGACGCCCGCGTCCCGGGACCGCGCGATCGACGGTCTGCGCGCGCTGGCGCTGCTCGCGGTGCCGACGGGGCACTGGCTGCTGGGTGGTTTCACCCTGGACGACGGGGCGTTGCGCAACGCGAGTCCGCTGAGCACGTTCGGGTTCCTCGCGCCGGCGAGCTGGGTGCTTCAGATGCTGGGCATCTTCTTCCTGGTCGGGGGGTACGCGTCGGTGCTGTCGTACCGGCGCCGGAAGGGCTCCACGGCGGCGTGGCTCCGGCAGCGCGTCATCCGGCTGGGGCGCCCGGTGCTGGGCGTGACGGCGGTGTGGGCGGTGCTGGTCCCGGTGCTGTACGCGGCCGGTGTGCCGGGGACGACGCTGCGTACGGGCTCGACGCTGGTGGTGCAGCCGCTGTGGTTCGTGGGGGTGTACGTCGTGGTGACGGCGCTGACGCCGTACTGCGTGCGGGCGGCGCGGCGCATGGGGGCGTGGGCGGCGGCGCCGTTGCTGGGGGTGGTGGCCGTCGTGGACGTGCTGCGGTACGGCCCGTGGGGCGAGGCGATGCCCGGGTGGCTGAGCGTGGTGAACATCCTGCCGGGCTGGCTGTTCGCGTATCAGCTCGGTGTGTCGTGGGGCGAGGGCAGGATCGGCCGGCGTGGTGCGCGGGTGCTGCTGGTGGGTGGCGGGGTGCTGTTCGCCGTGCTGCTGGTGGTGTTCCACTATCCGGCGTCGATGGTGGGGGTGCCGGGTGAGGCGCGGACCAATTCGCATCCGCCGTCGCTGCTGGTGCTGGCGCTGGCCGCCGTGCAGAGCGGTGCGGCGATCCTGCTGCGGGACCGGATCGCGCGGGTGCTGCGCAGGCCGGCGCTGTGGGCGCCGGTCGTGGTGATCAATCTGTCCGCGATGACGATCCTGTGCTGGCATCAGACGGCGATGCTCGCGGCGGCGGTGCCGGGGTCGTATCTGGGCGCGGTGCCGGGGCTGACGACGGCGCCGGACTCGCTCGGCTGGATCGGGGCCCGGGTGCTGTGGATGCCGTTGTTCGCGGTGCTGCTGGTGGTGATCGCCCGGTACGCGCGGGTCTTCGAGACGCCGTGGCAGTCGGGGACGCGGGCGGCGAGGGTCCGTCGTGTGGATCAGGCCGGATAAGGGAGCGGGGTCTGGTGCGTGCGATCGCAAGGCGGAGGAGGGAGGCATGGCGGAGCCATGCCGACCGACGACAACACGGCGAGGGTGCGTGCCAGGGACCGCGAGCCCGGCAAGATCCGCACGACGGACCCTAAGGCCCGCCGGGCGGCGGCGGGGCTGCTCGCGGCGGGCTTCGCGGTGTACGCGCTGGCGTCGTGACGTGGTGCTATTCGCGGGCGGCGGCCGTGAAGGACATGTCGGGGTAGCGGTCGCCGGAGACCTGCCCGGCGATCGGCTCCAGGAGGGCGAGTTCCTCCGGGGTGAGGGTGATGCGGGTGGCGGCGGAGTTCTCCAGCAGGCGCGAGCGCTTGCGGGTGCCGGGGATCGGTACGACGGTCAGGCCGTGCACCTGGGCCCGCTGCTGCACCCAGGCGAGCGCGATCTGCCCGGCGGTGGCGCCGTGCGCGGCGGCGACGGCGCGGACGGGTTCGAGGAGGGCGGCGTTGCGTCCGGCGTTGTCCCCGTTGAAGCGGGGCTGGGTGAGCCGGATGTCGGCGCCTCGCAGGTCCGTCTCGGCCTGGGTGAAGGAGCCGGTCAGGAAGCCCCGGCCGAGCGGCGAGTACGGGACGAGGGCGACGCCCAGTTCGGCGGCGGCGGCCACGGCGCTCGTCTCGACGTCGCGGGAGAACAGCGACCACTCGGACTGGAGGGCGGCGATGGGGTGGACGGAGTGCGCCTCGCGCAGTTCCGCGCCGGTGACCTCGCTGAGGCCGAGGTGTTTGACCTTGCCCTCGGCGACGAGTTCGGCCATGGTGCCGACGGAGTCGGCGAGCGGCACGGCGGGGTCGCGGCGGTGCATGTAGTAGAGGTCGATGACGTCGACGCCCAGGCGCCGCAGGGAGCCTTCGACGGCCCGCCTGATGTAGGCGGGGTCGTTGCGGATGCCCCGGTACGCCGGGTCGTCGGTGCGTTCGATGGCGAATTTGGTGGCGAGGGTGATCTCGTCGCGGTGGGCGGCGACGAACGGCGCGAGGAACGTCTCGTTGGCTCCGCGCCCGTACGCGTCGGCGGTGTCGATGAGGGTGACACCGGCCTCGACGGTCGCTTCGAGGGTGTCCCGGGCGGCCGTCTCGTCGGTGTCGCCGTAGAACTCGCTGATGCCCATGGCGCCGAAGCCCTGGACGCCGACCGTGGGGCCGGCGGCGCCGAGCGTGACGGTGGCGATCTTCTCTGTGGTGCTCATGAGGCCCTTTCCGATGCACGCTGCGCGTGGTGCGCACCGGCGTAGAAGTCGATCTTGTAGTCGAGTACGGCGAGGGTGTCCTGGAGTTCGGTGATCCGGGTGCGTACGTCGCGCCGGGTCCGCTCCAGCAGTTCCTGCCGTTGTTCGAAGGTGTGCTCGCCCTCCCGGACCAGCTCGGCGTAGCGGACCATGTCGGCGACCGGCATGCCGGTGAGGCGCAGTTTGCCGACGAAGGTGAGCCAGTCGAGGTCACGGTTGGTGAAGCGCCGCTGCCCGGTGTGCGACCGGTCGATGTGCGGCATGAGCCCGATGCGCTCGTACCAGCGCAGGGTGTGGGCGGTGAGGCCGGTGAAGGTGACCACTTCGCTGATCGTGTACTGGTCCTGGCCGGTGGGGCGCGGGTGCGTCGGCGGGGCCGACACGCAGATGTCCTCGGTCTCCGTCCGGACGGCGGTGCTTTCGATCAGCGTCATACCTTCAAACGTAGAACCTTGGAGTGCACTCGAAGCAAGCGAAACACGGGACGATTTTCGCGGGCCGCCCACCTGGCGTCCGGCGCCGGGTCCGGCCGGTCTACGCTCGTGGCCATGCAGAGCCTGGCGATGATCGAGAACTGGCCCGTGCCGACGGCCGCCGCCGCCGTCGTACGGGCGGACGGCACGGTGAGCGGGTCGCGGGGCCCGGTGTCGCACCGTTTCCCGCTGGCGTCGGTGACCAAGCCGCTGGCCGCGTACGCGGTGCTCGTGGCGTACGAGGAGGGCGCGGTGGAGCTGGACGAGCCGGCCGGGCCCGAGGGCTCGACGGTCCGCCATCTTCTCTCGCACGCCAGCGGTCTGGCGTACGACGAGTACCGGGTGACGGCGCCGCCCGGCACGAGGCGGCTGTACTCGAACGCGGGTTTCGAGGCGCTCGGGGAGCATGTCACGAAGGCGACGGACATCCCGTTCGGCGAGTATCTGCGCCAGGCGGTGCTCGAACCGCTGGGCATGGTGTCGACGACGCTGGACGGCTCGCCCGCCAGGGACGGGGTCTCGACGGTGGAGGATCTGGTCCGCTTCGCGGCGGAGCTCCAGGCGCCGCGGCTGCTCGATCCGCGTACGGTGCTCACCGCGATGACGGTGGACCGGCCGGGGCTGTCGGGCATCCTGCCCGGCTACGGGCATCAGAAGCCCAACGACTGGGGTCTGGGTTTGGAGATCAGGGACGCCAAGTCGCCGCACTGGACGGGCGGTTCGTCGTCGCCGCGGACGTTCGGCCACTTCGGCCAGTCGGGGACGTTCCTGTGGGTCGACCCGGACGCGGGCGCCGCGTGCGTGGCGCTCACCGACCGGGACTTCGGCCCGTGGGCGGTCGAGGCGTGGCCGCCGTTCACGGACGCGGTGCTGGCGGAGCTGCGGTCCTAGGAGCGGTCGGGGGCCAGTTCCCAGATCAGGACCTCGGCGGGTTCGTCGGCGGTCAGTTCGAGGCCGTCGGAGTCGGTGATACGCGCCGAGTCGCCGGGGCCCAGTTCCACGCCCGCCAGCACCACCAGGCCGCGTACGACGTGCAGATACGCGTACGCGGCGTCGGGAATCGCGGCGCGCTCGCCCTCCTTCAGGCGGCGTACGTGCAGCATCGCGCCGGCTTCGGGGAGCGCGTACGGCGTGGAGTCGGCGATGCCGCGCACGATCTCGTAGCGGGGGTCGCCGCCGGGCGTGAGCGGGGCGAGCCACATCTGGACGAAGACCAGGGGCCGGTGCCCGTCGTTGCGTTCCTCGTGCCGTACGCCGCCGCCCGCGCCGAGGCGCTGGACGTCGCCGGGCCGCACCCGCGTGGTGTTCCCGGCGGAGTCGCGGTGGGTGAGTTCGCCCTCGACGACCCAGGTGACGATCTCGGTGTGGCTGTGCGGGTGTTCGTCGAATCCGGCGCCGGGGGCGAGCCGTTCCTCGTTGCAGGCGATGACCGCGCCGAAGCGGAGGTTGTCGGGTTCGTAGAACTGCCCGAAGGAGAAGGCGTGGAGGGACTCGATCCCGGCGGACAGGTCACCGCCGGGATAGCGGTCGTCGGCGTACCGGACGGAAATCACGGTCCCCACCGTAGACCCGGCCCGGCACGCGGCCGTCCCGATAAGGCAGTCTTGTCCCGTGCCTGAACCCGCGAACGAAGCCCATCCGCATCCCGCGACCCTGCGCCGTCTGGAGAAGTCCGCCGGCAGGCTGGCCGCGAACGCGATCGCCCGTATGGACGAGAAGCTGCCGTGGTACCGCGCGATGCCGCCGGAGAACCGTTCGTGGATCGGTCTGGTGGCCCAGGCGGGGATCGCGGCCTTCACCGAGTGGTTCCGGCATCCGGAGACGCCGCAGGCCATCTCCACCGATGTGTTCGGTACGGCTCCGCGTGAGCTGACGCGGGCGATCACGCTGCGCCAGACCGTCGAGATGGTGCGCACCACCATCGAGGTCATGGAGTCGGCGATCGAGGAGGTCGCGGCGCCGGGTGATGTGTCGGTGCTGCGGGAGGCGCTGCTGGTGTACGCGCGGGAGATCGCGTTCGCGACGGCGCAGGTGTACGCGCAGGCCGCGGAGGCGCGTGGCGCGTGGGACGCGCGCCTGGAGTCGCTGGTGGTGAACGCGGTGCTGTCCGGTGAGGCCGACGAGGGCGCCGTGTCGCGGGCCTCGGCGCTGGGCTGGAATTCGCCGGAGCATGTGTGTGTGCTGCTGGGCACGGCGCCCGACGGGGACAGCGAGCTGACGGTGGAGGCTATCCGCCGGGCCGCGCGGCACGCCAAGCTCCAGGTCCTGACGGGGGTGCTCGGCGACCGGCTGGTGGTGATCGCGGGCGGCAGCGACAATCCGCTCCAGGTCGCGAAGGCGCTGATCGGGCCGTACGCGGCGGGGCCGGTGGTGGCGGGCCCGGTGGTGCCCGATCTGCTGGCGGCCACACGGTCGGCGCAGGCGGCGGCGGCCGGGCTGAAGGCGTGTTCGGCGTGGCAGGACGCGCCGCGTCCCGTACTCTCCGACGATCTGCTGCCGGAGCGCGCGATCGCGTCGGATCCGGCCGCGCGTGAGCAACTGGTGGAGGAGATCTACAGACCGCTTGAAGAAGCGGGCTCGGCATTGCTGGAAACTCTGAGTGTGTATCTGGAGCAGGCGAGCAGTCTCGAAGGTGCCGCGCGGATGCTGTTCGTGCACCCCAACACCGTGCGCTACCGGCTCCGACGTGTGACCGACGTCACCGGGTGGTCGCCGTCCGATGTCCGTTCCGCTTTCACTCTGCGGATCGCGTTGATCTTGGGAAGGCTGGCCGACGGGGAATCGCCTTCCTGACCTTTTGTGGGACTTCAACAATTACCCCGACGGTTCTTCGTCCTTGTCCCCACGGGCGGCGGAGGCCGTCCGCACGAGAGAGTGTGAGGGTGCTCGTACTCGTCGCTCCCGGCCAAGGCGCTCAGACGCCCGGCTTCCTGACTCCCTGGCTCGACCTCCCCGGTGCCGAAGACCGGCTGCGGGCGTGGTCGGACACCATCGATCTCGATCTGGTCCACTACGGCACGAAGGCCGACGAGGACGAGATCCGTGACACCGCGGTGGCCCAGCCGCTGCTGGTCGCCGCCGGACTGCTGTCCGCCGGGGCCGTGCGCGAGCTGCTGGGCGACGGCCGGGTCGGCGCGGTCGCGGGGCACAGCGTCGGCGAGATCACCGCCGCCGTGTACGCGGGTGTGCTGGACGAGGAGGCCGCGCTGGGCTTCGTCCGTACGCGCGGTCTGGCCATGGCCGAGGCGGCGGCCCTGACGCCGACCGGTATGGCCGCGCTGCTCGGCGGCGACCCCGAGGTGACCCTGCCGCATCTGGCGAAGCTCGGTCTGACCCCGGCGAATGTGAACGGGGCCGGCCAGATCGTGGCCGCGGGCACCCTGGAGCAGATCGCCGCGCTGGAGGCCGACAAGCCCGAGGGCGTACGACGGGTGGTGCCGCTCAAGGTCGCGGGCGCCTTCCACACCGAGCACATGGCCCCGGCGGTGGCACGGCTGGCGGACGCCGCGGAGAAGCTCGACGTGTCCGACCCCGCCCTGCCGTACGTGTCCAACAAGGACGGGCAGACTGTGGCCACGGGGACCGAGGTCGTCGCACGGCTGGTCGGCCAGGTCGCCAACCCGGTCCGCTGGGACCTGTGCATGGAGACGTTCACGGAGCGGGGTGTGACGGCGCTGGTCGAACTGTGCCCCGGCGGCACACTGACCGGCATCGCCAAGCGCGCCCTGCGCGGTGTGAGGACCCTCGCGCTCAAGACCCCCGCCGACCTCGACGCGGCTCGCGAGATCGTCGCAGAGCACGCTTCCTAAGGAGCCCGAGAGAGCATGGCGAAGATCAGGCCCAGCCAGGGCGCGCCGTACGCCCGCATCATGGGTGTCGGCGGCTACCGTCCGACGCGCGTGGTGCCCAACGAGGTGATCCTCGAGACGATCGACTCGTCCGACGAGTGGATCCGCTCCCGCTCCGGTATCGCGACCCGTCACTGGGCCTCCGACGAGGAGACCGTGGCGATGATGTCGATCGAGGCGTCCGGCAAGGCCATCGCCGACGCCGGGATCACGCCGGAGCAGATCGGCGGCGTGATCGTGTCGACCGTCTCGCACTTCAAGCAGACGCCGGCCGTCGCCACCGAGATCGCCGACCGGATCGGCGCGGGCAAGCCGGCCGCGTTCGACATCTCGGCGGGCTGCGCCGGCTTCGGTTACGGGCTGACGCTCGCCAAGGGCATGGTCGTCGAGGGCTCGGCGGAGTACGTGCTGGTCATCGGCGTGGAGCGGCTGTCGGACCTCACGGACCTCGAAGACCGCGCCACGGCCTTCCTGTTCGGCGACGGCGCGGGCGCGGTCGTCGTCGGCCCGTCGCAGGAGCCCGAGATCGGTCCGACGGTCTGGGGCTCCGAGGGCGACAAGTCGAACACGATCACGCAGACCGTGCCGTGGGACGACTACCGCAAGGGGACGCCCGAGAAGTTCCCCGCCCTCACGCAGGAGGGCCAGGCGGTGTTCCGCTGGGCCGTCTTCGAGATGGCGAAGATCGCCCAACAGGCGCTCGACGCGGCCGGGATCACCTCGGCGGACCTGGACGTCTTCATTCCGCACCAGGCCAATATGCGGATCATCGACTCGATGGTGAAGACTCTGAAGCTGCCGGAGCACGTCACGGTCGCCCGTGACGTGGAAACCACCGGCAACACCTCGGCCGCCTCGATCCCGCTCGCGATGGAGCGGCTTCTGGCGACCGGTCAGGCGAAGAGCGGCGACACCGCGCTCGTCATCGGCTTCGGGGCGGGTCTCGTGTACGCCGCGACGGTCGTTACCCTCCCCTAGGCACACCGGATCTTTCCGGACCGTGCTTGTACAAATCCCTCTGCTCACGCTGAATATCGAAGGAGCGCCCAACATGGCCGCCACTCAGGAAGAGATCGTCACCGGTCTCGCGGAGATCGTGAACGAGATCGCCGGCATCCCGGTCGAGGACGTCCAGCTGGACAAGTCCTTCACCGACGACCTGGACGTCGACTCGCTGTCCATGGTCGAGGTCGTCGTCGCCGCCGAGGAGCGCTTCGACGTGAAGATCCCGGACGACGACGTCAAGAACCTGAAGACCGTCGGCGACGCCGCCGACTACATCGCGAAGCACCAGGTCTGATCCAGGTCGCGCGGCTGACGCCACCCGGTGGTGGCGCCGTAAAAATTCCGCACCCTCTACACGTGGAGAAAGAATTCCAGTGAGCCCGACCAATCGCACCGTGGTCGTCACCGGTATCGGCGCAACCACACCGCTGGGTGGCGACAGCGCATCGACCTGGGAGGGCCTGCTCGCCGGCCGCTCGGGCGTCAAGCCCCTCGAAGGCGAGCGGTTCGCCGAACTGCCGGTCCGGATCGCCGCGCTCGCCGCGGTCGATCCGGGCGACGTGCTGCCCCGTCCGCTCGCCCGCAAGCTGGACCGCTCGGCGCAGTTCGCGCTGATCGCGGCCCGTGAGGCGTGGGCGGACGCGGGGTACAAGGCCAAGGCCGGCGAGGACGAGAACGTCGCCCCCGAGCGGCTGGGGACGGTCATCGCCTCCGGCATCGGCGGCGTGACCACCCTGCTCGACCAGTACGACGTGCTGAAGGAGAAGGGCGTACGCCGCGTCTCCCCGCACACCGTGCCGATGCTGATGCCCAACGGCCCCTCCGCCAATGTCGGTCTGGAGGTGGGCGCCCAGGCGGGCGTGCACACCCCGGTGTCCGCGTGCGCGTCGGGCGCCGAGGCGATCGGCTACGCCGTGGAGATGATCCGCACCGGCCGCGCCGACGTCGTGGTGGCGGGCGGCACGGAGGCGGCGATCCACCCGCTGCCGGTCGCCGCGTTCGCCAACATGATGGCGATGTCGAAGAACAACGACGAGCCCACCAAGGCGTCCCGCCCCTACGACAAGGCCCGTGACGGCTTCGTCCTCGGCGAGGGCGCGGGCGTGGTGGTCCTGGAGTCCGCCGAGCACGCCGCCGCGCGCGGCGCCCGCGTGTACTGCGAGGTGCTGGGCCAGGGTCTGTCCGCCGACAGCCACCACATCGCGCAGCCCGAGCCCACCGGCCGCGGTGTGGCGGCGGCGATGCGCAACCTGCTCGACAACACCGGTATGAAGCCGTCGGAGGTCGTGCACCTGAACGCGCACGCCACCTCGACGCCGCAGGGCGACATCGCGGAGATCAAGGCGCTGCGCCGGGTCCTGGGCGACGACCTCGACCATGTCGCGGTCTCCGGTACGAAGTCGATGACCGGCCATCTGCTGGGCGGCGCCGGTGGTATCGAGACGGTGGCGACGGTGCTCGCGCTGTACCACCGGCTGGCCCCGCCGACGATCAACGTGGACGACCTGGACGACGAGGTCGAGGCGGACATCGTGCGCGGCGAGCCCCGGGTGCTGCCCGAGGGCACGATCTCGGCGATCAACAACTCGTTCGGCTTCGGCGGCCACAACGTGGTGCTGGCGCTGCGCTCGGTCTGATCCGTCCGTACGCGGACAAGGCCCGGTTCCCGTCCTGGACGGGAACCGGGCCTTCCGCGTGTCAGGCGCCGCTGTCGCCGAAGCTGGCGAAGTACGTCGCCGCCATGTCCTCGTCGCCGTGGCCCTGGGCCTCGGCGCGGGCGAAGCGGTTCGCGCCCGCCTCGGCGACGTCGAGCCGTACGCCGTGCTCCTCGCCCGCCGCGACGATCAGCCGGGCGTCCTTGGCGGCCGTGGTGAGGCCGAAGTTCGGGGAGTAGTCGCCGTCGATGATCGCCGACGACTTGGCGCGCAGATAGCCGCAGTCGAGCGCGCCGCCCGCGACGGCGTCCAGGAAGCTCCGCGGGTCGACGCCGAGACCGTTCGCCAGGGCCACCGCCTCGGCCGTGCCGTGGGTGAGGGTCAGGACCCAGCTGTTGCAGACGAGTTTGAGCCGGGTCGCCGCCCCGGACGCGCCGTCGTCGGCCACCCAGAGTGTGCGCTCGCCCACGGCGTCCAGTACGGATGTGAGGGCGTCCCGCGGCTCCCGCGGCCCGGCGGCCAGGACGGTGAGGCTGCCCTGCTCGGCGGGGCCCCTGGTGCCCAGCACGGGGGCGTCGAAGAAGACCAGTCCGTGCGCGTCGGCCAGTTCGGCGAGCGGGGTGAGAGCGTCCAGGCCCGCCGTCGTGGACTGGAGCCAGAGGGTGCCGGGCCCAAGGCCCGGGGCCGCGGCCCGCATCGCCTCCAGGGTGGCGGGGCCGTCGTACAGCATCGTCAGGACGATGTCGGCGCCGCGTACGGCGTCGGCCGGGCTGTCCGCGATCCGCGCCCCGTCGGCCGCCAGGGGTTCCGCCTTCGCGCGGGTGCGGTTCCAGATCCGGACGGCGTGTCCGGTCCGGCAGAGATTGCGGGCCATCGCCGCGCCCATGATGCCCGCGCCGAGTACAGCTACTTCGATTCGATCAGCCATGGGATCACGGTAGAGCGCGGGCGCGGGGTCGTGCGCGCGGGCTCAGACCACCTGGTGCAGCCAGCGCACCGGGGCGCCCTCGCCCGCGTACCGGAAGGGCTCCAGCTCGTCGTCCCACGGTTTGCCGAGCAGCTTGGCGACCTCGGCCTCCAGCCGGGTCTCGCCGCTCAGCGAGCGGGCGAGGGCGGCGCGCAGCCGGTCCTCGGGGACCAGGATGTCGCCGTGCATTCCGGTGACGGCGTGGAAGATGCCCAGCTCGGGGGTGGCGCTGTAGCGCTCGCCCTCGGCGGTGGGGCTCGGTTCGGCGGTCACCTCGAAGCGCAGCATCTGCCAGCCGCGCAGCGCGGAGGCGAGCTTGGACGCGGTGCCGGCCTCGCCGCGCCAGGAGAACTCGGAGCGCCAGGTACCCGGCGACGCGGGCTGCCTGATCCAGTCGAGCTGGACGCGCACGCCGAGGACGCCCGCCACCGCCCATTCGACGTGGGGGCACATCGCGCGCGGCGCGGAGTGCACGTACAGAACACCACGTGTGGTCACCGGGACCTCCAGTGTGGGACGAGGATCGCCGTTCCCAGCGGCCTCAGTAAACAGCATCGAGAGTGAAACCCCGCAAAACGGACAACATGTGACGGGATGTAACCTACCGGAGTCGCAACGCGTTGTTGACTCTCGTTCGACGCCTGAAAGCTACCTTGCGCGGGGGCCACGGGGGTGCCGTACTGTCGGTCCCAAGGGCGATATACGCGAAGCTTTCACTCGCCAGGACGCCGCCGTACGCATGACGACGCCCACGCGGAGGGTTCACACCATGCCTCAGAGCCCTCAGGGACGTGCCGGGCGGCGCCTCGGCGGGCGGCCGGGCCGTCGCCGCCGGCCACCGTACGCGGGGGTCGCGGCCTCCTGCGCCGGGCTGCTGGTCGCCGCCGTCGCGCTGACGGGGTGCGGTTCGCCGGACGGTCCCGGTCCGGACCGGACCAAGGCGAAGACCAGCCAGGCGCCCCCGCCGAAGCCGGTCTGGGACCGCAGTCCCACCTCGATCGCCGCCGTCGGCGACTCCATCACGCGCGGTTTCGACGCCTGCGGGATTCTCAGCGACTGCCCCGAGGTGTCCTGGGCGACCGGCACGGACGACGGGGTGCGCAGCCTCGCGATGCGGCTGCTCGGCGCGCCGGGTGTGGCGGACCACAGCTGGAACTACGCGCGCTCGGGCGCCTCCGTCGGTGAGCTGCCCGCGCAGATGGCGAAGGTCGCCGTCCACAAGCCGGATCTGGTCACGGTCATGATGGGCGCCAACGACGCCTGCAAGGACGAGGCGGAGCTGATGACGCCGGTGGCCGAGTTCCGGACGTCGTTCGAGGAGTCGATGCGGCGGCTGCGGGCGGGTGCTCCCAAGACGCAGGTGTATGTGGCGAGTGTGCCCGATCTCAAACGGCTCTGGTCCGAGGGCAAGGACAATCCGCTGGGCCGGCAGATCTGGAAGCTGGGGATCTGCGCGTCGATGCTGGGTGATTCGCAGGACATGGGGGCCGCCGCCGTGGAGCGGCGGGCCACGGTGCAGTCGCGGGTGGTGGCGTACAACAAGGTGCTTGAGCAGGTGTGCGCGAAGGATCTGCGCTGCCGTTACGACGGCGGGGCGGTCTTCGACTTCCGGTTCACCGGCGACCAGTTGAGCACCTGGGACTGGTTCCACCCGAGCAAGAACGGCCAGGGCAAGCTGGCCGACATCGCCTACCGCAACGTCGTCGCGGCCAAGCCTCCGGCGTAGGGTCGGCGACCGTGAACGAGTCGACCCTGAACGACATGACCGTGGCCGCGCCCGAGCGCGTCGGTTCGGCGCCGGACGGCACTCCCGTGCACCGCTGGGTCCTGGAGCGGGCCGGTACGCGGGTGGCGGTGCTCGACTACGGCGGGATCCTCCAGTCCGTCGAGGTGCCGGACCGTGACGGGGCGCGCGCCGATGTGGTGCTGGGCTTCGAGGACGTGACGGGCTACGTCGACTGTCCGTCGCCGTACTTCGGCGCGCTGATCGGCCGGTACGCGAACCGCATCGCGGGCGGGACGTTCGCGCTCGACGGGCGGACGTACCGGCTGCCGCGCAACAACGGGCCCAACTGTCTGCACGGCGGTGAGCGCGGCTTCGACAAGCGTGTCTGGGACGCGGAGCGGTCGGCGGACGGGCACGGTGTACGGCTGTCGCTGGTGAGCCCGGACGGCGAGGAGGGGTTCCCGGGGCGGCTGTCGGTCTCGGCGACGTACACGCTGGAGGCGGCGGGCGCGCTGCGGATCGACTACCGGGCGGTGACGGACGCGCCGACGGTGGTGAATCTGACGAATCACTCCTACTGGAACCTGGGCGGCGCGGGCAGTGGCCGAACCGGTGGGCACCGCTTGCGGATCGCGGCGGGTCATGTCACGCCGCTGGACGGCGACTCGGTGCCGACGGGGCCGCCCGTGCCGGTCGGCGGGACCCGTTTCGACTTCCGGGAGCCGCGCGAGGTGGGGTCGGGATACGACCACAACTTCGTGCTGGACCAGGGGACTTCGGGAGCCTCGGGGACCGCGGGGTCGTCGGTCGCGGCGGAGCTGTACGACCCGGTGTCGGGGCGGGTGCTGACGGTGACGACGAGTGAACCGGGCATCCAGCTGTACACCGGCGACCACTTCGACGCGGGGCCGTTCGGGCCCGGCGAGGGGATCGCGCTGGAGACCCAGCACTTCCCCGACTCGCCGAACCGGCCGGACTTCCCGAGCACGGTGCTGCGGCCCGGTGAGGAGTTCCGCTCGGTGACGACGTACGGCTTCTCGACCGCCGGACGGGACGTCGCCCCGTCCGGCGGCTGAGAGGGCCGGTCAGCGGCGGACGGTGGCGCTCAGCCTGCGGTCGGTGAGCGAGCGGCCCGCCTGGATCTCGTACGTGCCGGGGACGGCCGTCCAGCCGTTCGTCCGCTCGTCCCAGACCTCGTACGCGCGGCCCCTGAGCGGGATCGTCACCTCGACGCTCTCGCCGGGGCCCGCCTCGACGGAGGCGAAGCCGGCCAGCCAGCGCGCCGGTCGCTCGGGCGCGCCGGCGGTCTCGGTGGTCTCGGCGGTCTCTGGCGCCAGATAGATCTGGACGGTCTCACGGCCGGGCCGGGCGCCGGTGTTGCGCAGCGTCACGGTGGCCCGTTCGGTCGTGGCGTCCAGCGTCTCGTACTCCCAGTCGGTGTAGCCCAGTCCGTGGCCGAAGGGGTACGCCGGTGTGGTGCCGGCCCGCTCCCAGGCCCGGTAGCCGATGAACACGCCCTCGGTGTAGCGCAGTTCACCGTCGGTGGGGGTGGTGTCGGTGACCGGGACGTCGGCCAGGGAGACCGGCCAGGTGGTGGTGAGCCGGCCGCCGGGCTCCTCGGCGCCGGTGAGGACGTCGGCGAGCGCGGCGCCGCCCTCCTGGCCGGGGAACCAGCTCAGCAGGACGGCCGCCACGTCTTCGCGCCAGGGCAGTTCGACGGGTGAGCCGGTGTTGACGACCACGATCGTGTGCGGGTTGACGGCGGCGACGGCCGCGACGAGCGCGTTCTGGTGGCCGGGCAGTTCCAGGCTCGTACGGTCGAAGCCCTCGGACTCGACGGCCGTGGTGGTGGCGACCACGACGACGGCCGTGTCGGCGGTCCTGGCGGCTTCGACGGCCTCGGCGATCAGCTCCCCGGGGTCGCGCCGGGGGCCGAGGTGGAGCAGGGAGAAGGCGACCGCGTCCATGGGCATCCCGGGGAGCCGGGGCACGGTGAGGCGCAGCGAGACGTCGACGGACTCGCCTTCGAGGAGGGGGACCTGGGCGCGCGGCAGCCGCTCGCCGAAGAACGCGTTGAACGGGTCGGTGCTCTCCCCGAGTCCTTCCTCGCCCTCCCAGACCTTCTCGCCGCCGACGGTGAGGACGAGGGGCCCGATGCCCCGGGTGCCGAAGGTGTGGTCCCCGCTCTCGCGCGGGGTGAACGTACCGGTGAACTCGACGGAGTGCAGTTCGTCGTAGGTGACGCCGTCGGGCAGGTCGGCGCCGACCCACTGGACCATGCCGGAGGGGATGTCGACGGTGCCCAGTTCCCGCCCGTCGGCGGCGCGGCAGACGGCGCGCAGCTCGAACCCCTGCGCGGCGACGGAGAGTTGGTCGCTGGGGTCGGCGCCGACGTGGTAGCTGAGGGTGCCTTCGGGCAGGGCGGCGGTGAGGCCGTCGAGCGGCGCGACGACGTGCGGCGGGAAGACGGTGGCGGAGCCGCCGCCGAGGATCCGGGCGTCGCGGGCGGCGGCGCCGCTGAGCGCGACCGTGCGGGTCCTGGCGGGGTCGAGCGGCAGGGCGGGGTGCCCGTCGCGGGTCTCGTTGCGTACGAGGACGAAGGAGCGGCGCGCGACCTCTCGGGCCACGGCGTCGCCGTCGAGCGGGGCGGGGAGCGCGGACTCGGCGACGACGGCGGGGGCGTTGTCGAGGACGCCGACGCGGGCGGCGAGCCGCAGCACGTTGCGTACGGCGTCGTCGACGAGGGACTCCGCGACGTCACCGGCGCGGACGGCGGTGGCGAGCGCGTCGCCGTACACGGTCTTGGGGCCGGGCATGGCGACGTCGAGGCCGCCGAGGATGTCACCGAGTGTGGAGCGGGCGGCCAGCCAGTCGGAGACGATGAAACCGTCGAATCCCCATTCGCCGCGCAGGACTTCCCGCTGGAGCTGGGAGTGCTCGGTCATCGAGCCGCCGTTGACCCGGTTGTAGGCGGCCATGATGCCCCAGGGGTGGGCGTTCTTGACGATGGCTTCGAACGGGGCGAGGTACAGCTCGCGCAGCGGGCGCGGGGCGACGATGTTGTCGACGGTGAAGCGGTCGGTCTCGGCGTCGTTGGCGACGAAGTGCTTGACGGTCGTGCCGACGCCGCCGTCCTGGACGCCGAGGACATAGCCGGTGCCGATCTCGCCGGTGAGGTACGGGTCTTCGCTGTACGCCTCGAAGTGCCGGCCGCCGAGGGGTGAGCGGTGCAGATTGACGGTCGGCGCGAGGAGGACGTGCACGCCTTTGCGGCGGGCCTCCTGGGCGAGCAACCGGCCTGCCCTGCGGGCCAGTTCGGGGTCCCAGGTGGCGGCGAGGGCGGTGGGTGACGGGAGCGCGACCGACGGGTCGTCGCCGGTCCAGCGCACACCCCGGACGCCGATCGGGCCGTCGGACATGACGAGGGAGGCCAGTCCGATGCCGGGGAGCGCGGGCAGCGACCAGTTGTCCTGCCCCGCCAGCAGCCGCGCCTTGTCGTCGAGATCCAGCTTGCCGAGCGCCGCTTCGACGGCCGCTTCGCGTGCGTGGTCGGCCCGGGTGATGGGTGCGCCGGTCACGGCGGTACCTCCTCGTCAGTGCCCCGCGTTCCTGCGGACGGTTACATGGTGACCCGCAATTCTGTAGACAGGTAGGCTTCGTTATGTATTTGTTACTCGTGTACGGTCCGGAGGGCGGTCCGTGAGCGGACAGGTACGAGAGAGAAGGACCGGTGGGATGGCGAGGGCCAGAAGCACGGAGCGGCGGGCGGAGATTCTTCGCGCCACGATCGAGGTGATCGCCGAACGGGGCTACCGGGGCACGACGCTGGGCGCGGTGGCCGAGCGGGTGGGCCTCACCCAGCAGGGGCTTCTCCACTACTTCCCCACGAAGGAGGCGCTGCTCCTCGCCGTGATGGACGAGCGCGACCAGTGGGACACCGGGGGCGGCAGCCGGGGCGCGGACGGCTGGCGGCTGGAGTTGCTGACGTCGATGGTCGACTACAACGCGATGCGGCCCGGCATCGTGCAGACCTTCTCGGCGCTGCTGGGCGAGAGCGTGACGGAGGGTCATCCGGCCGGGGAGTTCTTCACCCGCCGCTATGTCCAGGTACGGGGCAACATGGCGGGCGTGCTGCGCGACGAGTTCGGCGACCGGCTGCCGAGCGGGCTGACTCCCGAGCAGACGGCGCCGCTGCTGGTGGCCGTGATGGACGGGCTCCAGTACCAGTGGCTGCTCGCACCGGAGTCGGTCGACATGCCGGAGGCGTTCCGGGCGTTCGTGACACTGCTGCGGGGCGGGGCGGAGGGCCCTGAGCGGTAGCGGGTGGCGGGCGCGGGAGGTGATACTTCCGCCACCCGAAGGAAGGACTCCCGTGAGACTCGCGCGCACCACCGGCAACATGGGCCGGTTCGGACTCGTACTGCTCGCGTCGGCCGCCCTGGTCGCCGTGGCGCCTCCCCCGCAGGCCACGGCCGCCGCCCCCGCCCCGGCCGTGACCGTCGAGGAGCGGCGCCTGGACGGCGACGTACCGCGGCGGATACTCGGCGACAGCGGCTTCGACGACGTCGCGCCGGCGTTCGCGGCGTCGCTACGGGGCGCCGGCTCGTACGCGCGGGCCGAGCGGGCGGCCGTACGGCACGGCGAACGGCTCTGGCGGCGCGCCGTGGACCGCGTGCAGGGGCGGGGCCCGGCGGGCGGGGAGCTGAGCCGGGACGACGACCGGCCGCTGTACTGGGCGCGCCTCGCCATGACCCGTGAACTGCGCGCGTGGCACGCGGAGTCGGGGCTCTCCGAGGCGGCGGGCGTACGGCTGCTGGAGCGGCTGGAGAGCGCGTCGCGCGGCCAGGACTCGATGACGGCCGGCGCCGGTGACCGGGCGAAGGGCGTCAAGCGGATCGTGGTCACCGGCTTCGACCCGTTCACGCTCGACCGGGACATCCGGATCAGCAACCCGTCCGGGGCCCTCGCGCTCGCGCTGGACGGCACGGTCATCCGTACGGCCGACGGACCGGCGCGCGTCGAGACCGCCGTGTTCCCGGTCCGCTGGGGCGACTTCGCCGACGGCACGGTCGAGCGCGCGCTGCGCCGTGCGCTGCCACGCGCCGATCTGTTCGTGACGGTCAGCCAGGGGCGGGTGGGCCGGATCGACGTGGAGCGGTACAACGGCGCCTGGCGCGGCGGCTTCGGGGACAACGAGAACGTCTCCGAGACCGGGCTGGTCCCGGTGAAGGACCCGGCCACCCAGCCGCAGTGGACGACCACGTCACTGCCCTACGCGGCGATCGTGGCGGCCGGCACGGGGCCCTTCCCGGTGTACGACAACACGTCGGTCACCGAGGTCCCGGCGGGCGGCACGGCCCCTGTCGTACGGCCCGGCGGACCGACGCCCGGCTCGGCGGCCCGTGCCGGGGGCGGCGGGGACTATCTGTCGAACGAGATCGCCTACCGGGCGACGCTGCTGCGCGACCGGCTCGGGCTTCGCATCCCGGGCGGCCATGTCCACACGCCGGTGCTCCAGTTCGGGCCCGGCAACACCGACCCGGCGACGGGGACGGTGTCGGACCCGGTCTTCGTACAGAACAGGCTGGACATCACGGCGCAGCTGCGGACGATCGTGCGGGTGGCGGCGGAGGAGTCGTAGGAGTCGTAGGGCGGTGCCGGTTCACCGGGTCCGCCCGGTGAACCGGCACCGGCCGGATGTCGTGGCTGATCCGGACCGCGTGTCGCGGCATCCGGGCGGGACACGGCCCCGACCGGCACCTACGTTGCTGAGGAGCGCCCCGTAGTCACGACGAAGCGATCCGAGGAGCCCCTGATGTCCGAGAACCCTGACGACGCGCGACCGCCGGTCGTCGACCGCGCGGCCTTCGAGCGGCAGGTGGAAGAGCTGCGGGCGAGAGAGAAGGCCCATACCCGCGAAGGCGACGCGATCGCCGCCGCGCGCCGCAGGCTCCCGATGGTCGAGGTGGCCGGGGACACCCCGCTGCTGGGGCCGGACGGCCCCACGACGCTCCTGGCCGCGTTCGAGGGGCGACGCCAGTTGATCGCCTACTACTTCATGTGGTGGCCCGGCCGGCCCGCCGCCGAGCAGTGCGAAGGCTGTACGTGGGTGATGAGCCACGTGGGCGAGCTGGCCTATCTGCACTCCCGCGACATCACCTTCGCCGTGTTCAGTCAGGGGCGGAACACCGCGTACGGCTTCGCGGACGCGCGGACGTCGTACGAGGAGAGCCTGCGCTACCGCGCCTTCATGGGGTGGACGATGCCGTGGTACTCCGCCCAGCCCTCGCTCGACTCGCTGCTCGTCGGCCGGGAGCGCGGCCTCTTCCACCTGGTGTGCTACCTGCGCGACGGCGACCGTGTCTTCGAGACGTACTGGACCAAGCGTCGCGGCTCCGAGGCGGTGGACTACAGCTACGCGCTCATGGATCTCACGGCGTACGGGCGCCAGGAGGACTGGGAGGACTCACCGGCGGGCTGGCGGCGCCTGGGGCACGCCACGCGGACCCGGGGCGGGGCTCCCGACTGGCCGCCGCTGCGGGAGGGTTCGGGTGGACGTCCCACAGCACAGTGGCCGCGCGTCGACGCCGGCCGCTCCGACGACTTGGGCGGCACCGGCACCGGAGCCGGCCCGGCGACGGGGCCCGGACCCAGTCACTGTCACTGACGGGTGGAGCGGGCTCCGGTCACCACTCGCGCGGGGCGTCCGCCGCCGGTCCGGGGCGGGCGGCCGGAGCCGTACCCGCGCCCCCGGGCGGGAGCGAACCCGCCTGCGGGGGCGTCGTGTTGAAGCGCAGCGTCGCCGGGTCGCCGGGGTCGCCCCCGGAGCCCTCCCCCGTCAGGTCGCGGGCCATCAGCGTCGCTCCCGCCACCGCGCCCGGCATCAGGAACACCGCGACGAACGGCACCAGGAAGGCGAGCGTCAGCGGGACCCCGAAGCCCAGCGTGAGCAGCCTGCGGCGGCGCAACAGCGGGAGCCGCTCGGCCAGTTCGATGCCCCGGCGCTGCATCGCGACCGCGGTCAGCTCCTCCGTGAGGAAGAAGCCGGACACACAGAAACCGAGCACGGGGACGACGGTCTGGCCGACGACGGGGATGAAGCCGAGGGCGAAGAGCAGGACGCCGTACAGCACCACCCGTACCAGGATCCGCAGGCTGTCCCGCGCGGAGATCCACAGCTCGCGCCAGAGCGGCAGGCCCGACTCCGGGACGTCGCCGCCCTCCGACCGGTCCACGGCCTCGGAGAGCGATTCGTAGAAGGGCTGGCCGACCAGCAGGGTCACGGCGGTGAAGGTGATCACGGCGATGAACAGCGTCAGCACGAACAGCAACGCGGTGAGGAAACCGCGGAACAGCCCCTGCCACGGCGACGACCAGTCGTCGGCGAACGGTGTCGCCCAGGCCGTGAGGTCGTCGGCGCCGTAGCTCAGGCCGACGAGCGCCGCCGCGTACAGCACGAGTGTCACCAGGCCCGGCAGCAGTCCGAAGCCGAACCATCGGCCGTGCGCGCCGACCCAGCGCTGGCCCTTCACCAAGTAGCCGAAGCCCACACCGAGATCACGCATACGGCCACCCTATCGGGCGTGTTCCACGGCTGTTTCGGGACGGTTCCCGGTGGGTTCCATGAGGCGGGTGGGGCGAACGAGAGTGCGAACACCTCTTGTTGTTGACACGTTCAACCGGTATGACCTGCCTATTGAACCGAACGATCGCCCTCGCACGCCCCGGAGGTACCACCGCATGGCGATACCCAGACCCGTCCTGCTCGCCACCGCCACCGCCACCGCGGCGCTGATGCTCTCGCCGCTGCCGGCGACCGCCGCTCCCGGCGCCGACCGCGCCGACGGCGACCGCGCCTCGCACCCGGTGCGCGACGGCGGCACCACAGACAGCCGCGTCGCCTCCCCCGCGCTGCCGTCGGCCGGTGCCGCCGCGCTCTCCTCGGTGGGCACGGCCTCCCCCGGTCTGCGCAAGGACGGCGGCTACCCGCGCCGCACCGTCCTTCCCACGCTGCCCGAGAACCCGGCCGACAAGGCCATCAAGCTGGGCCTGGCGCCGTACCACGCGCTCGCCCCGCGCCTCAACTCCCTCCAGGAGCAGGGCAACCGGGTCAGCGTCGAGGTCACGGGCCGCTCCTCCGCCGGGCACGACCTCTACCTCGTCACGGTCACGGCCCCGGAGAGCGCGAAGGAGGCCGCCGAGCAGGAGCGGATGCGGGCGCGTATCGAGGACTCCCCCGCCTCGGCCGCCAAGGACAAGAAGATCAAGGAGAGTTACAAGACTCCGGTCTTCATCAACAACAACATCCACGGCAACGAGTGGGAGGGCACCGACGCCGCCCTGAAGCTCATCGAGGAGCTGGCGAAGGCCAAGGACAGCCGGACCAAGAAGCTGCTGTCCACCAGCCGGATCATCCTCAACGTCACGGCCAACCCGGACGGTCGCATCGCCGGAACCCGCGCCAACGGCAACGGCATCGACCTGAACCGTGACTTCATCACCGCCTCGCAGCCGGAGGCGCGCGCGATCCGGCAGATAGCCGTCGACAAGCAGCCCGCGGTCATGCTCGACCTGCACGGGTACGTCAACGGCACGCTCATCGAGCCGACGACGCCGCCGCACGGCGAGAACTACGAGTACGACCTCTTCCTCAAGAACTCCTACGCCAACGCCCTCGGTATGGAGGAGGCGGTCAACGACCTCGGCTACACCTCCGAGAAGGACGGTGTGGAGCCGCCCGTGATCCCCTTCCGGGACCAGGAGGAGGGCTGGGACGACTGGCCGCCGATCTTCACCCCGCAGTACATGGCGTTCCAGGGCGCGGTCGCCTCGCACACCATCGAGATCCCGATGCGGGTCAACAACAACGACTACAACAACCTCCCGGTCGAGGAGCTGCGCCGCAGGTCCACGATCAACACGGCTGTCGCGGGCGCCGCGATGCGCGCCACGCTCGACTTCGCGCTCGACAACCGCAAGACGCTGATCGCCGACCAGATCGAGACGTTCCGGCGCGGCGTCGAGGGCGAGAAGCAGCGGGTCATCTCCGAGGAGACGGTGCCCGGTGTGCCCGGCATCGGCCCCGAGGACATCTACACGACCGACTTCCCGCGCGCGTACGTGATCCCGGCGGGCAGCGGGCAGCGGTCCGCCCCGGCCGCCGCCCGGCTGGTCGACCACCTCATCGCGAACGACGTGAAGGTCGAGCAGGCCCGCAAGGGCTTCACGCTGGCGGGGCGCGGCTACCCGGCCGGTTCGTACGTCGTCGACATGGAGCAGGCCAAGCGCGGTATCGCCAACGTCATCCTGGACGAGGGCCGCGACATCAGCGCCGACGTGTCGTCGATGTACGACATCTCGGGCTGGAGCCTCGGGCTGCTGTGGGGCGCGAACGTCACCAAGGTGCAGCGCGGCGGTCTGAACCTCGTAGGGCGCGAGATCGACGCCGCCTCCCCCGTCGGCTCGGTGGCACGCAGCGGCGATCTGAAGCTGCGGCTGGACGACCCGAGGGAGTTCGCGGCGGTCAACTCCCTGCTCGCGCAGGGGGTGAAGGTGCGCAGGACGGCGGACGGCGCGGCGATCGTGCCGTCGTCGGCCCGCCGGAAGGCCGAGATCCTGGCGGACCGGTACGGGGTCGTCTTCTCCGCCACGAAGGACAAGGGCGTCGCGGCGCTGCGCCGTACGACGGTCGCGGCGGCCGTCAACTCAGGTGAGCTGTTCGCGCTGCGCGAGATGGGCTTCGAGGTGCTGCCCGTCACGACGGCGACGGCGAACGCGGGCTTCGACTGGTCGAAGGCCGACGCGCTGTACGTGTCGACCGGGCTGAGCCACAAGGGGCTGAACGAGACCGCCCGTGCCGCGCTCGGCGCGTTCCTCGCCGGGGGCGCGCCGGTGGTGGCGCTGGGCTCCGGCGGCGCCACGTTCAACGCCGAGGCGGCGCTGCTGAACGCGACGCCGGTGCGGGGCAACGGGAACGCCAACGGTGTGGTGCGGGTGCTCAACACGCCCGGACCGGTCACCGGCGGGACGCAGCCGCACGCGTTCGTCTACTCGCCGATCTGGTACACGGCGCTCGGCTCGGGCGTGCGTACGGAGCAGTCGTACGGCGGCGGCAACCCGCTCGTCTCGGGTCACTGGCGCGCCAACGACGACGGCACGGGCGGTCCGCAGGCCGCGGCCGGGCAGGCGGCGATCGTGAGCGGGGTGTCGGCGGCGGGCGCGCCGGTCACGCTGTTCGGGACGGAGCCGCTGTTCCGTGACCACCCGAAGGGCTCGTTCGCCCAGGTGGGCAGGGCGCTGCTGAACCGCCTTCCGTAGGAGGCGCACACGTGAAGGGCCGCACCCCGCTCATGGGGTGCGGCCCTTCACGTACGCGAGGAGCGGTCGTGCGGCCGGTCAGACGACGGACAGGTCGACCTTGATGTTGCCGCGCGTGGCGTTGGAGTACGGGCACACCTGGTGCGCCTTCTCCAGCAGATCCCGCGCGGTCGCCGCGTCCACGTTGGGGATGGACGCCTCCAGCGCGACCTCGAGTCCGAAGCCGCCGGCCTCGGTCTTGCCGATGCTGACCCTGGCGGTCACGGTCGAGCCGGAGATGTCGGCCTTCTCGCGGCGGGCCACGACGCCGAGCGCGCCCTGGAAGCAGGCGCTGTAACCGGCGGCGAAGAGCTGCTCCGGGTTCGTACCGGCGCCGTTGCCGCCCATCGACTTGGGCGGGTTGACGACGACGTCGAGCTGCCCGTCGTCCGAGGAGACGCGGCCGTCACGGCCGTTCTCCGCGGTGGCGACGGCGGTGTAGAGGGGGTCGATCTTCTGGATGGTCATTCGGGGTTCCTTCTTCTTTGTACGCCGCGGCTCGCGCCCACGGACCGCGACGGCCTGGTACGAGCCTAACGGCTGGGGGGTGGTCGCCGTCGGTCAGTTGAGGGTGACGATCATCTTTCCGGTGTTCTCGCCGCGGAGCAGCCCGAGAAACGCGTCGTGGCCGTTCTCTATGCCTTCCACGAAGGTCTCCCGGTACTTCAGCTCACCGGAGGCGAGCCAGCCGGCCACGTCCTTGACGAACTGCGGCTGGAGCGCCTTGTGGTCGTTCACGAGCATGCCCTGGAGGCGCAGCCGCTTGCCGATGACCACCCCGAGGTTGTGCGGGGCGGGGGTGGCCTCGGTGCTGTTGTACTGCGAGATCATGCCGCAGATGGTGGCGCGGCCGTGCAGGTTGAACGAGGACAGCGCGGCTTCGAGGTGCTCGCCGCCCACGTTGTCGAAGTAGACGTCGATGCCGTCGGGCGCCGCTTCCTTGAGCTGTTCCTTGACCGAGCCGCCGGTCTTGTAGTTGAAGGCGGCGTCGAAGCCGTACTCCTCTTTGAGAAGCTTGACCTTGTCGTCGGAGCCCGCCGAGCCGATGACCCTCGACGCGCCCTTGATCCGGGCGAGTTGGCCCACCTGGCTGCCGACGGCGCCCGCGGCGCCGGAGACGAACACGGCGTCGCCCTCCTTGAAGGAGGCGGTCTCGAAGAGCCCGGCGTAGGCGGTGAGGCCGGTCATGCCGAGGACGCCGAGGTAGGCGCTGAGCGGCGCGAGCGAGGCGTCGACCTTGGTGGCGTACTGGGCCGGCACCCGCGCGTACTCGCGCCAGCCGAGCCCGTGCAGCACCTGGTCGCCGACCGCGAAGCCCTCGGCGTCCGAGGCGACGACCTCACCGACGGCGGCGCCGTCCATGGGGTGGTCGAGCTTGTACGGCGGGGTGTACGACTTCACGTCGTTCATCCGGCCGCGCATGTACGGGTCGACGGAGAAGTGCTTGTTGCGGACGAGGATCCTGCCCTCGCCCGGCTCCGCCACCGCGACCTCGCGCAGGGCGAAGTCCTCGGCCTTCGGCCAGCCCCGCGGACGGGCGACGAGATGCCATTCGCGGCTGGACGCGGGAAGAGCGGTCATGGGTGGGGTGCCTCCTCGGTTAAAGCTTCACCATCTGAAACAACCATGCCTCTGGATATTTCATGTTGTCAAGTAAACGGGTACGCTACCGCGTATGGCTGAGCACACGGACCCCCTGACCCTCGAAGTCGTCGAACTCATCGGTACGGTCGTGGCCCGCTACTACGAGGAGTACGACCAGGCCGCCGCGGAGCACTCCCTCACCGGGGCGCAGGCCCGCGTACTGGGACTGCTCTCCATCCAGCCCATGCCCATGCGCCGGATCGCGAGGAAGTTGAAGTGCGAGCCGTCGAACGTCACGGGGATCGTGGACCGGCTGGAGTCGCGCGGTCTGGTGGAGCGCCGCCCCGACCCCGCCGACCGGCGGGTCAAGCTCGCGGCGCCCACGGAGAAGGGGCGCAGCACGGCGCGGCAGCTGCGGGACGGGCTGAACTTCGCGCGCGAACCGCTGGCGGACCTGTCGGTGGCCGAGCGGACGGTGCTGCGGGATCTGCTGGTACGGATGCTGGGGACCGACGCCGGGCGGTGACCGCCCGCCCCGCCCCTCTCAGAAGCAGAAGATCAGCAGCACGCAGTCGTCGTCATCGTCGTCACCCGCCGGGGGCGAGGTGGAGGTGGAGGCGGAGGGCTGCGGCGGCGGAGGCTGATTCGGCTGACCCGGCGTGCTCGGATCGGCCGTGGGACGTGTGGAGCCCGAGGGGTCGGGCGAGTCGCCGGGCTCCGCGCCGTCGCTCGGGTCGGCCGAGTCCGTCGGCGCCGAGGACTCCTCGCCGGACGACCCCGGTCCCGTGCCCGAGGCCGAGGGATCGGGCGAGCCGCCCCCGCCGGGGCTCGCGGAGCCGGTGGACGTGGCAGGCGCCTCGGTCACGGGGCCCGGATCCTCGGGTTTCTCCGGCCCGCTCGGGGGCGGTCCGCCGTCGATCTCGATGGCCCGGTCCTCCTGGACGGAGGTGGCGTCGCCGTCGTCGCCCCCGGACTCCAGCGCCAGCTCGGCCAGGCTCAGCGCGCCGACCGCCAGGACGAGACCCATCACCGTGAGCAGGACGGCGCGGCCCTTGCGCCGGTGGACACCGCGCTCGGCGCGCATCTCGCGGCGCTCCCGGCGGGACACCTTCCGCTTGCGGGAGCCGCGCTGACGGCGCGGGCCCCCGGGCGGTTCCTGACTGTGTTCGCGCGTGGCGAGGACCACCTCCGCCTCGTGCGGAACGGGGTCGTGGAGCCGTAGCTCCTCGGCGGGCGTACCGCACCCCGCGCACGCCAGGGCGCCGTTGAGGTGCCGCCGGCAGTGATGGCAGTAGTCCATGGCGCCCTGAAGATAATCCGACTGACCACGACACGGGCACCCGTCGTGTGAAGATCTTGTGCGGAATCGGCCCTTCCGCCAATCCGCCGCCCGACCTGCCCCGAAGGTGCACGATGTCGCTATGAATGCCACGACATCGGCCGGAGCCGGTGGAACCTCCCACCCTTTCGGACCACGCGACTTCCAACTCGTCCTGCTGCGCCGAATGGCCGACCACCAGGGCGAATTGGTCGAGGACGCCCGGCGTGAACTGGGCGCGTCGCTCGCCGAGATGCGGGAGGCCAACCGGCGCTGGCAGGCGATGGTCCGCTCACCGCGCGCCCGTGGCACGCTGTCGCGCTACCGCTCGGTGCTGGGCCCGCCGGAGACGGCGTTCCCCCGGCGGATCGGCGATCTGGCGTGCGAGGTGCTGCTGTGGCCCGTACCGCTCTGGCCCACCCTCCGCTTCGAGGTGACGGCGGCGCCGGGCGGCGCCGTGTGGAACGAGTGGCTGGTGCGGGCGCCGGGCGAGCCGGGTCCCGAGCTGCGTACGGCCGGCGATCTGCGGCCCTGGTCCTGCACGGTCGACGAGGTCGCCCGCGCGTTCGCCCCGGCCAGACCGATGGAGGGTACGGCGCCGACCCGCTGGGGTCTCGCGTTCGAGGTGGCGGGGACGGGGCCGTGCGTGGCGGAGTTCACCTGGGGTCTGCTC
The DNA here is from genome assembly GCF_042870175.1 of Streptomyces sp. NPDC006643. Taxonomy (NCBI): domain Bacteria; kingdom Bacillati; phylum Actinomycetota; class Actinomycetes; order Kitasatosporales; family Streptomycetaceae; genus Streptomyces; species Streptomyces sp. NPDC006643. The sequence continues at coordinate 104,017 of NZ_JBIAHA010000030.1, read as the reverse complement.
CAGCGCTGGTCGCCGGTGCCGCGGGCGTCGTGAGCCGTGGAGGTACGCGCGGACGCCGGCGTAGCGCGCGCGTTCCTGGCGCGGCGTCAGCTCCGTACCCCCGTACCCCGACCGGCGCATCCCAGCGCGCGCAGCGCCCCTGCGGCGCCCACGATGCGAAGAGAACCGGCCGCCCGCCGGTGATCCGCCCCAGCGCTCCCGGGAGAAGAACCCGCCGTGACCGTCAGCCTTGAGCAGTTGCGCCGTTGCCATGTCGCCGTCGACCTCGGGGCCGCCAGGACCCGGGTCTTTGTGAAGGGATCGGGGCTCGTCGTGGACGAGCCGAGCGTCGCCGCGGTGAACACCCGGACCGGCGCGCTCATCGCCGTCGGCGCCCTGGCCGAACAGATGACGGGCCGTACGCCCGACTACATCCGCGTCGCCCGCCCCGTCACCGGCGGCACCGTCGTCGACATCGAGATGGCCCAGCGGATGCTCCGTCACCTCCTCGGTGAGAAGCTCCGCCGCCAGCTGCGCCGCAAGCCCCGGCTGCGGGCCGCCGCGTGCACCCCCCACGACAGCGATCCGCTCGCCCAGCGCGCCGCGATCGAGACCCTGGTCGGCCTCGGCGCCCGCCGGGTCGAGCTGGTCGACACGCTCATCGCCGCGGCCGTGGGCTGCGGGCTGCCCGTGGAGAAGCCGACCGCCACCATGATCATGGTGTGCGGGGCGGCGACCACGCAGGTCGCGGTGCTCTCGCTCGGTTCGATCGTGACCGCCCAGCGGATCCCCGTCGGGGGCAACGCCATCGACCACGCGGTCATCCAGCATCTGCGCCACCAGCACGAGTTGATGCTGCCGAGCCAGTCCGTCCGGCCGCTCCAGCTGGCGCTGCGCGGCAACGGCATCACGCCCGAGGGGCCCACCTCCACGGAGATCCACGGCCGTGACGTGGCGACCGGACTCGCCCGGTCGGTGGTCGTGGACACCGCCGCCGTACGGCAGGCGATCCACACGCCGCTCACCGCCGTGCTCGACGGCATCGGCAAGGTCCTGCGCGACTGCCCGCCGGATCTGGTGGCGGACCTCGCCGACACGGGAATCATGATGGTCGGCGGCAGCGCGCTGCTCCCGGGCCTCGACCAGATGCTGCGTGACGCGACGGGCATGCCGGTGCACATCGCCGAGCGCCCCGACGTCTGCGCGATCCTCGGGCTCGGGGCGATGCTGGACGGGAAGATCCAGCCGCTGGTGCTCAACCCGCTGGCACACGCCGAGTGACATGACGGCGGGCGGGGAGACCGGAAGCCCCGGTTCCGGCGGGCCCCGGGACAGCGGCACGGGCGCTCACCGGGAGGGCCCGGCCGCCCGCTCCGCCACCCCCCGGCTGCCCATGCTGCTCGACGCCGTTCTCAACGTCGGGACCGAGGTCGAGCTGGCCTCCACCCTTCAGCACGTCGTCGACAGCGCCGCCGATCTCACCGAGGCGCGTTACGGCGCGCTCGCGCTCGCCGGGCCCGCCCACGGACGGGGACGCAGCCGTATCGCCGAGCTGTTCTCCGTCGGGCTCAGCGAGGACGAGCGGCGGCGGATCACCCGGCTCCCCACCGGGCACACCGGCCTCCTCGGCCACCCCGGCTCCACCCTCAGCCTCGGTGTCCCCGTCCGTGTCAACAACGACGTGCTCGGCCATCTCTGTCTGGCCCGCAAGCGCCACGGGCCCTTCACCGAGGAGGACCTGGCCCTGTTGCGCGTCCTCGCCTCGCAGGCGGGCATCGCGATCGGCAACGCGCGCCTGTACGGGACCGCCCGCCAGCGTGAGCGGTGGATCGAGGGCGCCGCCGCCGTCACCACGGCGCTGCTCAGCGGCGAGAGCGCGGAGGACGCGCTGACGACGCTCGCGAAGGCCGCGCGGATCCTGGCCGGCGCCGCCGCCGGGGTGGTGCTCCAGCCCACCGACGAGGGCGGCATGGAGATCGTCGCCGCCTCCGCGCTGGACGACCCCGGCGACATCGTCGGTACGAGCATCGCGCCCGGCTCGCCCGTCCTGACCCAGCTCCTCGGCGGCGAACCGGTCTACATCGACGACTCCGCGACCGACCCCCGGATGACCACCCATGTACGCAGCCGCTTCGGGCCCAGCATGATGCTGCCGCTCCAGAGCGGCGGCCGGCTGATCGGCACGCTCGCCCTGCCGCGTAAGCGCGGCGGACGCCCGTACACCTCCGTGGACCGGATGCTGGCCACGCAGTTCGCCTCCCAGGCCGCGCTCGCGCTGGTGCTGGCCGACGCGCAGCACAACCGGGAGCGCCTCGCGGTCTTCGAGGACCGTGACCGGATCGCCCGTGACCTGCACGATCTGGTCGTGCAGCGGCTGTTCGCCACCGAGATGATGCTGGAGTCGACCCGGCGGCGCACGGGCGAGGGCGAGTTGGCCGATCTGCTCGGCCACGCCGTGGACGAGCTGGACTCCACGATCCAGGAGGTGCGGACCACGATCTTCGCCCTCCAGCAGCCGCCCGCCGACGCCCCGACGAGCCTGCGCGGCAAGGTGCTTCGGGAGACGGCGGGCGCGGCCGTCCTCCTCGGGTTCCAGCCGTCCGTGCACTTCACCGGGGCGGTGGACACCCTCGTACGGGACGAACTGCACCCCGGGCTGCTGGCCGCCCTGCGCGGGGCGCTGGCCGCCGCGCACCGGCGGGCCGGGGTGACGTCGATCGAGGTGGAGGTCGACGCGACCGCGCGGCTGCCCGGTGGCCGGGACGGGGTGCGGCTGATGGTCACGGACGACGGTACCGGCGGCGGACCGCCGGTGGTGTGGGAGAACGAGCGGTGACCGGCCGCGCGCCCGACAGAAGGCCCGGCACGGCAGGTTCGCCGTACCGGGCCCGCTGCTCCGTCGCCCGGACCGGGGGTGATCTGTCACCCGGCACGGGCCGCTCTCACCGCAGCTTGGCCGCTCGCGCCGCCTCGAACTGGTTCACCCAGTGCTGCGTCCGGTCGAGATACGCCGTCTCGGCTTCGGCCCCGGTCTTCCCGTACGCGCCCGAGAAGGTCTGGTAGCCGTGCCCGGCGGGCGGGTTGCCCGACGCGGGTTCGATCGAGCTTCCCTCGTGCCATTCGTTGAAGGAGGTGACGGAGACCCAGGTGGGTGATCCGCCGATGGCCGGGTCCAGCGCGTTGTTCCACTGCTTGTCGTACGCCGCGCCGTTGTCCCTGCCCAGGGTGGGCGTGGTGTTGCCGGGTACGGCCCGGTCGTCGATGTAGCCCGGGGCCACGGACGGCGCCCAGACAAGATCGTTGGCCGCCGCGTAGTCCCCGGCGTTCTTCCAGCCGGGGGCGGTGGCACCGGCGATGCCGTCGTAGGTGTAGAGACCGTTGAAGTGCGCGATCTTCGACGTGTCGGTGGTCTGGGCCAGCACGATGTTGTTGTCCGTGACCTGGTCCAGGGCCGACCAGTCGGGCACGTCGAGACTCTGGAAGACGTAGAACGCGTTGCTGTTGCCCCGCTCCGCGTCCCTGAAGTACGCCGGGTGGTCGCCGTAGTTGTCGTTGATGTAGTTGATGTCGTCCACCGTGGACGCACCGCTGCGACCGCTGTACGGCTCCAGATGCCAGGCGACCTTGATGCCGTGGCGCTGGGCCGCGTCCATCACACCGTCGACCAGGCCGTCCTCGTAACTGCCCTGGCCCCACCAGCTGTAGACCAGGACGTTGGCGCCGGACTGCTTGATCCACTTCATGTGCTGTTCGACGGCGCCGGTGAAGTCACCGGAGTCGTACGCGCCCAGCTTGGGGTACAGGTCGGCGCCGACGTCCTCGGGCGGGTTCTGGCCGCCCTGCTGCCAGTGCCGCCAGCTCCCGTTGATCTCGGGGCTGCCGTACCACGGGTAGTAGAAGAGGTGCACGTTCTGGGAGGTGACGGCCTTGGGCTCCTCGGCCGCGCCGGAGAGGGTGAAGCTGTCGATGTCGAACAGCGCGCCCGCTCCCCCGGTGAAGCGCAGGAACAGTGCGCCCGTCCCGGTGGCGGTCAGTGTCGTGGAGACCTCGGTGAAGGTGTCCCAACTGCCCGTCGGCGCAACGTCGACGGACCCGAGCAGCGTGCCGGTGGCCGAGCCGCCGCGGATCTCGACCGTGCCGCCCGCTCCCGCCGACGAGACGTCGGCGGTGAACGTCGTGGCACCGGCGGTGTCGACCTGCGAGTAGCCGGCCCAGTCACCGTTCTCGATATGGCCGAGGGTCTGGCCGCCGCTGGCGGAGCCGTGGTTCGCGCGCTCCACCCCCGACCCGGAGGTGTACGACTCCCCCTCGACCGTCCCGGTCCCCGGACCCGGGTCCTCGCCGCCGGACGAGCAGTCGGCGTCGACGGCGCCGGCCGCGTACTGGATGCCGCCGAGCAGGACCTGCCGGAAAGCGGGATCGGCGTACGACTCCTGGGTGTGGCCGAGCCCGGTGTAGAACGACCGGCCCGCGGCCTGCTCGTCGCACCAGGTGATCGGGTGGTCGCCGCCCATCTCCCCACCGCTGTAGGTGGATTCGTCCAGGCTCTGGAGCACATGGACGCTGTCGCGGGGATTGGTGCGGTAGTTGTACCACTCGTCGGTCCTGGACCAGGTCGGGTCCAGGTGCGAGGTGGCGGGGTGGCTACGGTCCTCGTTCTCCACCGTCGCCTGCTGGATCGCGGGGTGGCTCTTGAACCAGGCACCGACCAGGCCCTCGTACTCGGGCCACTCGTACTCGGTGTCGGCGGCGGCGTGGACGCCGACATAGCCGCCGCCCCCGTCGACGTACGACTTCAGCGCCGTCTGCTGCGCGTCGTCGAGCACGTCGCCGGTGGTGCTGAGGAAGACCACCGCCTCGTAGTTCGCGAGGTTGGCCGTGGTGAAGGCGCCGCTGTCCTCGGTCGCGGTGACGGTGAACTCGTTGTCCGCGCCCAGACTCTGGATGGTCTGGATGCCGACGGGGATCGAATCGTGCCTGAATCCGGCCGTCTTGGAGAAGACGAGGACCTCGTAGGGATCGGCCGCGGCGTCCGCCGAGGCCCCGGTCGGCGCCAGGAACGCGGCACCGAGGGCGACGGCCAGCACGCACGACACGTGCCGTATGCGCCGGACGAGTCGACGTCTCATCGGCCGGCCCCCTTGGCCGCCTTGGCCGCCGCACCGGTCGAGAAGGTGAAGGCGTCCAGGTCGAAGAGGTTGCCCTGGCCGGTCGCGCCCTTGAAGACGAGGAACAACTCGGTCGTCCCGGCAGGCGCGTTGGACACGTCCCCCGTGACGTCCACGAAGTTCTCCCAGCCGCCGGTCGGTGCGACGGTCAGTGTGCTGAGCAGCGTGCCGGTCGCGGATCCCGCCCGTACTTCGAGCGTGCCGCCGACGCCGCCGGAGGCGACGCGCGCCGAGACGCTGGTCGCGTTGTCCACCGCGTACGGCTTGAAGGAGACCCAGTCGCCGTTGTCGGTGAAGCCGACCGTGGCACCGCCCTCGGCGTTGCCGTGGGCCGCGACCTCGATGCCGGACATGGCGCCGAAGTGCTCGCCCTGCCGGTGCCGGGGCTGGAGGATGCTGTCGCTGTGCGTGGTCAGGCCGCCCGCGTCGGTGTACTCGGCGTCGAAGACCCCGTAGATGTTGGCGGCGGTATCGTGCTCACCGTCGACGGGCACGTCGATGGTGCCGGAGCAGCCGTTCTTCGAGGTGATCTGGTGCCGGTGCTCGTCGTGGCCCAGCAGATACGTCACCTTGACCTTGGAGCAGTCGACGGCGCCGTCCTCGGGGTCACTGGCCGTCACGGTGAACGGGACACTGTCGCCCCAGGAGAACAGCTCGCCGTCGGCGGGGGTGTTCAGGGTGACGGTGGGCGCGCTGTTGCCGGCCGTCACGACGAGGCTGGCGGAGCCGGTCAGGCCCTCGGGGTCGGTGACCGTGAGGGTCGGCTGGAACGTACCGGCCTCGGTGTAGGTGTGGCTCGGGTTGGCGTCGGTGGACGTCGAACCGTCACCGAAGTCCCAGGCGTAGCTGAGCGCTCCGCCCTCGGGGTCGGCGCTGCCGGCGGAGGAGAAGGAGACCTCGAGCGGTGTCGGTCCTGACGTCTTGTCGGCGGCGGCCTTGGCGACCGGGCTGCGGTTGCTGCCGGCCAGATACTCGACCCGGTACAGCGCCGAGTTGTTGGAGCCGGTGCCGTAGTCCAGGACGTACAGCGCGCCGTCGGGGCCGAACGCCTGGTCCATGACCTGGGTGCCGGTCCACGGGAAGTTCTCGATGACGCCGGGGGAACCGTCGGCCTTGACCTCGATGGCCTTGATCCACTTACGGCCGTACTCACCGGCGAAGAAGCGGCCGTCGAGCGACTCGGGGAACTTCACGGCGGAGTCGAGGCCCGCGTCGTAGTTGTAGACGGGTCCGCCCATGGGCGACTCGGAGCCGCTGCCGAACTCGGGCGGGGAGCCCGCGTCGCCGGAGTAGCGGATCCAGGCGGCCTTGGCCGGCGGGAGCTTGCTCTGGCCGGTGTTGTGGAGGGAGTTGTTGGTGGCGCCGCCCGCGCAGTCGTACTTGCCCGCGGAGGGCCCGTCCGGGAACGCCCACTCGCCGTACGTCTCGGTGGCGGTGTTGGTGCCGGTGCAGTACGGCCAGCCGAAGTTGCCGGCCTCGGTGATGCGGTTGAACTCGACCTGGCCGCTGGGGCCCCGGTCGGCGCTGGTGCCGCCGGCGTCGGGTCCGTAGTCACCGAGGTAGACGATGCCGGTGGCCTTGTCGACGGACATCCGGAACGGGTTGCGGAAGCCCATCGCGTAGATCTCGGGGCGCGTCTGGGCCGTGCCCGGGGCGAAGAGGTTGCCGGACGGGACGGTGTAGCCGCCGTCGGCCGTGGGCTTGATACGGAGCACCTTGCCGCGCAGGTCGTTGGTGTTGCCCGAGGAGCGCTGGGCGTCGAACTGCGGGTTGCGGTTGGCGCGTTCGTCGATCGGCGAGTAGCCGGCCGACTCGAACGGGTTCGTGTCGTCGCCCGTCGTGAGGTAGAGGTTGCCCTGCGCGTCGAAGTCGATGTCACCGCCGACGTGGCAGCACTGGCCACGGTCGTTGGGGACTTCGAGCACGACCTTCTCGCTCGCGGCGTCGAGGGTGCCGTCGGCCTTGAGCGTGAACCGGGAGAGGTTCAGATGTCCCTTCCACGGCTCGAAGTCGGCCGCGCTGCCGGTCACCGGGGCGTCGCCGCCGGGGGTGTCGAGCTTGGGCGAGTAGTAGAGGTACAGATACCGGTTGGTCGCGAAGTCGGGGTCGGCCGCGACTCCTTGGAGACCTTCCTCGTCGTGCGTGTAGACATCGAGCTTGCCCGACGTCTTGGTGTTGCCGGCGGCGTCCGTGAGGCGGACCGTTCCGTCCCTCGCGGTGTGCACGACCGAGCGGTCGGGCAGGACGGCCAGCGACATGGCCTCGCCCATCTCGGCGCTGCCGAGGGCGAGTTGGACCTGCTGGTAGTCCGCTGCCGGGATATCGGCCGCCTCGTGTTCCGGGTGACCGGGGTGGGCGACGGCGGCGGGGGCGGCGGTGAGACCCGCCGAGAGTACGAGCGCGAGCGCCGCGAAAATTCTGGACCACGCTGGTGGGCGTCGTGACATCAAAATTCCTTCCTGACCAGAGGTGGGGTGTGTCAGGCAAGGCGCGCGCCGTCGCGCTTTGCAGCCGAGCGGTGGGGGCGGTGCGGGTGGTGCGGTCTGCGGTGGTGCGTTGGTGCGATATGCGGTGGTGCGGGTGGTGCGGGGGGTTCGTCGTGGGGGGTTCTGGAGGACGTCGTGTGTTGGCCCGGCGGCCATGTCCGTACCCCGGGCGAGTTGCATGCTGGCAACGCCGAATTAATTTGTCAAGGTCGTGTCAAAATTGACTCCGGCCATCCCGGCGGCCTCCCCAGCACGCGCGCGAGAGCGAACTTGCCCCGCGTAGACCGGCCTTGGCCTGCCGTGTTTCCAGGACGATCTCCCGGCGTACGGCACCGGCAACTACCCACGATTCGGACACTGTTGTGTGACTGAACAAATTCGCCGAGGTTACGGGAAACACCCCCGTAACCTCGGCGGGTCCCGGCGTGCGTCGCCCTGGCCGGCCCCGGTGAGCGCGGAACGTGCCGCGGGGTCGCCGCCCGCCGAACGGCGCCAGGTTTGCCGGGCGGGGAGAGACTGTGCGACTCTCCGATGTCATCTCTCCGAAAGGGCTGATCGTGACACTCGGCATGGTTCTCGGCGATCTCTCCTCTCGCGCTTCGACGCGGGAGCGGTAGACCGGCCCCACCACCTGCCCTCTCATTCGCGCCTGTGCCGTAGCACGCGGTACCGGCCGTTTCTCACGCTCCTCGTCGAAGTGCTCTTCGTGCCCCCGCACGTTCGATCACGAGGAGTCCGTGATGCCCACGATCAGCTGGACCGAAGGCCGCCGGGCCGACAGGTCCGACCGCACCGATCACACCGACCGCACCGCCGAATGGCACTCCGAGAGCGGGTCGCCGACGCCGGAGCGCGTCGTCGTCGCCGACGACCGGATGAAGGCGGACACCGCCTACCGACTGGCCCGTAAGGGCACCGCCCTGCTCTGGCGGGGCGACTTCCACAACGCGCGGCAACTGCTCACCGCGATGAGCCGCCGGGTCGAGAGCGAACCGCCCCGGCCGGGCGCCACCGGCGCCGGCACCCCGGCCGAGTCCTTCCGTACGCACCGCCGCGCCCGTGGCCATCGGGCGCGCGTGCTGGGCAAGTTGCTCGTGACGCTGGAGGCCGACCACTCCCTCGCGCTGCGCAGAGCGCCCGACGTCCGCCGGGCGTGCGCGGAGGCGTACGGTCCGCCGTCCGGCGTCCGCGTGGTCGCGCTCAGCGAACTTCTCGGCGTCATCGGCGCGCGGCAGTGGCGCGAGAAGGGCGTGGAGGTGCCGGCGCTCGGCTCGCGCGTACACCCTCACTACGGTGTGTTCTCCCCGGTCAGAGGGGAGTACGTGGACCTCGTCGCGCACGCGCCGCTACCGGGTGCCGTTCGGCCCCGTACGGCCTTCGACCTCGGCACGGGCACCGGCGTCCTCGCCGCCGTCCTGGCCGGGCGCGGAATCGACCGCGTCCTCGCCACCGACATCAGCCCGCGCGCCCTCGTCTGCGCCGAGGACAACGTCCGCGCACTGGGTCTCGCGGGGAAGATCGGGATCGTGGGCCCGTGCCTGTACCCGGAGGGCCGCGCCGATCTGATCGTCTGCAACCCGCCGTGGATCCCCGCGCGGCCGACGTCCCCCGTCGAGATGGGCGTCTACGACCCGGACAGCGGCATGCTCCACGGTTTCCTGGACGGGCTGGCGAGCCATCTCGAACCGGGCGGTGAGGGCTGGCTCGTCCTCTCCGACCTGGCCGAACACCTCGGTCTGCGCACACGGGAGGAACTGCTGTCGGGCATCGGGGCGGCCGGCCTGCGGGTGGTGGACAGGTCCGACACGAAACCGCGCCATCCACGGGCGTCGGACTCCACCGACCCGCTGCACGCGGCGCGCGCGGCGGAGGTCACCTCGCTCTGGCGGCTCCGCGCCGCGTAACAGTTGGACGCGGCGTCTCGGACCTGGCTCGGACGACGGCACGGTCCGTCCCTCGATCAGGTCACCTGCTCAGCCGCTCAGCAGCTCACGCAGCGAGACGACCGTCCGCGCGATGAACGCGTCACGGGTCGTCTCGTCCAGCAGTTCCAGCGACAGGAACGGATTCAGGTCCTCCAGCTCCACGAGCAGCAGCTCCCCGTCCGGCGCGCGGCACGCGTCGACGCGCTGGATGCCGTGGTCGAGGGTGTTCCAGTCGATGAACTTACGGGCGAAGTCGAGGTCGACGGCCCTGGCCTCGTACGGTACGAGTTCCCACCGGCGGTCCGGATCGGGTGCGTGGAGCGCGTACTGGAAGTCGTGGTCGACGAAGTAGAAGGAGACCTCGTACAGGAAGGGGACGCGCGGCTGGACGAGAACGTCCCGGAGATGGGTGAGGCCCGCCAGCTGGTCGCGCGGGACGAATCGCATGCCGATGGAGTCCGCCCCGTCCTTGGGCTTCACGACGTACTCGTCGGCGTCCGGCAGCCGGCCCAGGTCCTCGGCCCTGTCGACGGTCGGTATGACGGGCAGCCCGGCGGCGCTCAGCTCCACCAGATACTGCTTGCCCGCCATGTCGCCGCGCCCGGTCAGCGGGTTGTAGACGCGCACGCCGTCGGCGAGCGCGCGTTCGCGGAACGCGTCGTACCGCTCCCGGTAGTGGATGACCGGCCCGCTGTTGCGTACGACGACTCCGTCGAACGCGCCCATGAGGCGGGCGGCGTCGGCCGGATGGCAGGTGGCGACGGTGAAGTCCCGCCGCAGCCGGGAGGAGAACAGGATGTCCTCGTCGCAGTAGCGGCGGCCCTTCGCCTCGTAGGCGAGGTCGGTGACATAGAGGACGCGGGGCGGTACGGCGGCGGACATCGTGCTCCTGAGCGTGACGGGGATGTCCGCAGGCTACGCCGGGGGCCCGGTCACCCCGCCACCACGGTCGCCTCCGTGGCCTTCACGCTCGTCCAGACCGGCACCCCGTCGGCCAGCCCCAGCTCGACGGCGGCCTGCGGGGTGATCTCGGCGACGAGGTCCGGTGCCTGCTCGGAGGTGATCAGCACCCGCAGCCGGCTGCCGCTGGAGGTGATCTCGCGTACGGTGCCGGGCCAGACGTTGCGCGGGCTGCCGCTCGGGCGGTCGCGGTGCACCGACACGGCCTCCGGCGCGATGATCGCCAGCGCGCGCGTACCCGTCGGCGGCGGGTCGGCGACGACGAGCAGGCCGCCGCCGGTGAGCGCGAGACCGTCGGCGGTCGCGGTGCCGGGCCAGGCGTTGCGCCCGAGCATGCGGGCCACCCACGGCGAGCGGGGGCGGCGGGTGACATCGGCGGGCGGGGCGTCCTGGACGACACGGCCCTCGTCCAGGACGAGCACGCGATCGGCCAACGACACGGCCTCCACCGGGTCGTGAGTGACCATCAGACACACCCCGCCGAATCCTTCGAGATGGCTGCGCAGGGTGTGCCGTACCCGCGCCCGGGTGGTCTGGTCGAGCGCGGCCAGCGGTTCGTCGAGGAGCAGCAGCCGGGGGCGGGTCGCCAACGCCCTTGCCAGCGCGACACGTTGGGCCTGCCCGCCGGAGACCTGGGCGGGCCTGCGGTGCGCGAGATGGCCCACCCCGAGCCGGTCGAGCCACAGTTGGGCGGTCCGGCGGGCCTTGGCGCGCGTGACGCCGTGGGCGCGTAGCCCGTACGCCGTGTTGCTCAGGGCGCTCAGGTGCGGGAAGAGCGCGCCGTCCTGGGGCACCCAGGCGACGCCCCGGCGGTGCGGCGGGAGCCCGGTGACGTCGAGCGCGCCGAGGCGCAGCTCGGCGTGGGCGCGTGGGGTCAGGCCGAGGAGGGCGCGCAGGAGGGTGGTCTTGCCGGCGCCGTTGGGACCCACGACGGCGATGGTGGTGCCGGGTTCGGCGTCGAGGGTGAGTCGGGTGAAGCCGGTGACGTCGGCGTGCAGCGCCCAGCGTTCGTCGACGGCCGTCGACGCGGCGCCGTCCTTGGCCAGGTCCACGGCGGCCCCGCCCGCACTGTCGTGCCCCTCTCCGGGATCGTCCGCCGCCGCCTCGTCGTCCGGTGAAGTGGTGTGCTCCCGGCGCCTGTTGGTGGCGTCCTCGGTGTCCCGCGGCGTACCGGTCCAGCGCCCGCGCAGCGCGATCAGTACGCCCATGGCGATGACGAGCAGCAGCAGCGACACGGATGTCGCGGCCTCCGGCGAGCTCTGGAGCAGCAGATACACCTGGAGCGGCAGCGTCTGGGTGGTGCCGGGCAGATTCCCCGCGAAGGTGATGGTCGCGCCGAACTCGCCCAGGGCCCGCGCCCAGGTCAGGGCGGCCCCGGCGAACAGCCCCGGGGCGACCATCGGCAGGGTCACGGTGGCGAACACCCGTACCGGCGAGGCGCCGAGGGACGCGGCGGTCTCCTCGTAACTGGGGCGCAGTCCGCCCAGCGCGCCTTCCAGGCTGATGACGAGGAACGGCATGGCGACGAATGTCGCCGCCACGACCGCGCCCGACGTGTGGAACGGCAGGGTGATGCCGAACGTGTCCTCCAGCCAGGGGCCGAGCAGCCCGCGCCGCCCGAACGCGAGGAGCAGCGCGACGCCGCCGACGGTGGGTGGCAGCACCATCGGCAGCAGGACCAGGGACCGTACGAACGCCTTGCCGGGGAAGTCCACCCGCGCCAGGAGCCAGGCGAGCGGCACCCCGAGGACCAGGGAGAGCGCGAGTGCCCAGAAGGAGACGAGGAGCGAGAGTTCCAGCGCCTCGACGACTCCGGGGCTGGTCAGATGCGTACCGATCTCGCCCCAGGAGGTGCGGGCGAGGATCCCGATGAGCGGCAGCAGCAGGAAGACGACGGCGAGCAGCGCCGGGACGGCGAGCGCGACGGGTGTACGGGGGCGGGTACGGGTACGGGTGCGCGTACGGCCCGGGGCCCGGCGGGTCGGGCTGAGACGGCTCATCGGGCTCCTGCGATTGCGGCGCGTATCGGTGTCCCGCTCGCGCGAGACGGCGGGCGGCGGGCGGCAGACGGGCGGGTGGACAGCCGCCCGGCCGCCCACCCGCCGTCTCACACGGGCGAGTTGACGTCGATCACGGCTGCTGGAAGCCCGCGTCCTGGAGGAGCTTCTGCGCCTCGGGGGTGCTGAGCCACGCCACGAACGCGGCTGCCGCCTCGGCGTGCTCGGACGTCTTGAGCGTGGCGGCCGGGTACTCGGCGACGGCGTTCTGCGCGTCCGGGATCTCGACCGCGTCGACCTTGTCCGTGGCGGTGGCGGCGTCCGTCTTGTAGACGATTCCGGCGTCGGCCTCGCCGAGTTCGACCTTGCTGAGGACGGCGCGGACGTTCGGCTCCTCGGAGACCGGCTTCACGTCGATCTTCTGCGCGTCCAGGACCTGCTCGCTGTAACGGCCGACGGGGACCTCGGGCGCCGCGAGGACGACCTTGAGCTTGGTGTCGGCGAGGTCCTTGAGATTCTCGATCTTCTCCGGGTTGCCCTCGCCGGTGGCGATGACGAGACGGTTCTTGGCGATGACGGTCGGGGTGCCGGTGTCACCCTTGAGACCGTCCATGGTCTTGGTGTCGGCGGTGACCAACGCGTCGGCGGGGGCGCCCTGCTGGACCTGCGCGGCGAGTTCCTGCGAGCCGGCGAAGGAGAAGGTCACCTTGGTGCCGGGGTTCTCCTTCTCGTACGCGGCGCCCGCCGTCGCGAAGACGTCGGTGAGCGAGGAGGCGGCCAGCACGGTCAGGTCGGCCTTCGGCGCGCCGGTGGCGGATTCGGTGGACTTGGCTCCGGTGTCGCTGTCGTCGCTGTCGTTGTCGCTGCCGCACGCGGTCAGGGGGACGAGCAGGGCCGCGGTGAGCGCGGTGGCGGCGGCGCGGCGTACGGCGGTGCTGAGGGTGAAGGACATGAGGGTGAGGACTCCCTGGAAAGCCGGACTCGAAGACGAGAGGAGCGGAAAGGTCGAACGGCGGAGCGGCTGAACGGCGGAGCGACGGAACGGCCGAACACGCCTGACTCGTTCGAACACGTCGGACGCGATCGAACGATCAGGCGCGGTCGATGTGCACGCTGGTCGACTTCACGCGGGCGGTGGCCTGCATGCCGACCTCGAAGCCCAGCTCCTCCACGGCCTCCCTGGTCAGGAGCGAGACGAGCCGGTGCGGCCCGGCCTGGATCTCGACCTGGGCCGCGACGTCGCCGAGCTTGACGGCGGTGACGATGCCGGGGAACGCGTTGCGGGCGGAGGTGTACGAGACCTCCTCCTCACCGCCGTTGCCGCTCTGACCGACCTCGATCGAGAACGCGGCGAGGTCTCGGCCGTCGATGAGCCGTCGCCCGCCCTCGTCGCGATGGGTCGCGACGCGGCCGGCGTCGGCCCACCGGCGGGCAGTGTCGGTGCTGACGCCCAGCAGGCGCGCCGCCTGACCGATTGTGTAGGACTGCATGCGCGGAAAGATAGGCCGCCAACCTCGCATTTGCAAGGTTTGAGTTGATTATCCATAGCAGATGCGCGGCGACTTGGAGGAAACCCCAAGCCCGGAAGCCCTCTCACCCGGGCACGGGCGCCGGACCGGGGACAAGTCGTGCGCCGACCCACACGCTGGTGATCGCGCTGATGTAACGCGCCCCGCAGCGGTCGGTGGGCACGACGAGCTGACTGCCCACCAGATCCAGCGCCTGCCCGTCGAGCGTGGTGGCGAGCAGCGCGGGCACGGCGCCGAAGTCGGGGTCTATCTCGCCCCAGGACAGCACCGTGTGATGCCCGTCCCCGCCGGTGACGGCGAGCAGGAAACGGGACCGGTCCCGCCGGCGCCGTACGTCGAAGTCCGGGTGCGCGTCGGCGACGACCTCGCGCAGCAGGGGCCCCTCGAAGGTGTGGCGCCGGGGCCCGCTGCTCGCGCACTCGAAGACCACCTCGGCGTGGTGCTGCTCCCACCCCCGCCGGAGATCGGCGACGGTCAGCGTGCCGGGCCGCCCCACCTCACCGCGCAGGGCGAAGGCCCCGGTGCGTACGGAAGGAGGGCCGCCGGGTGGTGTCCTGAGTCGGCCCATCGAATTTCCCCCTTCGAACGGCGCCCCTGCGACAACTGCCACGGGGTGATGCCCGCTGGGCGACCGCGAGAACCCTAGATGCGAGGCCCATGGCCACTTTGCCTCGCTTCTGCCAGCGCTACGGCCGCCACCTCCCCGCGAATGCGTCGGCACCGGACGGCCAGGCGCCGCCGCCCACTCGGCAGACTGGTGGACATGCTGCGTCTGCGAGTAGTCACGACGAACGACTGGCCCCTGTGGCGCGACGCCCGGCTCGCCGCGCTGGCGGAGGCCCCGTACGCCTTCAAGTCCCGTCTCGGGGACTGGCGCCGGGGCGGGGAGGAGCGATGGCGGGCGCGCCTGGAGATGCCCGGCGCGTACAACGTCCTCGCGTCGCTGGACGGCCGGACCGCGGGAATGGCGAGCGGGCTGCCCGGGGACGGCGGCGTGTGCGAGCTGAGGTCGGTGTGGGTGGGCCCCGACGCGCGGGGGCGCGGCGTCGCGGACCAGTTGATCGCCGCCGTCGAGACCTGGGCCCGGCGGTCGGGCGCCACGACGCTGAGGCTCGCGGTGATCCCGGGCAACGATCCGGCGGTCGCGGTGTACTCCCGTAACGGCTTCGTCCTCACGGTGGAGCGCGGAGAGCTGCTGGCCGACGGTGTGACGAGGGAGCAGGTGATGGCGAAGGCGCTTCGCTGAAGCGGCCGGGCGCGAGCGGAGACACCTACCCGCGGCGGCGTTCGACCGGGACGGTCGGCGGCGCGCACGCTGGGGCGTGAGCGGGCTGAGGCAGTGACCCCTTCGGTACTCCGCGCGCCCTGCCGGGCGTCACACGACCCCGAAATGATGAGCCGACCGTACGTGATCCAGGCGACTCCGCATCCCTGCCCCTTCGGCAGCGGGACATGCGGCGGAAGGAATCCACGGTGTTGCTTCTCATCTCTCCCGACAGTCTCGAAGAAGCCCTCGACTGTGTGAAAGCGGCGGAACATCTCGACATCGTCGATGTCAAAAGACCCGCCGAGGGATCGCTCGGCGCGAACTTCCCCTGGGTCATCAGGGAGATCCGCGCCGCGGTCCCGGCGGACAAGCCGGTGTCCGCCACCGTGGGCGACGTGCCCTACAAGCCCGGCACGGTGGCCCAGGCGGCGCTCGGCGCGGTGGTCTCCGGAGCCACGTACATCAAGGTCGGCCTCTACGGATGCACGACGGCCGACCAGGCCGTCGAGGTGATGCGAGGCGTCGTCCGGGCGGTCAAGGACCACCGGCCGGACGCGTTCGTCGTCGCCTCGGGGTACGCGGACGCGCACCGCGTCGGCTGCGTCAACCCGCTGTCGCTGCCCGACATCGCCCGCCGGTCCGGTTCCGACGCGGCGATGCTCGACACCGCGGTCAAGGACGGCACTCGGCTCTTCGACCATCTGCCGCCGGAGGTCTGCGCGGAGTTCGTCAGGCTGTCCCACGAGGCCGGTCTGCTCGCCGCCCTCGCGGGCAGCGTCAAGGTGGGCGACCTCGGTGTGCTGACCGGCATCGGCACGGACATCGTGGGGGTGCGCGGGGCGGTCTGCGAGGGAGGCGACCGCGACGCGGGAAGGATCCGGCCGGAGCTGGTGGCCGCCTTCCGGGCGGAGATGGACCGGCATGCCCGGGACCACGCCGCCACCGTCGCCGCCGCGAGCTGACCGCCGGCATGCCGACGAGCCGGCCCGGCCGCGTGCCGGCCACGCGCGGTGAGCGCTTCGCCGTCCTCGATCCGGCGACGGGCGCGGCCTTCGACGAGGCTCCCGACCAGCGGCCGGAGGAGCTGGACGACGCCGTCGGGCGGGCGCGGGCGGCCTGGCCCGGCTGGCGGTCCGACTCCGCCGCCCGCGCCAAGGCGCTGCTCGGCGCCGCCGACGCCGTGGAGGCGGCCGGGGCCGGCCTCGCTCCCCTGCTCACCCGTGAACAGGGCAAACCCCTCTCGGAGTCGTACGCGGAGGTCGCCCGGGTGGCGGCCCGGCTGCGCTACTTCGCCGAGTTGGCCCCCCGGCCCCGGCTGATCGCGGACGGCCGGCCGGTGCGCAGCGAGGTCCGCTGGCGACCGCTCGGGCCGGTCGCCGCGATCGTCCCGTGGAACTTCCCCCTCCAACTCGCGTCGGCGAAGTTCGCGCCGGCGCTCGCCGCCGGCAACACGGTGGTGCTCAAGCCCTCCCCGTACACGCCTCTCGCCACCCGGCTGCTGGGCTCCGTCCTGTCCACCGCCCTCCCCGAGGGCGTCCTGACCGTCGTCACCGGTCACGAACCCCTCGGGGCCCGCCTCGCGTCCCATCCGGGGATCCGTCATGTGACCTTCACCGGTTCGCCTGCCACCGGACGGGCCGTCGCGGCGGGCGCGGCGGCCTCGCTCGCCCGGGTGACGCTGGAGCTGGGCGGCAACGACGCCGCCGTCCTGTTGGACGACGTGGATGTGGAGCGGATCGCGGAGCGGCTGTTCTGGGCGGCGTTCCGCAACTGCGGGCAGGTCTGCATGGCGGTCAAGCGCGTCTACGCCCCGGCCCGGCTCTACACGCGGGTGGTGGAGGCCCTCGCCCACCACGCCAGGACCGTCGTCGTCGGAGCCGGGCTCGACCCCGGCTCCCAGCTCGGCCCGGTCAACAACGCCCCCCAACTGGCCAGGGTCGAACGCGTCACGGCGCGCGCCCTGGCGTCCGGCGCGCGGGCCGCCGCCGGCGGCCACCGGCTGGACGGGCCGGGCTACTTCTTCGCCCCGACCGTGCTGGCCGATGTCCCGCCCGACGACCCCGTGGTGACGGGCGAGCAGTTCGGCCCGGTCCTGCCGGTGCTGCCGTACGACAGTCTCGACGGGGCCGTGGCGGCGGCCAACGGCACCGGCTTCGGGCTGGGCGGCTCGGTGTGGGGCACCGATCTCGACCGGGCCGAGGCGGTGGCCGACCGGCTGGAGTGCGGCACGGCGTGGATCAACCACCACGCGGAACTCTCCCTCGCCCAGCCCTTCGCGGGCATCAAGGACAGCGGTGTCGGCGTCGCGGGCGGGCCCTGGGGGCTCTACGGAAACCTCAGACCGTTCGTCGTGCACCGTCCGGAGGAGACGTGACGCGGAGATTCGGCGCGGCGGTCCTGCGCGGTTACGAGAACAGTTTCGCCCTGGAGGAGGTGATGCTGAGTTCGGGGCCGGCCGACGGCGAGATCCTGGTCCGGATCGCGGGGTGCGGGATGTGCCGGACGGATCTCGCGGTCCGTCGTTCGGCCGGCCGCTCCCCGTTGCCGGCGGTCCTCGGCCACGAGGGGTCCGGGGTCGTGGTGGAGACGGGCGGCCCGGCCACCGGTCTGGGCGTCGGCGACCATGTCGTGCTGAGCTTCGACTCCTGCGGACACTGCCGCAACTGCCTGGGCGCGGCCCCCGCCTACTGCGACTCCTTCGCCTCGCTCAACCTCTTCGGAGGACGCGAGGAGCACGCCGCCCGGTTCACGGACGCGGCCGGCGACGAACTGGCGCCCCGGTGGTTCGGCCAGTCCTCGTTCGCCGAGTACGCGATGGTCCCGGCCCGCAACGCCGTACGGGTCGATCCGTCGCTGCCGGTCGAACTGCTCGGCCCGCTCGGCTGCGGCTTCCTCACCGGCGCCGGAGCGGTCCTCAACTCCTTCGGCATCGGCCCCGGCGACACCCTGGCCGTCTTCGGCGCGGGAGCGGTGGGCCTGGCCGCGGTGATGGCGGCCACCGCCGCCGGGGCGGTGACCGTGGCCGTCGACCGGCACCCGGACCGGCTGACGCTCGCCGAGCGGCTGGGCGCGATCCCGCTGTACGCCGCGTCGACCGCCCTGCCCGACCGTGTGCGGCGGCTGACGGACGGCGGCGCGCGGTACGCGCTGGACACCACGGGCTCCGCCCGGCTGATCAACGACGCGCTCCGGGCACTGCGCCCGACGGGCCGGCTCGGCCTGGTGGCCCGGCTCCGCACGACGCTGCCGCTCGAACCGGGAACGCTGGACCGGGGCCGCCGGATCTTCCACATCTGCGAGGGCGACGCGGTGCCGGGACTGCTGATCCCGCGGCTGACCGGACTGTGGCGGGCCGGACTGTTCCCCTTCGACCAGCTGATCCGTACGTATCCCCTGGCCGACATCAACGAGGCCGAACGCGACTGCGAGGCGGGCCTCGTGGTCAAACCCGTCCTGATTCCGCGGGACGGGGCGCGCTGACCGCGCGCCCGCCCATCCGACGACTCTCCCCACCACTCGTGACCACGGAGGACGTATGACCGGCACACTGCGGCAACCCACGGACACGGAGGGCGTGGACGGGGGTGTCGGCCTGACCGCGCTCCTGGTCGCGGCGGCCCGCGCGATCGAGACCCACCGCCCCGACAGCCTGGCGCGGGACGTCTACGCGGAGCACTTCGTACGCGCCGCACCGGCGTGCGCGGACTGGCCGGTGCGCCTGGAGGAGGTGCCGGACGGGGACGCGAACCCGCTGTGGGGACGCTTCGCGCGGTACTTCGGTCTGCGGACGCGGGTCCTGGACGACTTCCTGCTCCGGTCGGTGCTCGAGAGCGGCGCCCGCCAAGTGGTGCTGCTCGGTGCCGGGTTGGACGCGCGGGCGTTCCGGCTCGACTGGCCTCCCGGCTGTGTGGTCTTCGAGATCGACCGGGAAGGCGTGCTGGCGTTCAAGCACGAGGTGCTCGGCAAACTGTCGGCGGCCCCGACGGCGGCGCGCGTACCGATCCCGCTCGATCTGCGCGCGGACTGGGCCGGAGCACTGACCGACGCCGGTTTCGACACGGCCGCGCCGAGCGTCTGGCTGGCCGAGGGGCTGCTGTTCTATCTGCCCTTCACCGCCGAGAGGTATCTCATCGACATGGTGGACCGGATGAGCGCGGCGGGCAGCGCGCTGGCGTACGAGGTCAAGCTCGAAAGGGACTTGCGGGAGTACCGCGACAGCCCGCTCTACACCGCGACGAGGCAGCAGATCGGAATCGACCTGCTCACTCTGTTCGTCGCCGAACAGCGGCCGGACTCCGCGGGCGATCTGGCGAGCAAGGGCTGGTCCGCCTCGGTCCGCACCCCCTTCGACTTCACCCGCCATCACGGCCGCGGCCCGCTGCCCGAGCGGAAGAACGATGCCCTGGAGGGCAACCGCTGGGTCTTCGCGCACAAGCCCCGGCCGCGGTGACCCACGCCCGCCCCTCCACCCCGGGGCTCGCGCGGTCAGCGCGTACGGCCCCGCGCCTTGAGCGGGGTGGCCGGCAGTGCGGGGGCGGGCAACGGCGGGCCGTCGTAGCCGTGGACCGTCCCGAAACGGTCGCCCGACATCCACGCCTCACGCCCCTCGGCGATCTCCTCCTGAGTCCGTCCGATGAGGTTCCACCACATGATGATCTTCTCCTCGAACGGCTCTCCCCCGATCAGCAGCAGCCCCGAGTCGCCGAGGGCGCGCAGCGGCAACTCGGTGCGGCCGGAACCCAGATAGAGCATGGAACCGGGATCGAGTCGCACGCCGTCGACCTCCGTGACCCCGGACATGGTCAGTACGGCGTACTCGAAGTCCGGCTCCACCGGCAGCCGTACGTCCGCGCCTTCGGCGAGCGCGAGGTCCGCGCCGACCAGCGGCGTGTACGTCGTGCCGGGCGACACCGCGCCGTCCAGTTGCCCCAGGATGACGGTGGCCGTCAGCCCCGGAGCCGTGACGGCCGGCAGGTCGACGTGGTGCTCGAAGGAGGGCGCGGTGTGCCGGTGGGCGTCGGGCAGCGCGACCCACAACTGCGCGCCGTGCAGCAGCCGGGGATGGGGCACGGTGCTCTGCTCGGCGTGCGCGATGGCCCGCCCCGACGTCATCAGACCGAGCTGACGAGGACGCAGGACCCGCACGCTGCCGACGCTGTCGCGGTGCAGGATGTCGCCCTCGTGCAGCCAACTCACCGTCTGGAGGCCCATGTGCGGGTGGGGCGGTGCCTGCATACCGGACCCGTCGGCGATGTCGTCGGGCCCGTAGTGGTCGACGAAGCACCAGGCGCCCACCATGCGCCGCCCCAGATTCGGCAGCAGTCTGCGCACGACCGTGGCACCGAGGCTCGCCTCGCGGGGGCTGAGCAGCTCCCTGACGGGCTGTCCTGACACATCGGCCCGGCCTCCGCATTCACGGAGACCGGGCAGGAGGTCGAGGTCACTCATGACGACTGTGTCCCTTCTGTCGCGGCGGGCCGGGGTACGGAGTTGGGCCGTCCCGGGCGTTCGGGCGCGGGCACGATCGGCATCTCACCGCGCACCGCACGCGTGACGGGGGTCCGGTCGGCGATCTCCAGCAGCCGGGCGCGCCGCACGTCGTCGAGGTCGCCCGTCAGCTCGACGCGCCGGGTGATGCGACCGGCCCGGTCGGGCCCTTTCTCGTACGCCAGGTGCACCCGGACGTCGGAGAGGGGCCACTGCTTGCGCTGGGCGTACATGCGCAGGGTGATGACCGTGCAGGAGCCCAGGGCCGACAACAGCAGGCCGACGGGGGTGGGCGCCGTGTCGGCCCCACCGACGGACTCCGGCTCATCGGCGGCCAGTGGGTGGCGGCCCGCGCGTATGTCGACCCGGTAGTCCGACCCGGCGCCGGTGGCGACGACGGCCGCGGCTCGTACGTAGCCGGGCTGATCGGCAGCTGCCTGCCCGACCCGCTTCTGCGGCGACACGGCCCGCCTCACAGCCCGAACCGCGCCCGCTGCCCCTGCGGCACCAGGTCGACGTAGTCAGCGTGCTTGCCGATCCAGCCACGGATGAACGGGCAGAAGGGAAGCACCCCGAGCCCCTGTTCCCTGGCCGCGCCGAGGGCCCCGCGGGCGAGCACTCCGCCGAGACCCCGCCCCGCGAACCGCGGATCGATCTCCGTATGGATGAAGGCGATCTCGTCCTGGTACCGGTGGTACTCGGTGAAGCCGGCGAGTTCGTCGCCGTCGAAGACTTCGTAACGCGATCGGCCGGGGTTGTCCGCCACGCGGGATTCCATCGCTCCTCCTTGGGAGGTCGCCGCGCCGTCGTCCCTCCGCACGAGGAGGAGGTTCCGGCGGCGACACGAACATCAGGGTAGTTGATTGGTCAACCTTGCGGTCAACGGGCGTCCAGGGTCAACGGGCGTCCGGGTAGGTGCCGTCTCCCAGATCGGGATCCGGCAGCACGCCCGAGGGGTCGCGAAGGGCGACCCCGCGTCCGTCCAGCCGCAGTCGGCGCAGCCCTTCGAGCGACATGCGGCGGCCGAGATCGGAGAAGGCATGCACCTTGGTGACGTCCAGAACCACGTCGGCCGCGCCGTCCGATTCGGCCATCAGGTCCAACAGCTCCGAGGCGGCGGTGACTTGGACGTTGCCCTGGAGGGCAAAGGTGACCGTGCCCGGTGACTCGCTCACGTCCACGGCGTCGACCCGTCCCCGGTCGGCGGAGAACAGGTGCATCCCCATGTCCTGGGAGAGCCGCTCGAAGGCACGGCGCCCTCTCTGGCTGTTGCCGAAGGAGTCCAGGCGCGGGGAGAACGTCCCGATGCCCACCCTGTCGGGCAGGACGCCGACGATGCCCCCGGCGACGCCGCTCTTGGCGGGGATGCCCACGCGGGTGAGCCAGTCGCCCGCCGCGTCGTACATCCCGGCTGCGGCCATCACGGCCATGACGTGCCGGGCGACGGAGGGGTCCATCACCCGTTCACCGGTGGCGGGTTGAATGCCTCCGGTGGCGAGCGTCGCGGCCATCACGGAGAGGTCCCGGACGCTGACGAGGATCGAGCACTGCCGCGTGTATCCCTCGACGACGGACGGCACGTCCCCGTCGAGGATGCCGTAGGTGCGCAGCATGTAGGCGAGGGCGAGGTTACGGTGCGCGGAGCCGAGCTCCGAGGCGCACACGCGCTCGTCGACCGCCAAGTCCCGGCCCGCGAGGCGGGAGAAGAACGCCACGGCACGTTCGACGCGGTCGTCCTGTCCGGCGTCCGCACCGACCAGGAGCGAATGCACGGTGATGGCACCGGCGTTGATCATGGGGTTCTTGGGCCGGTGGGTGCCCCCTTCGAGGGACAGCTCGTTGAACGCCTCGCCGGACGGCTCGACCCCGACGGCGTCCAGGACTCGGTCGAGGCCGCGGTCGATGATCGCGGCGGCATAGGCGAACGGCTTGGAGATCGACTGGATCGAGAACTCCGTGTCGGCGTCACCGGCGGCGTACGTACGACCGAGCGTCGTGGTCACCGCCATGCCGAAACGCTCCGGATCGGCTTCGGCCAGCTCGGGGATGTAGTCGGCGTTGGCACCGCTGGTGTCATCACGCAGGCTGTCGAGCACTTCTTCCAGGTAGTCGGGGACGGGAGTCTTCATGAGGCAGGTCCTTCTGTCCGGCGGCTTCGGAGCTCGCGCGTCTTAGCCGAGGAAGTCGCGCAGAGCCGAATTGACCTCATCCGCGTGCGTCCAGAGCAACCCGTGCGGGGCGCCCTCGATCTCCACGTACCGCGCGTCCGGCAGATCCCGTCGGAAGCGGCGCGCGGTGGCGTCGATCGGCAGGATCCTGTCGGCCGTGCCGTGCAGGATCAGAGCCGGCTTGCCGCTGGCGCGGACCGCTTCGACGTCGGTGCGGAAGTCTTCGATCCAGGCGGAGACGACCGCGTGGGCCGCCACGGGGGCACTCGACGTCGCCACGTTCCAGCTCGCGGTGACGGCCTCCTGACTGATCCGGCCGCCCAGGTTCTCGTCAAGGTTGTAGAAGTCCGCGAAGAACTGGGTGTACCAGGCGTACCGATCGGCTTTCGCCGCCGCCTCGATTCCGTCGAAGACCTTCCGCGGCACGCCCTCGGGGTTGTCGTCCCGGGCGACGAGGAACGGCTCCAGCGAGGCCAGGAACGCGAGCTTGGCGACCCTTTCGTGCCCGAATCGCGACACGTAACGGGCGACTTCGCCGGTGCCCATCGAGAAGCCCACCAGGACGGCGTCGCGAAGGTCGAGCGTCTCCAGCACGGTGTTCAGGTCCGCGGCGAAGGTGTCGTAGTCGTATCCGGAGTTCACCTTCGACGACTTGCCGAAGCCCCGGCGGTCGTAGGTGATGACGCGATGTCCGGCGTCCAGAAGATCCCGCGTCTGGCGCTCCCAGCTGTGACCGTTCAGCGGATATCCGTGGATGAGAACGACGGGCCGCCCCTCGCCCTGATCCTCGTAGTACAGCTCGACCGGCGTGCTGTTCTCATTCCCTACGGTGATGTACCCCATGCGCTCTCCCTGAGTTCGTACCGCGGCGCACCCGACGGCCGCGCCGCTCGTGCTGTTCAGTCGCTGACTCTGCTGCGGGACTGGTACAGCAGGTCCTGGTACTCGGGATGCCGGGCGATCCACCCCGAGTAGAACGGGCAGGTGGCCAGCACTCGCAGGTTCGCTGCACGCGCCTCGTCGAGGGAGGTGCGCACCAGCGCCGCACCGACTCCCCTGCCCTCGTAGTCCGTCGAGACCTCGGTGTGCACGAAGGCGACCAACTCCTTGGTGCGGATGTACTCCGCGACGCCCGCGACCTCGGCCTCTCCGTCGACCCGGGCCTCGTACCGCTTGGCTCCGGGAGCGTCGTTCACTTCCACTGCCATGTGTTGTCCTCCCTCAAGTCCTGCGCGTGAGTCTGGCCGCACAGTAACCCAATCTGGTTGACACATCAACTTACTCGGCCGCCCTCAAGGCTTGGGCGAACCGACAGCGGGCCGCCGGAGCGTCCGGCGACCCGCTGTTGTCGAGCCGCCGCGGCCGACCCCGTCACTCGTCGGCGAGCGCGGCATCGGGTCCGGGCCGGGCGAGGGACGTGATGTCAGGCGTCGCTTCCGGCGGGCGTGGCCAGGAGCTGCGTCTCCCAGGCGTAGGCCACACCGCTGGCACCGCCGTGCTGCGCCAGCACCTCGACGATGCCCGGCACGGTCTTCTCACGGGTGTAGTCACGCTGCCACTCGGACATCACGGCCATCCAGGTGATCGGCGTCACGCCCGCCTGGATCATGCGCCGCACGGCCATGTCGTGGGCCTCCTTCGAGGCACCGCCCGAAGCGTCGGTGACGACGAAGACGTCGAAGCCCTCGCCCGCCGCCTGTATCGCCGGCATGGCCACACAGACCTCCGTCCAGAGGCCGGCGATGATCAGCTTCTTGCGCCCTGTCGCCTTGACGGCATCCACGACGCGCTCGTCCTGCCAGGTGTTGACCCAGGTCCTGTTGATCGGCTTCTGCTCCGGGAACACATCCTGAATGCCCTGGAGAAGAAGGCCACCGCGCTCCTCCAGAACGGTCGTCAGAATGGTCGGGACGTCGAACACCTTCGCGGCCTTGGCGAGCCCGACGGCGTTGTTGATGACCAGCGTCGGTTCGTGGCTGTTCAGGTTGGCGACCTGGAACGCCTGATGGTCGATCAGTACGACAACACTCTCCTCGGGCGTCAGCAGCGCGTCGAGTCCGGCCTTGTTCTCGGTGCTCATGGGATTCCCTTGCTGGAGATTCGCGTCCACGGGCCTCAGACGGCGCGGCGACCGGCCGACGACCTCAAACCGTTTGGTTGACGCGTCACCTACGATAGATATCGACCGTTGATGCGTCAACTAGCCTCGGCGCGCGCGAATCTGACGGCGGATCCGACAATCAGGCGCGCGGATCCTACCGAGGGCGGCGGTAAGGATGCGTCCGCCAAGCCCGACGATTGACGGGTCGGCGATATTGCCCTGGCGTGGCGGTTGATACATCAACTAGATCTACGCACTCACCGGGCCATGAAGTCGTCGAAACTCTCGGATCGGTTAGTCGGGCTGCGTCTTCATGTGCTCGACGACGCGGTTCGAGATCCGGGCGAGCGTGTCGAGTTCTTCCTGAGTGAGGGCGTCGATGAACAGCCGTCGGACGCGCTCGACATGCAGGGGCGCGGCCTCTTCGATCGCCTCGTACCCGGCCGGGGTGGCGACGATGAACGCGCCGCGTCCGTCATCGGGACAGTCTTCCCTGGCCAGCAGTCCCCGCGTCGTCATCCGCCGGACCTGGTGGGACATCCGGCTCTTCTCCCACTCCACCGACTTGGCCAGATCCAGGAAACGCATCCGCCCGCCGCCCCGCTCGGTGAGGCTCGCCAGCACGAGGTAGTCGGAGGCCGACATGTGGGAGTCGGACTGAACCAGTCGCGACAGACGCCCGATGAGCGTCTCCTGCATGCGGATGAAGCTGTCCCAGGCAACCTTCTGCTCCGAGGTCAGCCACCGAGGCGTTGCATCCATTGAGGGAGTGTAGCGAGGACGTTGACAGCTCATCCATCCCGCTGACGTGGCCGATTCCGGTCGATGCCCGGATTGTCCGGGGCGGATGCGGGGGTCCGGACCGACCGGACTCCGCCGTGTTCGAACCCCGGCCGCACATCCGCCGACCGGTCCGCATCCCCTGATCACGGAACACTCGGGCGAGCAGGGGCCGACCGGGGGCGAGCAGAAAGGCCCCGGCGTGTCCTCCACGCTTGGGGCCCTGGTCCATGCATCCTGTTGTCGCAGGTGAAAACGTTTCGTCACCTGCGCCGCGCGGTGGGGCGGGTGGGACTCGAACCCACGGCCGACGGATTATGAGTCCGCTGCTCTAACCGGCTGAGCTACCGCCCCTAACGGCGCGTCGCGCACATTTGTGCGCGCCGTCTGCCGCAGCATAGCCGCTCATACGATCTCCTGCCTCGGATGGTCGGCAACGCCTGACCATGAGGACTTCGTCGCGCGCCGACCGGTTCCAAGGAACCGTGAAGATCACCCGGAAGACGTTGGTCGAACCGTAGTCGCACCCTCCCCGCACCGGTCGACGGGCCGGCGGTGCGCGGACGCGGACACAAGAAAGAGGACCCCGAGGGGTCCTCTTCCGTGCTTGCTCTCCCGGCTGGACTCGAACCAGCAACCCTCCGGTTAACAGCCGAATGCTCTGCCAATTGAGCTACAGGAGATCGCGCTCCCCCGACTGGACTCGAACCAGTAACCTGCCGGTTAACAGCCGGCTGCTCTGCCAATTGAGCTACAGGGGATTGCTGCGTATGCGTCGAACGCACCCACCCGGCTCTGCCGGGGCGGCGGACGTTCGCTGCGACACATACATTAGCGCAAGCAGGGGGGTGCTCCGCCAATCGGTATCCCGCCGGGTCACACTGGGTGATCTCGGGCCTGGGGGGTAGGCGGACGTCACGGCTCAAGGTCCGATGCCAACGAACTAACGAAGGGTGGCAGGCCATGCGGCGCCTCACGTTCATCGCGGGACTGGCTGTCGGTTATGTACTGGGTACCAGGGCCGGGCGCGAGCGCTACGAGCAGCTCAAGAAGTCGGCAAGCCGGATCTCGCAGAACCCGGCCGTGCGCAACGCCGCCGAGACGGCGGCGCTGTCCGGGCGTGAGTACGCGGGCAAGGCGTACCACTCGGTGAGCGACAAGGTCGGGGACAAGGTCCCCGGGTCCGTCGCCGACCGCGTCCGGTCGCTGCGCTCGCGGAACGGCAACGGTGAGGACGACTGGGGGACCACCAACACCTGACCCGCCCTGCCGGGCGTCCGGCGGCTCGTCCGGCGGCCCCTCGGTCCCGGCAGCCGCCGATGCTTCGCGCGTGCGGCAGAATCGTGCCATGGGAATAGTCGCCGGGTTGGACA
This sequence comes from Streptomyces sp. NPDC006643, assembly GCF_042870175.1. Lineage (NCBI taxonomy): Bacteria > Bacillati > Actinomycetota > Actinomycetes > Kitasatosporales > Streptomycetaceae > Streptomyces > Streptomyces sp. NPDC006643. Next base: position 76,797 of record NZ_JBIAHA010000030.1, on the reverse strand, counting down.
GTTCGTCGGATTCCACGCGCATCGTCGTGTGTGACGCGGACACGGGTGCCGTGCTGAAGCAGGGATACGCGGCACATCCCGTCGAGGCCAAGGCCACCGAGGTCGATCCGCAGGTCTGGCTGCTGTCGCTCGGCGAGGCCGCGGGCGGCGGGCTGTTGGAGGGCGTGGAGGCCATCGGCGTGTCCGCGCAGCAGCACGGGCTCGTGCCGCTGGACCGGTCCGGCAATCTCGTGCGGCCCGCGCTGCTCGGCAACGACAAGCGCGCGCAGGTCGCCGCCGCCGATCTGATCGACGCGCTCGGCGGCCGGCAGGCCTGGGCCGAGGCCGTCGGGTCGGTGCCGCAGTCCGGTCAGCCGGTGGCGAAGCTGCGCTGGCTGGCGCGGCACGAGCCGGAGGCGGCGGGGCGTACGGCGATGATCCTCCAGCCGCACGACTGGCTGGTGTGGCAGTTGCTCGGCCGGCCCGCGCGTCGTACGACGGACCGGGGCGCGGCGTCCGGTTCCGGTTTCTGGTCGGCCCGAACGGGTGCGTACCGGCCGGATCTGATAGAGCTGGCGCTGGGGCATCAGGCGGCGCTGCCGGAGGTGCTCGGTCCGGCCGAGGCCGCCGGGACAACCCCTGAGGGTCTGCTTATATCCGCGGGGACGGGCGAGACCATGGCCGCCGCCTTCGGGCTCGGCGTGGGGATCGGTGACGCGGTCGTGTCGCTGGGCGCCTCCGGGTCGGTGATGACCGTGCACCACGAGGCGCTCGCGGACCCCTCCGGGATGATCACGTCGTTCGCCGACGCCACGGGGATGCATCTGCCGGTCGTCCACACGCTCAACGCCGTACGGGCCCTGCGCGGGACGGCGGAGCTGCTGGGGACCGAGGACCTGGAGGAGCTGTCGGCGCTGGCGCTCAAGTCCACGCCCGGGGCGTCCGGTCTGGTGTTCCTGCCCTATCTGGAGGGCGAGAAGACGCCCCAACTGCCGCACACGGCGGGCACGTTGACGGGGCTGCGGCGGGAGTCGATGAAGCCGGAGCATCTGGCGCGGGCCGCGTTCGAGGGGATGCTCTGCTCGCTGGCCGACGCGATGGACGTGGTGCGCGGGCGCGGGGTCGAGGTGCGGCGGGTGTTCCTGCTGGGCGCGGCGGCCGGGCTGCCCGCCGTACAGGCGTCCGCGCCGGGGATCTTCGGGGCGCAGGTCGTGGTGCCGGAGCCGGCGGAGTATGCGGCCCTGGGCGCGGCGCGGCAGGCCGCGTGGGCACTGGGTGTCTCGAAGAACACACTGTCCCCGCACAGCCCGCCGGACTGGCGGGGCGCGGAGGTGCAGGTCTTCCAGCCGGGCGAGGAGGCGGCGGTGGGGGCGGCGGTGCGCCAGCAGTACACCGCGGCCCGTGAGCAGATTCACCCGGGAGCGTTCGCCACGGCGCCGGGGGTGTAGGGACCGAGCGGTCCGGGGCCGGGGGGCCGAGGTGCCTGGGGGCTCGGGGCCGGGGGCTGGAGGCTCGGGACCGGGGGCTCGGGACCGGGGCGGGATCCTTGCGGTACGACAGTAGTTCTTGACCGGGCCTTTGTGGAAAACCTTTGGGTTCCGGCGGTCCGGGTGGCGCAGGATGGGGTCCGACCCCCGATCTTGCCGAGCCCGAGAGACAGCACGTGCTGCTACGACTACTCAGAACCCATCTGGTCCCCTACAGACGAGCCATCGGCCTGCTGGTCGTGCTCCAGCTGCTCCAGACCTGCGCCAGCCTCTATCTGCCCACGCTCAACGCGGACATCATCGACAACGGTGTCGTGAAGGGTGACACGGGCTACATCATCCAGTTCGGCGCTCTCATGATCGCCGTCAGTGTCCTCCAGGTCATCGGCCAGATAGGCGCGGTCTACTACGGTGCGCGCACCGCCTCGGCCCTCGGCCGGGACGTGCGGGCCGCGATCTTCGACCGGGTGCAGAGCTTCTCCGCCCGTGAGGTCGGCCAGTTCGGGGCGCCGTCGCTGATCACGCGTACGACCAACGACGTCCAGCAGGTGCAGATGCTGGTGCTGATGTCGTTCACGCTGATGGTGTCGGCCCCGATCATGTGCGTCGGCGGGATCGTCATGGCGCTCGGCCAGGACGTGCCGCTGTCGGGGGTGCTGCTGGCCGTCGTGCCGGTCCTCGGTGTGTCCGTGAGCCTGATCGTGAAGCGGATGCGCCCGCTGTTCCGCACCATGCAGGAGCGGCTCGACACGGTGAACCGGGTGCTGCGCGAGCAGATCACCGGCAACCGCGTCATCCGGGCGTTCGTACGCGACGAGTACGAGAAGGACCGCTTCAAGAAGGCCAACACCGACCTGACCGAGATGCAGTTGGCGACCGGCCGGCTGATGGCGCTGATGTTCCCGGTCGTGATGACGGTCGTGAACGTGTCGTCGGTCGCCGTCGTCTGGTTCGGCGCGCACCGCATCGACAGCGGCGGGATGCAGATCGGCGCGCTGACCGCGTTCCTCGCGTATCTGATGCAGATCGTGATGGCTGTGATGATGGCCACCTTCATGTTCATGATGGTGCCGCGTGCCGAGGTGTGCGCGGAGCGCATCGAGGAGGTGCTGGACACCAGGTCCAGCGTCGTGCCGCCGAAGGACCCGGTGCGGACGCTGCGCCGGCACGGTCATCTGGAGGTGCGGGGCGCGGAGTTCCGTTACCCGGGGGCCGAGGAGCCGGTGCTGCGGGAGGTGTCGCTGACCGCGCGGCCGGGCGAGACGACCGCCGTCATCGGCTCGACCGGCAGCGGCAAGTCGACCTTGCTGGGGCTGGTGCCCCGGCTGGTGGACGCGACCGCCGGCGAGGTGCTGGTGGACGGTGAGGACGTGCGCGGTCTCGACCCGGACCTGCTGGCCAAGACGGTCAGTCTGGTGCCGCAGAAGCCGTATCTGTTCTCGGGGACGGTGGCGACGAATCTGCGGTACGGGAATCCGGACGCGACCGACGAGGAGCTGTGGTACGCGCTGGACGTCGCGCAGGCGAAGGACTTCGTCACCGAGCTGGAGGGCGGGCTGAACGCGCCGATAGCGCAGGGCGGTACGAACGTCTCCGGCGGGCAGCGCCAGCGTCTGGCGATAGCGCGCACGCTGGTGCAGCGGCCGGAGATATATCTGTTCGACGACTCGTTCTCCGCGCTGGACTACGCGACGGACGCGGCACTGCGCGCCGCCCTGGGCCGGGAGACGGCCGAGGCGACGGTGGTGATCGTCGCCCAGCGTGTGGCGACCATCCGTGACGCCGACCGGATCATCGTCATGGACGAGGGCCGGGTGGTCGGCGAGGGGCGTCATCACGAGCTGATGGACGGGAACGAGACATATCGGGAGATCGTGCTCTCCCAGCTGACCGAGGCGGAGGCGGCCTGATGAGCGGTCCTGGTGGACGCATGATGGCGGCCGGCGCGGGTGCTCCTACGCAGCGGTCGATGGATTTCAAGGGATCCAGCAAGCGGCTGCTGCGGCAGCTGGCGCGCGAGAAGGTCACGCTGTGGTGGATGCTCGGCGCGGGTGTGCTGAGCGTGGCCGCCTCGGTGGTCGGTCCGAAGATTCTCGGCTCGGCGACGGACCTGATCTTCGCGGGGGTCGTCGGCCGTCAGACGCCGGGGGGTGTCAGCAAGGAGGACACCGTCTCGCGGCTGCGGGAGGAGGGCGACGGCGGGCTCGCCGATCTGCTCTCCGGGGTGGACTTCACACCGGGGCAGGGCATCGACTTCGACGCGGTCGGCCGGGTGCTGCTGGTGGCCCTGGCGGTGTATGTCGCGGCGGGGCTGCTGATGCTGGTCTCGACGCGGCTGTCGATCCGGGTCATCAACCTGACCATCTACCGGATGCGTGAGGACGTACAGGCCAAGCTGTCGCGGCTGCCGCTGTCGTACTTCGACCGCCAGCAGCGCGGCGAGGTACTGAGCCGGGCGACGAACGACGTCGACAACATCTCGCAGACGCTCCAGCAGACGATGGGCCAGCTCATCAACTCCCTGCTGACGATCGTCGGTGTGCTGGGGATGATGCTGTGGATCTCGCCGCTGCTGGCGCTGGTCGCGCTGGTGACCGTGCCGCTGTCGGTGCTGGTGGCGACGAAGGTCGGCAAGCGCTCGCAGCCGCACTTCGTGCAGCAGTGGAAGTCCACGGGCACGCTGAACGCGCACGTCGAGGAGATGTACACGGGGCATGCCCTGGTGAAGGTCTTCGGGCGGCAGGACGAGTCGGCGCGGGCGTTCAAGGAGCAGAACGACGCGCTGTACGAGGCGGGCTTCAAGGCGCAGTTCAACAGCGGGATCATGCAGCCGCTGATGTTCTTCATCTCCAACATCAACTATGTGCTGGTGGCGGTCGTCGGCGGGCTGCGGGTCGCGTCGGGCACGCTGTCCATCGGTGACGTGCAGGCGTTCATCCAGTACTCACGGCAGTTCTCGATGCCGCTGACGCAGGTGGCTTCGATGGCCAACCTCGTCCAGTCCGGGGTCGCGTCCGCCGAGCGGATCTTCGAACTGCTGGACGCGGACGAGCAGGAGAAGGACGCCCCGTCGGCGGAGCGCCCGCACGAGCTGCGGGGCCGGGTGGCGCTGGACAACGTGGCGTTCCGCTACGAGCCGGAGAAGCCGCTCATCGACGACCTGTCGCTGTCGGTGGAGCCCGGCCAGACGGTCGCGATCGTCGGCCCGACGGGCGCGGGCAAGACCACGCTGGTCAATCTGCTGATGCGGTTCTACGAGGTGACGGCCGGGCGGATCAGTCTGGACGACATCGACATCGCCACCATGTCGCGTGAGGACCTGCGGTCCCGAATAGGCATGGTCCTTCAGGACACCTGGCTGTTCGGCGGCACGATCGCGGAGAACATCGCGTACGGCGCGGCGCGCGAGGTCACCCAGGAGGAGATCGAGGAGGCGGCACGGGCGGCGCACGCGGACCGGTTCATCCGGACGCTGCCCGACGGGTACGAGACGGTGATCGACGACGAGGGGTCGGGGGTCAGCGCGGGCGAGAAGCAGCTCATCACGATCGCGCGGGCGTTCCTGTCGGACCCGGTGATCCTGGTGCTGGACGAGGCGACCAGCTCGGTGGACACCCGTACCGAGGTGCTGATCCAGAAGGCGATGGCCCAACTGGCGCACGGGCGGACGAGTTTCGTGATCGCGCACCGGCTGTCCACCATCAGGGACGCGGACGTGATCCTGGTGATGGAGAACGGCGCCATCGTGGAACAGGGCACGCACGAGGAGCTGTTGGCGGCGACGGGCGCGTACGCGCGGCTGTACGCGGCGCAGTTCGCACAGGCGGTCGCGGAGGTGGACTAGACGGTCCGGCCGTGGAGTCCGCCCGCCCGGGATGCCCCGGTGCCGGACGGCCGCACGGGTGGTCGTCCGGCACCAGGGGTGCGGCTCAGTCCAGATAGCCGCGCAGTTGGTCCGCGAAGGCGTGGTCGCGGAGTTTGCTGAGGGTCTTGGACTCGATCTGCCGGATCCGCTCGCGTGTCACGCCGAAGATCCGGCCGATCTCCTCCAGCGTGCGCGGGCGGCCGTCCGCCAGGCCGTAACGGAGCTGGACGACCTTGCGTTCGCGCTCGCCGAGGGTGGAGAGGACCGCCTCCAGATGTTCGCGGAGCAGCAGGAACGCGGCGGACTCGACGGGTGAGGCCGCGTCGCCGTCCTCGATCAGGTCGCCGAAGGCGACGTCGTCCTCCTCGCCGACCGGCGCGTGCAGCGAGACGGGTTCCTGGGCGAGTCGCAGGACCTCGCCGACCCGCTCGGGGGTCAGCTCCAGCTGTGCCGCGACCTCTTCGTGGGTCGGTTCGTAGCCGCGCTCCTGGAGCATGCGGCGCTGGACGCGGACGACGCGGTTGATCAGCTCGACCACATGGACGGGGACCCGGATCGTGCGGGCCTGGTCGGCCAGGGCGCGGGACATCGCCTGCCGGATCCACCACGTCGCGTACGTCGAGAACTTGTAGCCGCGCGCGTAGTCGAACTTCTCCACGGCCCGGATCAGACCGAGGTTTCCCTCCTGGACGAGGTCGAGCATCGTCAGTCCCCGGCCGACGTAGCGCTTGGCGACGGAGACGACGAGCCGCAGATTCGCCTCGATCAGCCGGCGTTTGGCCATCCGGCCGAGCACGACGAGCCGGTCGAGGTCGACGGCGAGCTGGGAGTCCAGGTCGGGTGTGGAGCCGAGCTTCTCCTCGGCGAAGAGTCCGGCCTCCACTCGGCGCGCGAGGTCCACCTCCTCGACGGCGGTGAGCAGTTTGATCCGTCCGATCTCGCGCAGATACTGCCGGAAGAGATCGGACGAGGGCCCGCCGTTGTCGGCCTTGCCGCGCGGGCCGACGCGTTCGGGTATCTCGGGGATGTCCACCGGATCCTCGGTGACCGTCTCCGGGGCCGGTTCGGGCATGGCCTCGGGGTGGTACGCGGCGCGGCTCTGCGGTGGAACCGCCGACGCGGGCTCGGTCTCGGTCAGGGTCTGGGTCTGCACGGGCGCGGCCTCCAGGGTGATCGCTGCCGGATCGGGGGCGTGCGGCAGCGGGACGTGGGCGGCCGGGCCGCCGTCAGTCCCGTACACGATGAGCGGATCCGCGGGGGTGAGAGGTCCACCGTGGGAGGACCGGCCGCGCTCCGAGAACACAGGCACCGCTGCCCAGTGTGGCGTACGGCACAGGGCCGCCACGAGGGGTGTGCGGGGACTTTCTGAGTCCCGTGCGTAACCGGGCGGTTACCTAAGGATGTTTAGAACATGGGGAGTTGGGGCGGGTGAGGGGTGGAGTTACGGGAGGCGAGCCGGTCGCTAGAGCGCTGCCGCACCGTTGTTGCGCAGTGACTGGCGGTACTGCTGGAGCACCCACAGCTCGTTCTGCACCGCCTGGTGGCGTTCGTGGTCCGCGCCGTTGCCCAGACGGGCCAGGGTGCTCGTCACGTCGTTGATGCGCAGGTCGACCGCGCGCAGCCGGACGCGGACCAGCTGCTCCCCCGCGTACGCCTCGTCGATCGTCTTGCCGTGGAACACCTCCACCGCCAGCTCCGTGACCAGGGCGCGCACCGCGTCGTTCGGCGCGGCCTCGCGGACCCCCGCCAGATACTCCGGCGCGGAGGCCATGCCCTGCTCGGCGCCGCCCGCGTCCTCGACGGCCCGGCGGACCGCCGCGTACGGCGGGGCGGTGAACTCGTCCACGCCGTACGCGTCGAACGCCGGGGAGACCAGCTCCGGGCGCTGGAGGGCGAGCTTCAGCAGCTCGCGCTCGGTGCGGTGGGCGGGGCTGCGGAGATTGAGCGCGGGGCCGGAGATGGCCGGGGACTGCCCGGAGTCGTACGAGGACCCGGCCGACGCGCGGCCCGCCTGGCCGCCGCGCTCCGAGGACGGACCGGCGGGCCCCCGGCCGCCCCGGTCGCGCGCCCAACGGGCCATCTGCGCGACGCGCTTGACGACGAACTGGGTGTCCAGGATGCCGAGGATGCCGGCGAGCTGGACGGCGACCTCGTGCTGCGACGCGCCGTTCTTGATCCGGGCCACGATCGGGCCCGCCTCGTCCAGCGCGGAGGCGCGGCCCGCCGGGGTCTCCAGGTCGTACCGCGACACGATCTGGCGGATCGCGAACTCGAAGAGCGGCGTGCGCGGCTCCACCAGGTCCTGGACCGCCGCGTCGCCCTTGTTGAGCCGCAGTTCGCAGGGGTCCATGCCGTCGGGCGCGATCGCGATGTAGGTCTCGGCGGCGAACTTCTGGTCGTCCTCGAAGGCGCGCAGCGCGGCCTTCTGGCCGGCCGCGTCACCGTCGAAGGTGAAGATCACCCGGGCGCTGCCGTTGTCCATCAGCAGCCGGCGCAGGATCTTGATGTGGTCGGTGCCGAAGGCCGTGCCGCAGGTGGCGATGGCGGTGGTGATCCCCGCCAGATGGCAGGCCATCACGTCCGTGTATCCCTCGACCACCACCGCCCGGCTGGCCTTGGCGATGTCCTTCTTGGCGAGGTCGACCCCGTAGAGGACCTGGGACTTCTTGTAAATCGCGGTGTCGGGGGTGTTCAGATACTTCGGCCCGTTGTCGTCGTCGCGCAGCTTGCGCGCGCCGAAACCGACGACTTCGCCCGAGATGTCGCGGATCGGCCACATCAGCCGGCCCCGGAACCGGTCGATCGGCCCCCGGCGGCCGTCCTGGGAGAGCCCGGCGAGCAGCAGTTCCTTGTCGCTGAAGCCCTTCCCGCGCAGGAACCGGGTCAGATGGTCCCAGCCCGCCGGGCTGTAACCGACCCCGAAGTGCTCGGCCGCCGACTGGTCGAAGCCCCGCTCGGCGAGGAACTTCCGGCCGATCTCGGCCTCTTCGCCGCCGAGCTGCTCCGCGTAGAAGTCGGCCGCCGCCTTGTGCGCCTCCACGAGCCGGATGCGCTCGCCGCGCTGATGGGTGGGGTTGTACCCACCTTCCTCGTACCGCAGGGTGATGCCCGCCTTGGCGGCGAGGCGCTCGACCGTCTCGGAGAAGGAGAGATGGTCGATCTTCATCACGAAGGCGATGGTGTCCCCGCCCTCCTGGCAGCCGAAGCAGTGGAAGAGACCCTTGCTCGGACTGACCTGGAAGGACGGGGACTTCTCGTCGTGGAAGGGGCAGAGCCCCTTCATGTTGCCGCCGCCGGCCGGGCGCAGTTGCAGATACTCGGACACGACGGTGTCGATCGGGACCGCGTCCCGAACCACCTTCACGTCGTCATCGTTGATCCTGCCTGCCACGCGAGAATTCTACGGGGACCCACCGACAGTCCCTGACGCCCGGTCGCCGGACCGGGGCCGCGGACCGCTCAGCCGCCGAGCGTGTCCAGCGCCGCCGTCGGGTCGGCGAGGGCGTCGAGATCCTGCCGGGCGCCGGAGCGGATGAGCCGCTGGATGTCGCCGGTGACGTCCCACACGTTGACGTTCATGCCCGCGAGCACCCGGCGGTCCTTGAGCCAGAAGGCGATGAACTCCCGCTTCCCGGCGTCGCCGCGCACCACGACCTGGTCGTAACTGCCGGGCGGCGCCCAGCCGGAGTACTCCAGGCCCAGGTCGTACTGGTCGGAGAAGAAGTACGGCACGCGGTCGTACGTCACGTCCTGGCCGAGCATCGAGCGGGCGGCGGCGGGGCCGCCGTTGAGCGCGTTGGCCCAGTGCTCGACGCGCAGCCGGTCGGCCGGAAGCTCGGTGCCGGGCAGCGAGAACGGGACGGAGGCCACGTCGCCCGCCGCATAGATGTCCGGGTCCGAGGTGCGCAGGCCCAGGTCGACGGCGATGCCGCCGCCGCGCCCGGGGTCCACGAGGTCGAGTCCGGCGGCCTCGGCCAGTCCCGTACGGGGCGCGGCGCCGATCGCGGCGAGCACGTCGTGCGCCAGGTGCTCCTCGCCGTCGTCCGTGCGGACGGAGAGGACCATGCCGTCCTGGCCGACGATCTCGGTGAGCCGGGCGCCGAAGTGGAACCGTACGCCGTGCTCACCGTGCAGTTCGGTGAAGAGCTGTCCCAGCTCCGGGCCGATGACCTGGTGCAGGGGGGTGGGGTGCTGCTCGACGACGGTGACCTCGGCGCCGTAACCGCGCGCGGCGGCGGCGACCTCCAGGCCGATCCAGCCGGCGCCCGCGACGACCAGATGGCCGTTGTCGCGGCCCAGTGAGGTCAGGACATGGCGCAGCCGGTCGGCGTGGGCGAGCCTGCGCAGATGGTGGACGCCCGCGAGGTCGGTGCCGGGGATGTCGAGGCGGCGGGGTTCGGAGCCGGTGGTCAGGAGCAGCTTGTCGTAGCGCACGGAGCTGCCGTCGCCGAGGTGGACACAGCGGGACTCTCGGTCGATCTCGGTGACCGTCTGGCCGAGGTGCAGCTCCACCTGGTGCCCGGCGTACCAGGCGGGTTCATGGACGAAGACGCTGTCGCGCTCCTCCTTGCCGGTCAGGAAGCCCTTGGACAGCGGGGGGCGTTCGTAGGGGTGGTCTCCCTCGTCACCGATGACGATCACTCGGCCGGTGAATCCGTCGGAACGGAGGGTTTCCGCGGCCTTCGCCCCGGCCAGCCCACCCCCGACGATGACGAATGTCCGATGTGCGTCGACCACTTGATGCCTCCTCGTTACGCTGCCGCCATCTGTGAGCGTCCCGCACGGAGCGTGATGGCGAAAGAGGGGAGGCTCCACGGGCATGGTTCCGGCTTGATGTGGCTACCTTGCTACACGCGTCACCCCCTGGCGGGGCGGCTCGGCCCGCTTCGGCCGTTGGCTGAATATGACGGGTGCGGGATGCGGGGCGCTCTTGTCGCGGACCACGGCGGTCAGGTGCGTCCCGTGAGCGCCGTGTGGAGGGACCGCGCCGCCGCGTCCGTGAGCGAGGCGATCTGGTCGACAATCACACGCTTGCGCGCGCGGTCGTCGGGCGCCGTCTCGAAGAGCGCGCGGAACTGGGGGTCCAGGCCCTCGGGGGCGCGGGCCGTCAGGGTCCAGGCGAGTTCGGCGAGGACGATGCGCTGGTCCGCGCGGAGGGATTCCTGGTCGGCGCGCTGCATCACATAGCGGTGGGCGACGGCTTTCAGTACGGCGCACTCGTGGCGCGCCTCGCGCGGTACGACGAGGGACGCGCCGTACCGGGTGAGCCGGCCGGTGCCGTACTCCTCCCGGGTCGCGCCCTCGGCGGCGAGCGCGAACCGGCCGATGAGCTGGCTGGTGGCGTCCTTCAGCCCGGCCTGGGCAACGGCCGTCCCGTCGTAGCCGTGCGGCCACCACTCCTCGGCCATGAGGCGGTCGAGCGCGGCGGCCAGCGCCTGCGGGTCGGTGTCGTGCGGTACGTAGCGGCCGATCGCGACCGCCCAGATCTCGTCGCGTTCGGGCCCGGAGCGGAGCATCCTCGGGTCGACGTGGCCGGCGTGCAGGCCGTCCTCGAAGTCGTGCACCGAGTACGCGACGTCGTCGGCCCAGTCCATGACCTGGGCCTCGAAACAGGTGCGGTTCGGCGGGGCGCCGCGCCTGGCCCATTCGAAGACCGGCAGATCGTCCTCGTACACACCGAACTTCACCGAGCCGGGGTCGGTGGGGTGCGCGCCCTGCGGCCAGGGGTACTTCGTGGCGGCGTCGAGGACGGCGCGGGTGAGATTGAGGCCGACGCTGACGAGGCGGGCGCCGGCGCCGGTCTCCGTGCCGGCTTCCACGGCCGACTCGGCGCGCGGTGCGGTGAGCGCCGGGGACACCGAGTCGGCGCGGACGAAACGCTTCGGCTCGATGCGGGTGAGCAGCCGCAGCGACTGGGCGTTGCCCTCGAAGCCGCCGCAGTCCTTGGCGAAGTCGTTCAGCACCTGTTCGCCGTTGTGGCCGAACGGCGGATGGCCCATGTCGTGCGAGAGGCACGCGGTCTCCACGAGGTCCGGGTCGCAGCCGAGCGCGGCGCCGAGTTCGCGGCCCACCTGGGCGCACTCCAGGGAGTGCGTCAGCCGGGTGCGCGGGCTGGCGTCCCACTCCCGGCTCTGCGAGCCGGGTGTCACGACCTGGGTCTTGCCGGCCAGTCTGCGCAGGGCCGAGGAGTGCAGGACGCGGGCGCGGTCGCGCTGGAAGGCGGTGCGGCCGGGGCGCTTGTCGGGTTCGGCCGAATAGCGCGCGGTGTCCGCCTCGTCGTAGGCGCGGTCGTCGTGAGGTGCGGTGATGCCTTCCATGCGTCGAAGGTAACCGGCTCGGGGCCTCGGTATGCCCGCGCCTCCTCGTAGCGGTGCAGCAGGAGACGGGCCAGGTCCGGGTGGTCGCCGAGCGGCGCGGCGGTGATCCACGGCGCGTGGGCGGCCGGGTCCCGTACGGCGTCGGCGGCGGCGCGTGTCGCGAAGTGGCCGGGGGCGGTGAAGTAGGAGGCGAGCGCGATCCGGCTCCGGCCGCGTGCGGCCAGGTCCCGTACGGCGTCGGCGACGGTGGGTGTGGCGGCGGACGCGTACGCGGGGACGACGGGCACTCCGCCGAGCCGCGCGCTCAGCAGCGCGGCCGTACGGCGGGTGGCGGCGGCCGATCGCGGGTCGCGCGATCCGGCGGCGGCGAGCACGACGCCGGTGTCGGTCCGGTGCGGTTCGTCGCGCCAGCCGGCCGCCACCAGGCGCGCGTACAGCGCCCGGACCAGCAGCGGGTGCGGGCCGAGCGGCGCGGCGATCGTGGTGCGCAGACGGGGCACGGCGGCGGCGGCGCGCGGCAGGTCGTACGTGACGTGGTGGCCGGGTCCGAGCAGCAGCGGTACGAGGACGGCCCGGCCGCTTCCCAAGGAGGCGAGTGTGTCGGTGAGGGACGGCTGTTCGATCTCGATGTGACCGAGCCGGACGGTGAGACCGGGCCGCTGCCGCTCGACCCGGCGCAGCAGGGCCCGGACGGTGCGCAGGGCACGGGGGTCACGGCTGCCGTGGGCGACGACGACGAGGGTGGGCGGGGGTGACGGCGCGAAGGCGGGCGGCTCATCCATGGGCCGATCCTGTGGGGCGGACGTTGCCGGCCGGTTGCCGGGTGTGTCGTGAAGGTTTTCCAGGTCCTCACAGGCGGGAGGCGGTCGCGGCGAACTCTTCGGCGGCGCCGATCGTCGTACGGAGTACGTACGGATGATGGGGGCTCATGTTGATGCCGAAGTGGGAGATGACGGCGCGCCTGCGGAAGGCCGTGGCGCGGTTGTCCTCCGTACGGCTGCCGAGGACTCGGCGGGGGCAGCGGCGCGGAGTGCAGGCCGTCATGCTCGGATGCGTGCTGGCGCTGGTGCCGGCGACGTGGCTGTACACGACTGCCGACGCCCATGTCCGCGACATCGCCGACGTACCCGCGCGGGAGGTCGCTGTCGTCTTCGGGGCCGGTCTGCGCGACGGCGCCCCGACGCCGTATCTGGCGCACCGGCTCGACGCCGCCGCCGAGTTGTACGAGGACGGCAAGGTGAAGGTCGTGCTCGTCACCGGGGACAACAGCCGGGAGGAGTACGACGAACCGGACGCCATGCGGACGTATCTGACGGCGCGTGGCGTGCCCGACGACCGGATAGTCAGCGACTTCGCGGGCTTCGACACGTGGGACAGCTGTGTCCGGGCGAAGAAGATCTTCGGGGTCGAGCGGGCGGTGCTGGTGACGCAGGGCTTCCATGTGCGGCGCGCGGTCGCGCTCTGCCGGGCGGCGGGCGTCGATTCGTACGGTGTCGGGGTCGCCGAGCGGCGGGACGCGACCTGGTACTACGGCGGGGTCCGGGAGCTGGCGGCGGCGGGCAAGGCGGCGCTCGACGCGGTGACGCGGCCCGATCCGCACTTTCTCGGTCCGGTCGAGACGGGGGTGCGCGAGGCGCTGGCCGGGTGAGGGCGTCCTCACAGCGGCGGGGCGGCGTGCGGGAGGTGCGCGTGTCGGGGGCGTAACCGCGTACGGGCGGGGGCGTAACACCGCGAACGCACGCTGTGGCCATGACGACCGATGGAGCCGTGACCGGTGTCGCCGTGACCGACGCGGCCGTGACCGACGCAGCCGTGACCGCCGTGACCGCCGCCGTCCCGACGCACTGCCCCTACTGCGCGTTGCAGTGCGGGATGGGTCTGCGGCCGACGCCGGACGACCCCGGTGTGGAGGTCGTGGAGCGCCCCGACTTCCCCGTCAACCGGGGCGCGCTGTGCGGCAAGGGGCGTACGGCGCCGGCGGTGCTGTCCTCGCGGGTACGCCTCACCGAGCCGCTGGTGCGCCGGACGAAGGACGGTCCGCTCGAACCGGCGGGCTGGGACGAGGCGCTGGGCGCCGTCGCCCGCGGGCTCACGGCGGCGCGGGCGGGCCACGGGCCGGACGCGGTGGGCGTCTTCGGCGGGGGCGGGCTGACGAACGAGAAGGCGTACGCGCTCGGCAAGTTCGCCCGTGTCGTGCTCGGCACCTCGCAGATCGACTACAACGGGCGGTTCTGCATGTCGTCGGCCGCAGCCGCGCATCAGCGGGCGTTCGGGCTGGACCGGGGGCTGCCGTTCCCGCTTCAGGACATCCCGCGAACGGGGTGCGTGATCCTGGTCGGTTCGAATCTCGCCGAGACGATGCCGCCCGCGCTGCGGTATCTGACCGAACTGCGCCAGAACGGCGGCGCGTTGATCGTGGTGGACCCGCGAAGGACGAGAACCGCCGAACAGGCGGACCTCCATCTGGCGCCCCGCCCCGGCACCGATCTGGCCCTGGCGCTGGGTCTGACGCACCTGGTGGTGGCGCAGGGCCGGACGGACGAGGAGTTCGTACGGGAGCGGACGACCGGCTGGCCGGCGGCCAGGGCGGCGGTGATGGCGCACTGGCCGGAGCATGTCGAGCGCGTCACGGGGGTCCCGGTGCCCCAACTCCGGGAAGCGGTGCGGCTGTTCTGCGACGCGCCGACGGGCATGGTGCTCACGGCGCGCGGGCCGGAGCAGCACTCCAAGGGCACCGACACCGTGGGCGCCTGGATCAACCTCTGCCTCGCGACGGGGCGGGCGGGCCGGCCGCTGTCCGGCTACGGCTGTCTCACCGGCCAGGGCAACGGCCAGGGCGGGCGCGAACACGGCCAGAAGGCCGACCAGTTGCCCGGCTACCGGAAGCTGACCGACCCCGCCGCGCGGGAGCAGGTGGCGCGGGTGTGGGGCGTGGCGCCGGAGTCGCTGCCGGGTCCGGGGCGCAGCGCGTACGAACTGCTCGACGCCCTCGGCGGGGAGGTGAAGGCGCTGCTGCTGATGGGCTCGAACCCGGTCGTGTCGGCGCCGCGCGCCGCCCATGTCGAGGGGCGGCTGCGGTCGCTGGACTTCCTGGCCGTGGCGGACGTGGTGCTCTCGGAGACGGCGGCGCTCGCGGACGTCGTCCTGCCGGTGGCGCAGTGGGCGGAGGAGACGGGCACGACGACAAGCCTGGAGGGGCGGGTCCTGCTGCGCCGCCGGGCGATCACCCCGCCGGCGGGCGTACGAACCGATCTTCAGGTGCTGCACGGCCTCGCGGGGCTGCTCGGCCATGAGAAGGGCTTCCCGCCGGACCCGGAGGAGGTCTTCGGCGAACTGCGCCGGGCGTCGGCGGGCGGCCCGGCCGACTACGCGGGGATCACCTACCGGCGGATCGCGGCGGAGGACGGGGTGTTCTGGCCGTGTCCCGAGGAGAGCCACCCCGGCACACCGCGGCTGTTCCTCGACCGGTTCGCGACGGACGACGGGCGGGCCCGGTTCGTACCCGTGGTCCACCGCCCGGCCGCCGAGGAGCCGGACGCGGAGTATCCGGTGCTGCTCACGACGGGCCGGGTCGTCTCGCAGTACCAGTCGGGCGCCCAGACCCGGCGCGTGGACGAGCTGAACGCCGCCGCGCCGGGCCCCTTCGTGGAGTTGCACCCGCGTCTCGCCGAGCGGCTCGGGGTGGCCGACGGCGACCGGCTCGCCGTGGTCTCCCGGCGCGGCCGGGCCCTCGCGCCCGCGCGGATCACGACGGCGATCCGCGCGGACACGGTCTTCATGCCGTTCCACTGGCCGGGCGAGGGCCGGGCGAACAGTCTGACCAACCCGGCGCTCGACCCGACGTCCCGGATGCCGGAGTTCAAGGTGTGCGCGGTGCGCGTGGAGCGGGCGGAGCGGGCCAGACGGGACTTTCCGGACCCGGCCTAGGGGATCACCGGCAGCAGCAGGTACGAAGCGTGGTCGCCGCCCGTGTGGACGGTGGTCCGGCCGTCGTACGTTCCCGTCACCCGGTCGTTGTCGTCGTTGTGCAGGAACGGCCCGCAGCCGGTGAGGTCGTTCTTCAGGTTGGACAGCCGGGCGCTGGGGCCGGGGTAGACGTAGTCCTTGCCGCGCACCTGGAGCGCGATCCGGTATCCGGCCGGGACGACCAGACAGGTCGGCAGGATCTCGATGTCCAGCGCGTACACCTCCCCCGGCTCCAGCGGCTCGGCGCGGTCGTGCGGGTGGTACGGGCGGTGGGCGGTGGTCAGTTCGGGGTCGAGGCGGCGGTGCGAGGCCCGGAGCCAGCCCTGGGCGACGGGGGTGTGCGGGTCCAGCGCGCCCTGGAAGACGACCTCGTCGCCGTCCGGTGAGTAGACCCGTACGACGAGGAACAGGTCGGCGTCGGTGGTGCTGCTGGAGACATACAGCCGGGCGGCCAGCGGGCCGGTGATCTCGGTCTCCTCGGTGAGCGGCGGGGTGCTGAACTCCACGCCGTCGCCGAGCGCGGCGAACTCCGCCGTCGCCCCGGCGGGCGCCTCCGTACCGAGGGACGAACCGGCCGCGTCCAGATGGAGCTTGGTCCACCGGGTGGAGGGCAGCGGCCAGGCGTCCTCGCCGCGCTCGGTGAAGGTCGCGTCGACGTGCCGGATCTGGAGCTGCACCGCCGGGCGGTCCTCCCAGCCGTTGGGCTCGTCCTTGAGATAGCGGTCGAAGAACCTCCTTTGGAGGTCGACGCCGTAGTCGGTGTAGAACAGCGGCCAGTGCGCGTGTCCGTGCATCTCCAGCCACTTGGCGCCGGACGCGGCCCGTACGAAGCCCTCCACGTTGCCCCGCAGATGCAGGCCCTGGCCGCCCCAGTTGCCGCAGCTGAGTACGGGCACCTCGATGGCGTCCCAGTCGGCCGACCGGTCCCGGTGGTACGCGTCGAAGAACGGGTGCGCCGCGATGTCGGCGCCCAGGTCGGTGCGGTTCTTGGCCAGTTCCGCGGCGCCGAGGATCTCGTCGCCGCAGATGAGCTGCCCCGTGTTGGGGTTGCGTCCGCCGGTCTCGCCGACGCCGTACTGGACGGTCTTGACCTGCATGTCGTACCAGTGGTCCCAGAAGGTGGAGCGGATGCCTCCTTGGTAGGAGCCGTCGCGGTAGAAGTCAGACGCGCCCTCCCACGGACAGATCGCGGCCAGGTGCGGGGGCCGCAGGGAGGCGACCTGCCACTGGTTCATCGCGTAGTAGGAGATGCCGTTCAGTCCGACGCGTCCGTTGCTCCAGTCACGGGTGCCCGCCCATTCGACGCAGTCGTGGAAGTCGCGGGTCTCGCGCGGCGAGAACGGGTCGACGCGGCCCGGTGAGCGGCCGGTCCCCCGCGAGTCGACGCGCACGCACGCGTAGCCGTGCGGCACCCACTTCTCCGGGTCGACGACCTCCCAGTTCTGGTACGTGTTCGAGGTGCCGGTCACGGTGTCGGGATGGTCCCGCGCCATGGCCTCCCAGGCGCTGGGGTAACCGCGCTCGAAGGGCAGGCCCTTGGCGTACGGGCCGTACGTCATGATCACCGGTACCGGTCCGCCGGTCACCGGGCGGAACACGTCCGCCCGCAGGACGACGCCGTCGTCCATCTCGACGGGCACGTCCCACTCGACGCGCATGCCGTGGACGATCTCGGTCCGCGGCGGCTGTGCGTCGTCGCCGTGGTCGTGGTCGTGGTCGGGCATTTCTCGCTCCTTGCAGATGGGCTGGGGAATGCGGAGGGGTGCGCGCGTCAGCGGTTGACGTGCAGATGCCAGGGCGCGAGGCGGCGCAGCGCCGCCTCGGTCCCGGTGCGCGCGGCGATGCCGAGCACGGCCAGCACGAGGACGGCGACGAACGCGGCGTCCTGGTCGAACGACCGGGCGTGGGTGAGGATGAACGTGCCGAGTCCCGGCAGGCTGGCCAGGAACTCCACCGCCACCGCGCCGACCAGCGCCCGGCCGACGGCGACCTGGATGCCCGCGACGACGAACGGAAGCGTGGCGGGCAGCAGAACGTCGACGACCACCCGGGGCCTGGACAGCCGGAGCATCTGGGCGAGTTCGGACAGCTGGAGCGGGATGTTCCGGGCGCCGTCGCCGGTGCTGACCACGCACGGCAGGAACGCCGAGAGGGCGATGACGGCGAGCCGTGTGTCGCCGGAGTAGCCCAGCCAGATCGTCGCCATCGGGACGATCGCGAGCATCGGCATGGCGTACATGCCGCTGACGTACGGCGAGGTGAGATGGCGCAGCCAGGGCACCCGTCCCACCGCGAGGCCGAGCGCGGTGCCGGCGACACAGCCGATGAGCAGGCCGAGCAGCACCCCGCCCAGGGTCTCGCCCAGCGCCGTACCGAACTCCGACGAGGTGAGGGTCGGCCAGGCCGTGCCGGCGACGCCGGTGGGCGTGGGCAGGTAGTCGGGCAGCCACAGCCGCACCGAGACCTCCCAGACAGCCAGGACCAGGGCGGCGACGGTCAGTTTGCCGAGGATGTCCGCGCGTCGGGAGACGGGGCGGTCGGTGCGGGCGGCGAAGCGGCGCCGGGCGGGCGATTTCGTCAGTGTCCCCTGGGTCATGACGTGGCCTCCCGCCACCGGGCGAAGTAGCCCTCGACGGCGCGCCCGCAGCCCATCAGAGCGACCGCGAGCACCGAGACCAGCAGGGTCAGCCCGAGCACGGTGGCCGAGTCGAACCGGGTGCTCGCGGCGAGCAACAGCCCGCCCACGCCGCTGGCGTTGAGGAAGAACTCGGCGGCGAGGGTGCCGACGAAGGCCATCGCGATGCCCTGCCGTACGCCGGTCATGGCGTACGGCACGGTGTGCGGCAGCAGGACGTCCTTCCAGATCCGCCATTCGCTGCTGCGGAAGGTGCGCGCGACTTCGAGCAGGGTGGCCGGCACGCGGTGTGCTCCTTCGGCGGTGTTGACGGCGATGGGGAACACGGCCGTCAGGAACACCACGAGCGTCTTGGCGGGGAGCCCGAAGCCGAACGCCGAGAGGATCAGCGGGGCCAGGGCGACGATCGGGACGGACTGGAGGGCGAACAGCAGCCAGTCGGTGCTGCTGCGCAGCAGCCGGGCCCGGGAGAGCAGCAGGCCGAAGCCGACCCCGGCGACGATCGCGAGGGCGAGTCCGACGACGAGCAGCCGGCCCGACGAGAGCAGCGCGCTCGGCAGGGTGCCGTCCTCGGTGAGGGTGGCGAGCGCCGAGAGCGAGCGGCCGGGGGTGGCGAACAGGACGGGGTCGCGCTGCCCGGCCCACTGCCAGATCCCGAGTCCGGCGAGCAGTCCGGCGGTGGAGATGGTGAGCGGGATCAGCCGGCGCCTGAGGCGCTGGGCGAGGCGGCGCGGGCGCCTCGGGCCCGCCGGGGACGCGGGCCGGGACGGCGGCGGCCCGGACACGGGCCCGGACGGTGACGCCGCCGAGGGCGTGGCCGGTGGCGCGGAGGTGGCCGGGTGCGCGGCCGGGGACGTACCCATCACTTGCCCGTCGCGTCGGCGAACACGGACGGGTCGACCATGTCGTCGTAGCTCGGCGCCTTCTGCTTGGGGACGTTGCCCGCGGCGACGGCGCCGTCGATCGTGTGCTCGATGGCGGCGCGGTCCAGGCCGTCGCCCGACTTGGGCCAGACGCCGAGCGAGAGGAACTTCGGCAGCGCGGCCTCGGTGACGCTCGCGGGCGCCTTCGTGACACCGGAGGCCACGGCCGCGACCTCCTTGAGGTTGGCCGGGTCGTTCATGTAGGCGACGGACTCGCGGATCGCGGCGACCAGGTCCACCCACTGTTCGCGGGCCGCGCCGTCCAGCGCGTTCTTGGGCGCGACGAGCACCGTGTAGTGCTCCAGCGGGTCGACGCCGGCCAGCGTCATGATCTCCTCGGCCTTCGTGCCGGGCTTGATCTTCTCCCGTACGGTGGCGAGTTCGTCCGGGTGCAGTACGGCGACCTTGACCTGGCCGGCCACCAGCGCGTCGACGGTCGGCGGGCCGCCCACGTTGATGGTGCTGACGTCCTTGGGGCCGAGTCCGCAGCTCTTGAGCATGCCTGCCAGCGCGAGGGCCTTGGGGGCGCCGACCGCGTCCACGGCGACCGTCTTGCCCTTGACCGCCTCACAGGTGCTGACGCCCGGGTCGGTGCTGGCCAGCAGGTACGTCGGCTTGGGGAAGCCCATCACGGAGACGACGGAGCCGCCGGTGGCCCGCAGGGCGACGGCGCCCGGGGTGCCGATGATGCCGCCCTGGATCTCGCCGCTCTGCACCGCGCGGCCGACGTCGGCGCCGGTGGTGAGCGGGCGCAGGGTCACATCGAGACCGCGGTCCTTGAAGAAGCCCTGCTTCTCCCCCACGTACATCACGGTGTTGAGGAAGATGGGCGGGATGCCCGGCACGCCGATGGTCATCTTGTCGCCGCCGCCCGAGGCGGTGCCCGCCGCCGTGTCGGAGCCGCCGTCGCCGCAGCCGGAGAGGACACCGACGAGAGCGAGGACGGTGGCCGCACCGACCAGGGCGGACCTGCGCCGCGGAATGTTCATGAGAGTTGCTCCTTCTTCTTCCGCGCGACGGTGCACGGCACAGCTGCGGGTGGGTGAGGCGGGAGGGGTGAACGGGAGTGCGTAGACGGGATCGGGGGTGTTCGGTCAGCGGCCCGATTCGGCGTTCATGATCAGGGACCAGACGCGCTCACGGATCGCCAGGAACTCCGGCGTCGCGAGTACGGACCGGTCCCGGTCCGGCGGAAGCGTCACGTCGATCAACTCCGCGACGCCGCTGGGCCGGCCGCCCAGCACGGCGATCCGGTTCCCGAAGAGAACGGCCTCGTCGATCGAGTGGGTGACGAACAGCATCGTCACGGGGAGGTCCTGCCAGATACGCAGGAGTTCGAACTGGAGCACCTCGCGGGTCTGCGCGTCGAGCGCGCCGAAGGGCTCGTCCATGAGCAGCAGCCGGGGGCGTACGGCCAGCGCCCTGGCCAGGCCGGTGCGTTGCTGCATGCCGCCGGACAACTGGTGTGGGTACGACTTCTCGAAGCCGGTGAGCCCGACCAGGGTGATCAGCTCCCGGGCCCGGTCGAGGGCTTCCTTCTTGCCCGTCCCCCGTACGCGCAGCGCGTAGGCGACGTTCGACTCGACCGTCTTCCAGGGGAAGAGGCCGAAGTGCTGGAAGACCATGGCCACGCCGTCCGGCGTGCCGTTCACCGCGTGGCCGTCGATACGGACCGCGCCCTCGGCCGGTGGGATGAGGCCGGCCACCGCGCGGAGCAGGGTGGTCTTGCCGCAGCCGGACGGGCCGACGATGGAGAGCACCTCGCCGGCGCCGATGGTCAGGTTGATGTCCTTGGAGACCGTGCGCTCACCGAATCGCATGGTCAGCCCGTCCAGCAGCACCGTGGCGCCGGTGCCGGCACCGGTGCCGACGGCGGCCCGGGTGTCGTCTCCGTCGCCGGTCGGTACGGCTCGGGCTACCGATTTGATCGTGGTCATAGACGGGATTCTGGGTCTAAGATGCCTGACACGCAATAGCTATACTTCAGAAACTGGAAAATGCATCATCCTGGTATGAGGTGCCTATGACCACGAGGGAGACCCCTCTCCTCCTGCTGCACACCTGGGGCGGCTCCGCCGCGACCTGGGCGCCCGCACTGGGGCATCTCGGCGCGGGCGTGCGGCACTTGACGGCGCCCGACCTGCCGGGCCACGGGGCCCGCGCGGCGGAGCCGTTCACCGTGGACGGGGCGGTGAGCGCGGCCCTGTCCGCGTACGGCACGGAAGCCGCCGGCCCCTACGACGTCGCCGGGCCCGTCGATGTCGCCGGGACCGTCGACGGCGTAGCGCCCGTCGACGTCGTAGGGGCCGGGCTCGGCGCGCTCGTCGCGCTCGCCCTGGCCGAACGGCACCGGGACCGGGTGCGTTCGCTGACCCTGGTCGGATTCCCCCCGGCCGACGGCGCCGAGGCGGCCCGCCGGCCCGCGGACACCCGGGCGGCGCTGGAGCGTGACGGCACGGCCGTCTTCGCCCGGAACTACGTCGACAGCACCCTGCTCTCCGCCGACCCCGGCCACCGTGACCTGCTGCGCCACGCGATGGCGGGCACCCGGTCCGAGGTCCTGCTCGACTCCCTGCGCGCCACGCTCGGCTGGCGCACCCACACGTCGGCGACCGCGCTCGGGCTGCCCTGCCGGGTGCTGCGCGGCGCGCGGGACCACCGGGTGGCCGCGAGCGCGGCCGACGCGCTCGCCCACCGGCTCGGCGGCACCGCCGCCGTGGTGCCGGGCGCCGGTCATGTCGCCTATCTGGACGAGCCGGCGGCCTTCGCCGCCGCGCTCACCGCCTTCCACGACGGGCTCCGCGCGGCACCCGCCGACTGACGTCCGCCGTCCTCAATTCCCCGCACCACACTGGGCCGTTCCGTTCGATGGGACACTCGTCAGGCCCGCCGCCCGCACCCCGTCGCCCGCACCCCGCCCACTCCCCCACCGCTCGCCGAGCGCCACGACAGAAGGACCACGACATGCCGCCGCAGTCCCGACAGACCAAGACCGCCACGACGGACGGCGTCGTACCCGAGCGTGCCGCGAAGTCCGTGCCGAAACCGGCGAAGGCGCCTGCCAGGACGCCCGCGAGGACGACCGCCAAGGCGGCGTCGAAGACGGCCGGGAAGGCGCCGACCAAACGGGACCGCATCGCGACCGAGCTGCGGCGGATGATCAGCGAGGGCGAGCTGCCCCGGGGCAGCCGTATCCAACAGGACGTGCTCGCGGCGATGTTCGACACCAGCATCACCCCGGTCCGCGAGGCGCTGCGGCTGCTGGAGGCCGAGGGTGTGCTGGTCGGCGAGCCGCACAAGGGCGTACGGGTCGCGGACGCCGACTACGAGCAGGTCAAGACCGTCTACCTGCTGCGCCGTCTCGTGGAGCCGTACGCGATGCAGCGGGCCGCCCGGCGGCTCTCCCCGCTCGACATCGACCTCGCCGAGCGGCTGGTCACCGACATGGAGCAGGCGGCCGAGGAGGGGGACCGGGCGCGGCTGAACGCGTCCAACTACCAGTTCCACTTCCTCTTCTACGCCAAGTGCGGCAACGACGGTCTGGCGGCGGAGATCGACCAGCTCTGGCAGAAGTTCCCGTGGGACGTGCTCCAGGTGCTGCACGACCGGGCCGACGAGACCTCCAACGAGCACCGCTCCATGCTGGCCGCCGCCCGGCTCGGCGACGGGGACGCGCTGGCGAAGGCGACGGAGTGGCATCTCTCGCGCAGTTTCCTGGCGTTGGGCAAGCACTTGACGGGCCGGCCGGTGGCCGACCCGTTCGACGTCGACAACGACTGAGCGACGACAACGACCGACCGGCGACAACGACCGACCGGCACAACGACCGATCGGCGACAACGGCTGAGCGGTGAGCGGCGCCCGGCCGTCCGTCGGAGGGGCGATGCTCACCGCCCCTCCGACGACCACGTGCGTGTCCGGGCCCTAACCCGCCGGTTCCCGCTCCGCCATGTCCGCCTCGGTCAGGCCGAGTTCGGCCAGCACCTCCGCCGTGTGCTCCCCCAGCGCCGGCACCCGCCGGCCGCCAGGCGGCTCCGGTGTGCGGTGCAGCGGCGAGGTGACCACCCGGACCGCCCGCCCGTCCGGCAGCGTCGCCTCCGACCAGCGTCCGGCGGCCTCGGCCTGTGGATGGGCCAGCACGTCGCCGATCTGGTTCAGCCGGGCGTGCGGCACGTCGGCCGCCTCCAGCCGGGCGGTGACCTCGGCGGTGGACAGGGTGATCAGCCGCGCCTGCACGGCCCGTTCGGTACGCTCACGGTGCCGTACGCGCGCGCTGTTGGAGGCGAAGTCGGGGTCGGCCAGCAGCGCCGGGTCGGCCAGCACGGTGCGGCAGAGCCGCTGCCACTGCCCCTCGTTCTGCACGGCGATCAGCACGTCCTGGCCGTCGGCCGTCGTGTACGGGCCGTACGGCGCGATGCTGGCGTGCCGCAGACCGGCCGGCGGGGGCGCCGACCCCGAGTGCAGTTCGGCGAGGAGCAGCGGACTCATCCACTCCAGCAGCACGTCGAACAGGGCGATGTCGATCCGCTGTCCCAGTCCGGTCCGTGTCCGCGCGTACAGGGCGGAGGTGACGGCGCTCAGCGCGTACGACCCGCCCGCCAGGTCCGCGAGGGAGACACCGGGCTTGGCCGGGGTCTCGGGCGTCCCGGTGGCGGAGATCGTGCCGACCTCCCCCTGCACCAGCGCGTCGTACGCCTTGCGGTCGGCGTACGGGCCGGCCGGTCCGTAGCCGGAGAGATAGCAGCGCACCAGGCGCGGGTTCAGCTCCGCCAGCGCCTCGTCGGTGATGATCCGGCCCAGCGCGCCGGGCGCGAGATTGCAGACCAGTACGTCGGCCCCGGCCAGCAGTTGGCGCAGCGCCCGCCGCCCGGGGTCGGTCTTCAGGTCCAGTACGACGCTGCGCTTGCCCCGGTTGAGCCAGACGAAGTGGCTCGCCAGACCGTGCACGCTCTCGTCGTAGCCGCGCGCGAAGTCACCGCCGCCGGGGCGTTCGATCTTGACGACCTCGGCGCCGAGGTCGGCCAGATGGCGGGTGCACAGGGGCGCCGCCACGGCCTGTTCGACCGCGATCACCCGGATGCCCCGCAGGTCGCCGGTCATCAGCGGCCGAAGCGCAGCACGGTGCCGACCGCGGGCTGCACGTAGTTGGCGGACATGTCGGTGGACAGCCGGGTGTGGGTGCGCAGTCCGGAACAGTGCATCGGCATGACGGTGGCGACCTCCAGCTCGGCGAACGCGGCGGCGGTCAGGTCGACGTTCTCCGCCGGGGTGGTGGGAAAGCCCAGGTGGAAGCCGCCCATCACGGCGCGGACGGGCTTGGGCCCGCAGACCGCGCGCGCCTGCCGGATCGTGTTGACGACCCCGGCGTGCGCGCAGCCGGTGAGGACGACGAGGCCCTCGCCGCGTACGTCGATGACGAGGCCCATCTCGTCCATCACCTCGTCGCGGCGGAGCTTTCCCTCGGGCGAGACCTGGTAGAGACCGGGGTCACCGGGCTTGAACGCCGGTGCGGCGCCCGCCTCGAAGGCGACCGTGCGGGGGATCACGCCGGTGGTGTGCACACCGCAGCCGAGGTCGAGTGGGTCCTGGGTCAGTACGGGTACGCCGCCGGACCTCTCGACCTCGCCGAACCGGAACGCGGCGTTGTAGACGGAGGAGGTGCGGCCGTCGCCCATGACGGCGTAGCGCGGCAGTTCCGCGTCGGCGTGGGTGGCGACCGGGATACGGCGCCCGGCGAGGTCGAGAAAGCGGTGGATTCCGCCGAAATGGTCGGGGTGGCCATGGCTGATGACGACATGGTCCACCGAGGCGGGGTCGACGCCGAGCACCCGCATGTTGTGTTCGAGGACGGTGCCGGTGAGGCCGACGTCGAACAGGACGCGGACGCTGTGCCGGCCCCGTACGGCCTCGACGAGGAAGCTGATGCCGTTCTCGGCCTGGGGCGGTACGCGCTTGGGATCGAAATGCTCGATCAGGCCGTACCGGGAGACGCAGTGGTCGTCCACGGCCCCGTCCGCACCGCCGGTGGGGCTGGCCTGGTCGGGCAGCAGCATGTCCACCTGGTTCTCGACCAGCACGGTAATCGTCACGCTGTCGGCTTCGAACACGCCGCGGTCCTCCCGTGGTTACGAGCCCGGGTCACGGGTCGGGGCACCTCGCCCACTTCCGTACGCGGCACCGGACTTGAAGTATGGTGAGTCGCAAGCTACATCATCGTCATGGAAAATGCATCATCTGATTCATGATGCGTAAGGAGTCTCCATGTCCGGCCGGCCGCCCCGCTCCCATCTCTATGTACCCGCCGACCAGCCCCGCTTCCTGCGTGCCGCGCCGCGCTCCGGGGCGGACGCCCTGATCCTCGATCTGGAGGACGCGGTGGCGCCGTCACGGAAGGACGAGGCACGCGCGGCGGCCGTCGCCTTCGCCGAGTCACGCACCGCCGAGGGACCACGGCCGCCCGAGCTGTGGGTACGGATCAACGAGGGCGCCAGGGGCGGGGACGACGCCCGCGCGCTGCTGGCCACGGGCCGCGTCGACGGGCTGTGGGTGCCGAAGGCGACCGCCGGGGACGACCTGGACGCGCTCGTCGGACTGCTCGCCGACGGAGCCGTGGCGCTCGGGCTGCTGATCGAGAGCGCCACCGGGCTGCTCTCCCTCGGCGACACGGCGGGCCGCCCCGGCGTACGGCACCTTCAGCTCGGCGAGGTCGACCTGCGGGCGGATCTGCGGATGACACCGGATACCGGCCCCGGGGACGACCTGCTCGACTGGGCCCGGGGACTGACGGTCGCGCACACGGCCGCGCGCGGCCTCGTCTCGGCGGTGGCGCCCGTGTCGGTGCACACCTCGGACCCGGAGGCGTTCCGCGCGTCGAGCCTGCGGCTGCGTGGGCTGGGCTTCCAGGGGCGCGCCTGCATCCACCCGGCGCAGGTCGCCGTCGCCAACGAGGTGTTCGGTGTCGACCCCGGTGAACTGGCCGACGCGCACGCCCTGTTGGACCTCTTCGAGCGGCGGGTCGGTGCGGGCAGCGGGGTGTTCCGTGACAGCGGCGGCGCGATGGTCGACGCGGCGACGGTCCGCCGCGCCCGCGAACTCACCGGCCGCGACGGGGACGACCACCGGGCCGCGTCCCGCAGGCCCTAGGGGGTGTCCGCAAAGTGGCGTCGTCCGCCCGTAGGGCGGGGCTCACGGCGTCTGGTGCGTGCGATCGCAAGGCGGAGGATCGTCCTCATACTGGACGTACGTGGATGACTCCGACAACGCGGCGAGCGTGCGTGCCAGGCGTCGAGAGCCAGACGCGACTTTGCGGACACGCCCTAGGGGGTGTCCGTCTCGGCCGCGAGCCAGGCGAGGTACGGCGCGTTGCCGCGTACCACCTCGAACGCCAGGATCTCCGGTGTGTCGTAGTCGTGCGCGGCCGTCAGATGCGCCTCAAGTGCCTCGTAACAGGCGGCGGTCGTCTTGAGGAGCACCTGCCACTCCTCCGCCGTCTCGATCGCGCCCTGCCAGTGGTAGACGGAGGTGACCGGCGCCGAGATCTGCGCGCACGCGGCGAGCCGCGCCTCCACCGCGCCCCGGGCCAGGTCCCGCGCCTTCGCGGCGCTGTCGGTCGTGGTCAGTACGGTCAGAAACTCGGGCCCGGTCATAAGAGCGACTCCTCAGAGATGGGTTCCTCGGTCGGGTCCATGCTCGGACCTCGGCCGGCAACCTCGGCCGGAAACCTCGGTCGGTTCCCCGGATCAGGCCACCGCCGCGAATTGCGAGGCGTACAGACGGGCGTACGCGCCCCCGGACGCCAGCAGTTCGTCATGGGTGCCCTGTTCCACGATATGGCCCGCCTCCATCACCAGGATCACGTCCGCGTCCCTGATCGTGGACAGCCGGTGCGCGATCACGAAGCTCGTGCGGCCCTCGCGCAGCGACGACATCGCCCGCTGGATGAGGACCTCGGTGCGGGTGTCGACGGAGCTGGTCGCCTCGTCGAGCACCAGGATCGACGGCTCGACGAGGAACGCCCGCGCGATGGTGAGCAGTTGCTTCTCGCCCGCGCTGAGCCCGCCGCCCTCCTCGTCCACGACCGTGTCGTAGCCGTCGGGGAGCGTACGGATGAAGCGGTCGGCGTGCGTGGCCATCGCCGCCTCCACGACGCGTTCGCGCGAGACGTCGCCGGACACGCCGTACGCGATGTTGTCGGCGATCGTCCCGCCGAACAGCCAGGTGTCCTGGAGGACCATGCCGATCCCGGAGCGCAGTTCCTGCCGCGACATCGTGGAGATGTCGACGCCGTCGAGGGTGATCCGGCCGCCGGTCACCTCGTAGAAGCGCATCAGCAGATTGACGAGGGTGGTCTTGCCCGCGCCGGTGGGGCCGACGATCGCGACGGTCTGGCCCGGTTCCACGGTCAGGGAGAGGTCCTTGATGAGGGGTTTCGCGACCTCGTAACTGAAGGCGACCTTCTCGAACGAGACCCGGCCGGCGGACTCGTCGGGCCGCTCCGGCTCCGTGACGGGCTCCGCCGACTCCTCGTCCGCGTCCAGCAGATCGAAGACACGCTCCGCCGAAGCGACCCCCGACTGGAGGAGGTTCGCCATGGAGGCGATCTGGGTGACCGGTCCGTTGAACTCGTAGGAGTACTGCACGAATGCCTGCACGTCGCCGATGGACAGCGTCCCGGACGCGACGCGCAGCCCGCCGACGACCGCGATGAGGACGTAGTTGAGATTGCCGACGAAGGTCATGGCCGGCTGGATGAAGCCGGAGATGAACTGGGCCCGGAAACTCGACGCGTACAGCGCCTCGTTGTGCTCCTCGAAGGTGCGTACGGCGTCGTCCTTGCGGCCGAAGACCACCACCTCCGCGTGGCCCGTGTACATCTCCTCGACATGCCCGTTGAGCTTGCCGGTGACGTCCCACTGCCGGACGAACTGCGGCTGTGCGCGCTTGCCGATCAGTACGGCGCCGAGCACCGAGACCGGCACGGTCGCCAGCACCACCAGGGCCAGCAGGGGCGAGATCCAGACCATCATCGCCAGTACGCCGACCAGCGTGAGCAGCGCCCGCATGATCTGGGCGAAGGCCTGTTGCAGGGTCTGGGTGATGTTGTCGATGTCGTTGGTCGTACGGGAGAGGATCTCACCGCGTGGCTGCTTGTCGAAGTACGCCAGGGGCAGCCGGGCGAGTTTGCGCTGCGCCCGCTCGCGCAGCCGGTGGCCGGCCCGCTGGACGAGTTCGGCGGTGAGCCGCATCTGGACCCAGGTGAGCCCGGCGGACACGGTGATCAGGGCGAGTACGAGGAGAAGGCTCTCGCCCACCTCGCGGAAGTCGACGCCGCCGGGCCGCGTCGCGCCGGAGACGACGAGATCGGTGGCGTGGCCGAGGATCTTCGGGAGGACGACGGACAGGCCCACCGCTCCCGTACCGGCGGCGAGGACCGCGAGGAGCAGGGCGCGTTCGGTGGCTCCCGGGGTGACCATCCGCAGCAGCCGGACGCCGGAGCGACGGAAGTCCAGGGAGCGTTCGAGGGAGGGGGTCGCGACCGTGCCGGGACCGCGCTGGGGCGCGGGGCCCCGGCGTGCTGGAGCGCTCATGCGGCTTCCTCCTCGCTGAGTTGGGAGAGGACGATCTCCCGGTAGGTGTGGTTGTCCCGCATGAGCTGTTCGTGGCTGCCCGCGCCGGCGACCCGCCCCTCGTCGAGGACGACAATCCGGTCCGCGCCGCGGATGGTGGACACCCGCTGGGCGACGATCACCACGGTCGCGCCGGTGGCCGCGGTCTCCTCGGCCAGTGCCACGCGCAGTGCCGCGTCGGTCGTGTAGTCGAGCGCCGAGAACGAGTCGTCGAACAGATACAGCGCCGGCCTGGTCACCAACACCCGTGCGATGGCGAGGCGTTGGCGCTGGCCGCCGGAGAGGTTGCCGCCGCCCTGGGAGACCGGGGCGTCGAGCCCTTCGGGCAGCGCGGAGACGAACTCCCCTGCCTGCGCGGTCCTCAGCGCCCGCCACAGCTCGTCGTCGGTCGCGTCCGGTTTCCCGTAGCGGAGGTTGGAGGCGACGGTGCCGGAGAACAGGTACGGCTTCTGCGGGACGAGGCCGACGGTGCGGGCGAGCAGTGCCGGGTCCATGTCCCGTACGTCGACTCCCCCGATCCGTACCTCGCCCGCCGTGGCGTCGAACAGTCTCGGCACCAGATTGAGCAGCGTCGTCTTGCCGCTGCCCGTGGAACCGACGACGGCGGTGGTACGGCCGGGGGCGGCCGTCAGGTCGATGCCGGTCAGCACCGGTTCCTCGGCGCCGGGGTAGCTGAAGCCGGCGCCGCGGATCTCCAGCCGGCCGGGCTCACCGCGAGGGCCGCGCGGCTCGGTCACGGACGCGGAGGGGGACGGCGGCACGACGCTGGACTCGGTGTCCAGGACCTCCCGGATGCGTTCCGCGCTCACGGCGGCGCGCGGCACCTGCATCAGCAGGAACAGCGTCATCATCACGGCCATCAGGATCTGCATCAGATAGCTCAGGAAGGCGATCAGCGAACCGGCTTGCAGATCACCGGAGTTGATCCGGTGCCCGCCGAACCAGATGATCGTGACGGTCGCCAGCTCCCAGACGAGGATGACGGACGGCATCATCAGCGCCATGAGCCTGCCGACGCGCAGGGCGACGGTCATCAGCTCGCGGTTCGCCCCTCCGTACCGCGCCTGCTCGTGCTCGTCCCGCACGAAGGCCCTGATCACGCGGATGCCGGTGATCTGCTCGCGCATCATCCGGTTGACGTTGTCGACGCGCTCCTGCATACCGCGGTAGAGCGTCGGCATGCGCAGCAGGATCAGCCCGACCACCGCGGCGAGGAGGGGGATGAAGATCAGCAGGAGCAGTGCGAGCGGGGGATCCTGGTTGACGGCCATCACGATGCCGCCCACCCAGGTCAGCGGCGCGGCGACGAGCACGGTCAGGGCGAGGACCGTGAGCGTCTGCACCTGCTGCACGTCGTTGGTGGTGCGGGTGATCAGCGAGGCGGTGCCGAAGTGGCTCATCTCCCGTACGGAGAAGTCCTGTACGCGGGAGAAGACGGCGGACCGCAGATCACGGCCGACGCCCATGGCGACTCGGGCGCCCACGTAGACGGCGGCGCCGGCGGCGCCGATCTGGAGCAGGGTGACGGCCACCATCACCGCGCCCGCCGACAGGATGTGGTCCGTCTCGCCGCGCAGGACGCCGTTGTCGATGATGTCGGCGTTGACGGTGGGCAGATAGAGCGTGGCCAGGGTCTGGACGAGCTGAAGGAGCACGGCGAGGGCGATCAGCCTTCGGTACGGGCGCAGTTGGGCGGCAAGCAGTCGGACCAGCATGTCGCGCCCCCGTCAACCGGCGTACGGACGGGCGGACTTGGCGTCGCGCAGGGCCAGGCCCCACCAGGCGAGCTGGTCGAGCATCGTGGTGGCGGCGGCGTGCGGGCGGTCCGGGTCCAGATGCCGGCCCTCGTCGTCGAACAGGGCGCCGGCGTTGTGGAAGGAGACGGTGTCGCGGACGGCGACGGCGTGCAGCTCGCCGAAGACCTGGCGCAGATGCTCGACGGCGCGCAGGCCGCCGGAGATCCCGCCGTAGGAGACGAAGCCGACGGGCTTGGCCTGCCACTCGCCGAAGTGCCAGTCGATCAGCGTCTTGAGCGAGGCGGGGTAGGAGTGGTTGTACTCGGGGGTGACGACCACGAAGGCGTCGGCCTCGGCCAGCCGGTGGGTGATCCTGGCGAGCTGGTCGCGGACCGGGGCCGCCGGGTTGAACGAGAGCGCGGTCGGCAGGTCGGTGTCGGCGAGGTCGATGATCTCGACGCTGAAGTCGCTGCGCCCGGCGGCGCGGGAGACGAACCAGTCGCAGACGACGGGGCCGAACCGGCCCTCGCGGTTGCTGCCCATGATGACGGCGAGCTTCAGGGGCGCGGCGGGAGCCCGCGTGGCGGCCTCGGGAGAAACCCGCGTGGCGGCCCCGGCGGGGGCCCCGGGGGAATTCGGGATCGCTTCGGTCGCGGAATCAATCGTCGTGATGTCCATGGCACGAGCGTCGTACTTAAACCATGGTTCAGGTCAAGCTACTCTTGCCCGTATGACCCAACTCGCCTGGAACGCCAAGGAAGCCACGGTCGGTGAACTGGCCGAACGCAGTGGCGTCGCCGCCTCCGCCCTGCGCTTCTACGAACGCGAGGGCCTGATCACCAGCAGCCGCACCTCCGGCAACCAGCGGCGCTACAGCCGCGACACCCTCCGGCGTGTCGCCTTCATCCGCACCTCGCAGCGCCTCGGCATCCCGCTCGCCACGATCCGCGAGGTGCTGGCACTGCTGCCGGAGGACCGTACGCCCACCGAGGAGGACTGGGCCCGGATCTCCGAGTGCTGGCGCGCGGACCTGGAGATCAGGATCAGAACCCTCCAGCGGCTGCGCGACAATCTCGCCGACTGCATCGGCTGCGGCTGCCTCTCGCTGGACCGCTGCGTGCTGTCCAACCCCGGCGACGAACTGGCGTCGCACGGTCCCGGCCCCCGCAGACTGATCGAGGACTGACGGGTTCTACCGTTGGTCCATGGCGCCCAGCGAAGTTGCCCCCAGCGAAGTTGTCGAAGTGGTCGAGGTCAACGGCGAGCCCGCGACGGAGGCCGCGCTGCGGGTCCCCGCGCTCAGCGGCTACGGGCACTTCACCGCGATGCAGGTCCGGGACGGCCGGGTACGCGGCCGGGATCTCCATCTCGCCCGGCTCGACTCCGCCACCCGGGAGCTGTTCGGCGCGGGCCTGGACGGGGAGCGGGTACGGGAGCTGGTGCGGCACGCGCTCGGTGACGTCCCGGACGCCTCGGTCCGGGTGTATGTGCACTGGCCGGACGGCGAGAAGGACGCGCGGGTGATGGTGACCGTCCGCCCGCCGCAGACGAAGCCCGTCCGGCCGCACGGCCTGATGTCGGTGCCGTACGTCCGCCCGGTCCCGCACATCAAACACCTGGGCGGCTTCGGCCAGACGCACTTTCTGCGGGCGGCGGAGCGCGCGGGCTTCGACGAGGCGCTGCTGACCGCGCCCGGCGGGCTGGTGGTGGAGGGCGCCATCACCAACATCGCCTTCTGGGACGGCACGTCCGTGGTCTGGCCCGAGGCGCCGTCGCTGCTGGGGATCACCATGGCGCTGCTGGAGCCGCGGCTGCCGTCCGTGCGGCGCGCGGTGACGCTGGCCGACCTGCCCTCGTACACGTCGGCGTTCCTCACGAACTCCCAGGGCTTCGCGCCCGTCGACCGGATCGACGAGGTGCGGTTCACGGTCGACACGGAGCTGATGGGGACGGTGGCGGCGGCGTTCGAAGCGGTGGAGTGGGACGTGATCTGAGCCGCCGCCGGCTACCGCCCACCGTGGCCTCACCCATTCGGCACGACCGGTCACCCGGCGTGTCCCGCGCCTGATCCTACAGCTCCGACCTGCGGAAACATCTACTGGCAAGCGGGACACGCCGTACCGAACCGGGCAATCTGATCCTCCATCAGCAGGCGTGCGCGCCGCGCTGCGCCTTATCTCGGAAGAGACGAGATCCGCGCCGCCACGGAGGACACCATGCGCACCACCGCCCGCCTGCTGACCGGTACCGCGCTGGCGGCCAACACGCTCGGAGTCTCCCTCCTGGTCTCCGGCCCCGCCGTCGCCGGCGACTGGGACCGCGACCGGGACCGGGGCCGGCTGGACCTGTACCCGTCGACGTCCGCGCCCGGCGCGACCGTCACGGTCAACACCACCGCCTGCGGCAAGGACGGCCACGGCAAGGGCGACGCCAGTTCCCTGGGCGCGGGCGAGTTCCATCTGCGGCCGGGCGACTACAAGGACATCGTCGTCGGCCAGTTCCGGGTGCCCGAGAACACCCGGGCGGGGAACTACCGCGTCTTCGTACGCTGCGAGAACGGCCGGGAGGCCCGCGGTGAGCTGACCGTCGAGCACCACCGCGAGCAGCAGCCGTCCGGCCATGTGCGGACGGGGGTCGGCGGCAGCGTCGGACCCGACACCACCCAGATCGCGGCGGGGGCGGCCATCCTGGCCGCAGCCGCCGTCGGCGGGACCTTGCTCCTGCGCCGCCGGGCGAGCGGCGCGCAGGGCTGACGGGACCGCGGCCTCCACCGCCTCTCCCCGTCCCGCCGTGGTCCCCGCCTCCGTCATGCTCATCGCTGCCGGGGGCGGGGGAACACATCTTCCGGAGGATCGGACCCATGACCCCACAGGTCGGACCATGAGCGTCAAGGGCAAAGCCTGGCTGGTCGCCGGCGCCGCGTGTGTCGGCGTGTGGCTCGTCCAGAACGGCTCGCAGGACATCACCCCGCCGATCCCGTCGGCCGCCCAGGCGTTCGCCGCCGGGCCCGGCTTCCACACGGACGCCGCCGCCGACCCGATGCCGGTCTCCTCCCCCGTACGGCTGCGGATACCCGAGATCGGTGTCGACGCGCCCGTCACCCGGCTGGGGCTGACGAAGGACGGCGGCCTGGACGTGCCGCCGGCCGAGGACGGCGAGGTCGCGGGCTGGTACGAGCGCGGCGCGACCCCGGGCGCCAAGGGCACGGCGATCGTCGCGGGCCATGTGGACAACGCACGCGGCCCGGCCGTCTTCTACAGCCTGGGCACCCTGAAGAAGGGCCGGCGCATCGAGGTCACCCGCGAGGACGGGCGGACCGGTGTCTTCACTGTCGACGCGGTCGAGGTGTACGACAACGAGGACTTCCCCGACCGGAAGGTCTACGGGAAGAGCGACCGGGCGGAGCTGCGGGTGATCACCTGCGGGGGCGGCTTCTCCGCCAGGACCGGTTACCGGGGCAACGTGGTGACGTACGCGCATCTCATCGGCGTCCGGCAGCCCCGCTGAGGGGGTGGATCACGCCGTCCACTGGTCGAAGGCGAGCTTCGCCACCAGCGAGAACACCACGACGAGCAGCACGCCCCGTACGAACTCGCTGCCCTTCCTGAGCGCCGTCCGCGCGCCGAACATGCCGCCCGCCAGGTTGAACACCGCCATCAGCGCGGCCAGTTGCCACAGCACGGTGCCCTGGTAGGCGAACATCGCGAGGGCCCCGCCGTTGGTGCAGACGTTGACGATCTTGGCGGTGGCCGACGCCGTGACGAGATCGAGGTGCAGGACGGCGGTCAGCGCCAGTACGAGGAAGGTGCCCGTGCCGGGGCCGAACAGCCCGTCGTAGAAGCCGATCCCACCGCCGACGAGGACGACGGCGGTGATGTGCCGGCCGCGGGTGGCGGGAGCGCCCGCCCGCGCGCTGCCGAACGAGGGCCGCAGCATCACGAAGGCGGCGACACCGAGAAGCACCACCATGATCACGGGGCGCAGCACGTCGCTGCTGATCCCGGCCGCGAAGAACGCCCCCGTCATCGATCCGGCGAGCGCCATCAGCCCGATCCGTACGGCGCTCCTCACATCGACCGGCGCCTTGCGCGCGTAGGTGACGGCGGCGCCGGTGGTGCCGACGATGGCCACGGCCTTGTTGGTGCCGAGGATGTGCGCGGCGGGGACGTTCGGCAGACCGAGCAGCATGGCGGGCAGGAGCAGCAGCCCGCCCCCGCCGACCACCGCGTCGATCCAGCCCGCCGCCGCTGCCGCGAGGCAGAGGACAACGAGCATGGTCAGTGATATGTCCGGCATGATCATGACTCTATGGGACGCGGTGGATGTCCCTTACATCAGCCTCGATCCGCCTCACACCCGGCGCCGGACCGCGCTGAGGGCAGCGTTCCGAGCGGGAAACAGCGGTGGTGCCGCCGGGTAACACCGGCCGCGCAGTCTGCGGTCATGGCAGCCGGCGGTGGTGGGACGAGAGAGATCGTGGTGATCGGCGGGGGCACGGCCGGGGTACGGCTGGCCCAGCGCCTCATGGCCAGTGCCCCGGCCGGCACGGTGAACGTCACCCTGCTCGGCGAGGAGCCGCACGCCCCGTACAACCGTGTCCTGCTCGCCGAGGTGCTGGCCGGGCGGTACGGCCCCGAGGTCGTCGCCCTCCCGCCGGTCCTCGGCGGGGAGCGACGCGGCGTTCGGGTGGTGGGGATCGACCGCGCCGAACGGCTGGTGCGGTGCGATGACGGCGCAGCCGTCCCGTACGACCGGCTGGTCCTCGCGACCGGCTCCAACCCGGTCCTGCCGCCGCTGCGCGGACTGCGCCGGCCGGACCACGACGGTCTGCCGGCGGGTGTGCACGCCTTCCGGACCATGGACGACTGTCTGTCGCTGTCGGCGGCGGTACGGCCGGGAAGCCGCGCCGTCGTCATCGGCGGCGGGCTCCTCGGGGTGTCGGCCGCCCGCGCGCTCGCGGAACGGGGCGCCCAGGTCGTGCTCGCCCAGCAGGGCGAGTATCTGATGGAGCGCCAACTGGACCGGACGGGCGCGCGGTTGCTGAGGCGGCGACTGGAGTCGTGGGGCGTGGAGGTCCATACCGAGTGCCGGGTACGCGGTCTCGTCCGCACGGACGACGACACCCGGGTGGCGGCCGTCGAACTCGCCGACGGCTTCCGCCTCGACGCCGAACTCACCGTCCTGGCCTGTGGTGTACGCCCCCGCACCGGCCTCGCCCGCGCCGCCGGGATCGCTGTGCGGCGCGGCGTCGTCGTGGACGACGAGCTGCGGACGTCGGACCCGCGCGTCCACGCGATCGGCGACTGCGCGGAGCACGGCGGCCGGCTCTACGGTCTCGCCGGTGCCGCGCTCGAACAGGCCGACGCGCTGGCCCGGTTGCTCACGGTGGACCCCTCGGCCCGCTACACCGGCACCCGCTCCCTCACCCGGCTCACCCTGACCGCCCCAGCCCCATCCCCAGCCCCCTCCCCCGAGAGCTCGCCCGAAGTCCCCCTCGAATTCGCGGCGTTCGGCGTGACGACCCCCCTTCCCGGCGACGACACCGTCCAGTTGACCGACGCCACCCGGGGCGCCTACCGCAAGGTCGTCGTCCGGGGCGACCGGCTCGTCGGCGGTGTGCTCATCGGCGACCTCACCACCGTCGGCGCGCTCGCCCGCACCTGGGAGGACGACCTGCCCCTGCCGCCCACCACCCCGCCGCTCCATCTGCTCACTCCCGACGGAGGCTCCTGAGATGCCCGACACAACGTCCCGCCCCACCATCGTGGTCGTCGGCCACGGCATGGTCGGCCAGCGGTTCCTCGAAGCACTCGCCGAGCGCGGCACGACCGGCCGGGCACGGGTGGTGGTGCTCTGCGAGGAGCCGCGCCCCGCCTATGACCGGGTCCGGCTCACCTCGTACTTCTCCGGCCGCACCCCGGACGAACTCTCCCTGGTCGAGCTCGACTTCATGGACCGGCACGGGATCGAGCTGTATCTGGACGACCCGGCCGTGACGGTCGACCGTGCCGCGCGCACGGTCGCCTCGCGCACCGGGCGGACCTTCACGTACGACACGCTGGTGCTGGCCACCGGCTCGTACCCGTATCTGCCGCCCGTGCCGGGCAGGGACGCCACCGGCTGTTTCGTCTACCGCACGATCGAGGACCTGCTGGCGATCGAGGAGTACGCGAAGACCGCCCGCACCGGCGCCGTGGTGGGTGGCGGGCTGCTCGGCCTGGAGGCGGCGGGCGCGTTGCGGGGACTCGAACTCGACACGCACATCGTGGAGTTCGCCCCCCGGCTGATGCCCGTCCAGGTGGACGAGGGCGGCGGAGCCGCGCTGCTGCGCACCGTCGAGGGCCTGGGCCTGACCGTCCACACGGGCGTCGGCACCCAGGAGGTGACGACGGACGGGGCAGGCGCGGTCAACGGCATGACACTGTCGGACGGTTCGGTCCTGGCGACGGATCTTGTCGTCTTCTCGGCGGGGGTACGGCCCCGGGACCGGCTCGCGCGGGAGGCGGGGCTGCGGGTGGGCGAGCGCGGCGGCATCGCGGTCGACGAGCGGTGCCGTACGTCGGATCCCCGGATCTTCGCGATCGGCGAGTGCGCGCTCACGGCCGACGGGCGGGTGTACGGGCTGGTGGCGCCCGGCTACGAGATGGCGCGGACGGCGGCGGACGCGATCTCCGAAGTCGGCGCGGGCGCGGCCGAGTTCACCGGCGCCGACCTGTCCACGAAGCTCAAGCTGCTCGGCGTGGACGTGGCGTCGTTCGGGGACGCGCACGGCGCCGCCCCCGGCTGTCTCGACGTCGTGTACGCGGACTCCCGCTCCGGCGTCTACAAGAAGGTCGTCGTCGGCGCGGACGGCGCGCTGCTCGGCGGTGTCCTGGTCGGTGACGCCGACGCGTACGGGATGCTGCGCCCGCTGACCGGTTCCGTACCGCCCGTACCGCCGGAACAGCTGGTCCTGCCGCCGGGGGCCGGGACACCGGCCGCGCTCGGCCCGGCGTCGCTGCCGGACGGCGCCGTGATCTGTAGCTGCCACCATGTGACGAAGGGCGCGATCACCGCCTGCGCGACGCTGCCCGAGGTGAAGAGGTGCACCAAGGCCGGTACGGGCTGCGGCAGTTGCCTGAAGGTGATCGGACAGCTCCTGCCCACGGCGGGCGACGGCGGCCTGTGCGGCTGTTTCCCGCACACGCGGGGCGAGTTGTACGAGATCGTCCGGACCCTGGGTGTGACGTCGTACGCCGCGCTGCTCGACTCGCACGGCCGCGAGGGGGCGCGGGGCGGTGACGGGTGCGAGATCTGCAAACCGGCCGTCGGCTCGATCATCGCCTCGCTCGCGCCGACGCTGGGGCTGAGCGGCCATGTCCTGGACGGCGAACAGGCCGCGCTCCAGGACACCAACGACCACTTCCTCGCCAACTTGCAGCGCAACGGCTCGTACTCGATCGTCCCCCGTATCCCCGGCGGTGAGATCACCCCCGAGAAGCTGATCGTGATCGGCGAGGTGGCCCGGGACTTCGGGCTCTACACGAAGATCACGGGCGGCCAGCGCATCGACCTCTTCGGTGCGCGGGTCGATCAACTGCCCCGGATCTGGGCCCGGTTGGTGGCGGCGGGCTTCGAGTCGGGGCACGCGTACGGAAAGGCGCTGCGCACGGTGAAGTCGTGTGTCGGACAGACCTGGTGCCGGTACGGCGTACAGGACTCGGTGAGGATGGCCATCGATCTGGAGCTGCGCTACCGGGGGCTGCGCGCCCCGCACAAGCTCAAGTCGGCGGTCTCGGGCTGCGCGCGGGAGTGCGCGGAGGCGCGGGGCAAGGACTTCGGGATCATCGCGACGGCGGAGGGCTGGAATCTGTACGTCGGCGGCAACGGCGGCGCCGAGCCGCGCCACGCGGATCTGCTGGCGCGGGATCTGGACGACGAGTCGCTGGTGCGGCTGATCGACCGCTTTCTGATGTTCTACATCCGCACCGCCGAGCGTCTGGAGCGTACGTCGGCGTGGCTGGGACGGATCGAGGGCGGCCTGGACCATGTGCGGGACGTGGTGGTGCACGATTCGCTGGGCCTGTGCGGGGAGTTGGAGAAGCTGATGGCCGACCATGTGGCTGGCTACCGCGACGAGTGGGCCCAGACGCTGGACGACCCGGAGCGGCTGCGCCGTTTCGTCTCGTTCGTCAACGCGCCGGACGCGCCGGATCCGACGGTGCGGTTCGTGCCGGAGCGCGACCAGATGAAGCCGGATCTGACGTTCCTGACGCTGGAAGGGGTGTCGGCCCGATGAGCCCGACGAGCCCAATGAGCCCGACGAGCCCGACGACCGGCCTGGTGGCGGCGGCCTTCCAACTTCGCCTGGAAGAAGGCTGGTTGACGGTCTGCGACCGGTCCGCGCTCATTCCGGGCCGGGGGGTGGCCGCGCTGCTGCCGGACGGCCGGCAGGCCGCGCTGTTCATGGACCGGGCGGGCCGTACGTACGCGATCGACAACCGTGACCCGTACTCCGGCGCCCAGGTGCTGTCGCGCGGGCTGACCGGCACCCAGGACGGCCGCGCCTTCGTGGCCTCGCCGCTGCTGAAGCAGCGCTTCGATCTGGAGACGGGCCGCTGTCTGGACGACGAGTCGGTGGCGGTGGCGGTCTACGCCTCCCGTATTAAATCTTGACCGATCGTTCCACATAAGCTTAGAGTCGGGTCCGTGGCCAGGACCAAGGAATTCGATCCGGACGCCGCGCTCCAGTCGGCCCTTGAGCTGTTCTGGCGCCGCGGCTACGAGGCGACGTCCATGGCGGACCTCGTCGAGCACCTCGGCATCGGCCGCGCCAGCGTCTACGCGACGTTCGGCAACAAGCACGAGCTGTATCTCAAGGCGCTGGACCGGTACGGCGAGACGCATGACCCGCCACTGCTCGACGCCCTGTCGAGGCCGGGGCCGGCGCTGCCCGCGGTACGGGCGGTGGTGCGGATGTTCGCCACCGAGGCGACCACCGAATCACGCCGCGAGAAGGGCTGCTTCATCACCAACACGGCGGCCGAGCTGGGGCCGCACGACCGTGAGGCGGCCCGCCGGGTCGAGCTGAGCTGGCAGCACATCGAGACGCTGACGCACGCGGCGCTCGTCCGGGCCCAGGGCCAGGGCGAGTTGCCGGCCGACCGCGATCCGCGCGCGCTGGCGCGCATGCTGCTCGTGCTGATGCAGGGCCTGCGGGTGGTCGGCAAGACCTCGCGGGACCCGGCGCGGGTACGCGACGCGGCCGAGCAGGCGCTGACCCTGCTGGACTGACGGGACCGGCACGGGACCGGCACACCTCACCACCCGGGCGGGCCGGGTTCCCGCTGCCCTCATAACGGAACGATCGGTCAAGAAAAACGGGGAACGGCATGCCCGCGAGCACGTCCACCGTACCCGGCCTCGGCACGCCCGTCCGGCCGGGGGCCGCGTTCGCCCTCGACCGGCCCCGGCTGATCCTGCTCAGCGCCGCGTTGGGACTCACCTTCGCCGGGTTGCCGCTCCTCGGCGGCGACGCGCTCCCGCCCGCCGTGACGGCGGGCGTGTTCGTCGCGCTCGCGTGCGTCATGGCGGCGCGCGGAGCGGGTCAGGACCCGCGCCGACCACCCCGGCCCACACCGCCGACCATCCTCACCATCGCTCACCACCTTTATCCGACAAGGGAGTTACCCATGCCCGCTCGCTTCACCGACCGGACCGTCCTCGTCACCGGCGCCGGCTCCGGGATCGGCCGTGCCGTCGCCGTGGCGTTCGCCGCCGAAGGCGCGTCCGTCGTCCTCGCCGGCCGGGGCGCCGCGCCGCTGGAGGAGACCCGCGCGCTGATCACGGCGGCGGGCGGCGACGCACTCGTCGTCACCACCGACGTATCCCGCGCGGACGACGTGCGGGCCCTGGTGCGCACGGCCGTCGACCACTTCGGCCGGCTCGACGTCGCCGTCAACAACGCGGGGATCTTCCGGGCCGGCACGCCCCTCGCCGATCTCCCCGTCACGGACTGGCAGGCCATGCTCGACATCAACGTCACCGGCGTCCTGCACTGCCTCCAGGCGGAGATCGCGCAGATGCGCCGCGACGGCGGCGGCGCCATCGTCAACGTCTCCTCCAACCTCGGCGCGCATCTGCGCATCCCGAACGTGGCCGGCTATCTCACCACCAAGGCCGCCGTCTCCACCCTGACCCGCGCCGCCGCCCTCGACCACATCGGGGACGGGGTCCGGATCAACGCCGTCAGCCCCGGCGCCTCGGACACCACGATGTCGCTGCGACCGGGCGAGAGCGCCGCCGAGCGGGTCGTGCGGATGAAGGAGGAGTCACCGCTCGGCCGGGTGTCGTCGACGGAGGAGGTCGCGGCGGCCGTGCTCTATCTGGCCTCGGCGGACGCGGCGTCCGTCGTGGGGACCGACCTCGTCATAGACGGCGGCTCGGCCGCGTGACCCGGCGGCAGGGCCGGGGCCACGGGGCGCGGCGCCGCGGCTGTTCGCGCCGATGACCGGCCACGCCGCCGCGAAGTTCAGCCGGTGGCCATCCGATCGCCCTACGCTGTTGCGCGCACGCGACCTCACGCCCACCCCACCCCCATGGAGCGGCCCAGTGGAACGTCGCAATTTTCTGCGTGGAGCGGTCATCACCGGCTCCGCCGCCGCGCTCGGCGGCACTCTCTGGCGCGGCGCGGCCCACGCCGACCCCGCGCAGCCCGGCGCGGGACCGTACGGCGCCCTCGGCTCCGCCGACGCCAACAACATCCGACTGCCCGCCGGATTCACCAGCAGGGTCGTCGCACGGTCCGGGCAGACCGTGCCCGGCACGTCGTACACCTGGCACAACGCCCCTGACGGCGGCGCCTGTTACGCCGACGGCAGTGGCTGGATCTATGTCTCCAACTCGGAGATCAACCCGTCCGGCGGCGCGGGCGCGGTCCGCTTCTCCGCGACGGGCGCGATCACCGGCGCGTACCGCGTCCTGTCCGGCACCCGGCAGAACTGCGCGGGTGGCAGCACCCCGTGGAACACCTGGCTCTCCTGCGAGGAGGTGACCCGCGGGTATGTGTACGAGACCGACCCGTGGGGGGTGAAGCCGGCGGTACGGCGCGACGCGATGGGCCTGTTCAAGCACGAGGCCGCGGCGGCCGACCCGGTGCGCAAGGTGATCTATCTGACCGAGGACGAGACGAACGGGTGCTTCTACCGGTTCACGCCCACCACCTGGGGCGACCTGTCCGCCGGCACCCTCCAGGTGCTGCGCGCGGGCACCGCGACCTCCGGCGCGTTCACCTGGGCGACGGTGCCGGACCCGGACGGCTCGCCGACCCAGACCCGTGACCAGGTCTCGGGCGCCAAGCGGTTCAACGGCGGCGAGGGCTGCTACTACGCCGACGGCTCGGTGTGGTTCACCACCAAGGGCGACAACCGGGTCTGGCGGGTCGATCCGGCCGCCGGAACCTACGAGTTGACGTACGACGACTCGCTCGTCAGCGGCGGCGGCGCGCCGCTGACGGGGGTCGACAACGTCACCGGCTCCTCGTCCGGCGATCTGTTCGTCGCGGAGGACGGCGGGAATCTGGAGATCTGTGTGATCACTCCCGATGACGTCGTCGCGCCGTTCCTGCGCGTCGGCGGCCAGTCGGGCTCGGAGATCACCGGACCGGCGTTCTCGCCCGACGGATCGCGGCTGTACTTCTCCAGCCAGCGCGGTACGAGCGGGAGTTCGTCGGGCGGCATCACCTACGAGGTGACGGGGCCGTTCCGTACGTAGGAGGAACTCCC
Organism: Streptomyces sp. NPDC006643; assembly: GCF_042870175.1. NCBI lineage: Bacteria > Bacillati > Actinomycetota > Actinomycetes > Kitasatosporales > Streptomycetaceae > Streptomyces > Streptomyces sp. NPDC006643. Next base: position 34,501 of record NZ_JBIAHA010000030.1, on the reverse strand, counting down.
GTCCGCCGTACCGGACATGCCCTGTCCCGACGCCCCCGTACCGGACATCCCCTGGGCGCCGCCGCCGTGCAGCAGGGCGGCGCCCAGCGGGGTGAGCGTGTGCAGGACGGCGTTGCCGTGGCGCAGGGTCACCACCAGGCCCGCCTCGCGCAGGACGCACGCGTGCTGGCTGGCCGAGGCGAGTGACACCCCTGCCCTGCGGGCCAGTTCGCTGGTGGTCGTGCCGTGCGCTATCGCGCTCAGGACGGCCGAGCGCGTACGGCCGACCAGCCGGCCGAGGGAGGGTCCCGCGCCCCGGCCGCCGTGCCCCACGGCGACCGGGGCGTGCGCGTAGGTGACGGGGTAGACGAGCACCGGGGGCAGCGCCGGATCGCGGTAGACGACCGGTGTCGCCCGGCAGAAGAACGACGGCTGGAGCAGCAATCCCCGCCCGTCCAGGGTCAGTTCGCGCTCCACCGGGTAGTCGGCCTCCAGGACCGGTGCCCGCCAGCGGATCATCGGCGGGAGCGTGGCGAGCAGTTCGTCGGTGCCGCCGTCGAGCAGCGCCCGGCCCCTGACGACCCGGTCCGCCTCGGCGCGTGCCCGGATGTGCGGCCAGTAGGGCTCCACGGCGGCCCGGTGGTACGCGTGCAGCGCCCCGGCGAGCCGGCCCAGCTCCACCGGGTCGTCGTCGCGGAGCGCGGCGGCCTTGGCGGGGAGCGTCGGCGGCCCGGCGGCGAGCAGCGCCAGTTCGGTACGGACCCGCTCCGCGGAGGTCGCGCGCAGCGCCTCCAGTCCCTGCGCGAGGCCGACGCGGCTCTCGGCGGGGGTGAGGAAGTCCGGGAAATAGCCGCGCTTCGGTATCAGCGCCCCGAGCAGACGTGTTTCACTTTTCAACCTCACCCGTGTTTCCGTGCGCCATTCCCCGAAGACGAGTGCGCCCCGCCGGTCGCGCAATCGGTGAAAGCTGAGAATCGTTTCCCACAACGGGTCGGGACCGGCGGCCATCCGCACCGCGCCGAGGTCTCTTCCCGTGAAATGAATTCGCAGCACCCATCCCCCACTCGTTATCTCTGTTGCATCCGCAATCGACGCCAGCGTTGAGTATGCACGCCATCACAGGCCGTCACCACGGAGTTTCAGCCACAGTTGAAACGCTTCGCGCGGATCGGGTGCGAAACGGAAGTCTGTAGCAGGTCAGGCGCGAAACCCGAGCCACCGGAAAGGCGCAGCGAAGGCCGTGGGGGGCTTTGCTGGCCCGGCGGCGGTCGGTGAGGGTTGCGGCTCCGTGCCCGGCCGAAAAAAGGGGGTGCGGTCGATGGATGGGGATCCACCGACCGCACCCCGATTTGTTTGCTCCCCGGCCTTTTCCATTCGGGGACGGGAGAAAGGCAATGAGTCAGCGCGAGTCGCCGCTGCCGTCCGACTGCGCCGCCGCCCGCCCGGCCTCCAGGCGCGCCACGGGGATCCGGAACGGCGAGCAGGACACGTAGTCCAGGCCCACCTGATGGAAGAAGTGCACCGACTCGGGGTCGCCGCCGTGCTCGCCGCAGATGCCCAGCTTCAGATCGGGCCGAGTCTTACGGCCGGCCTCGCACGCGTTGCGTACGAGCGCGCCGACGCCGTCCATGTCGATCGTCTCGAACGGGGACACCCCGAAGATGCCCTTCTCCAGGTACGCGGTGAAGAAGCTCGCCTCGACGTCGTCACGGGAGAAGCCCCACACGGTCTGGGTGAGGTCGTTCGTACCGAAGGAGAAGAACTCGGCGGCCTCCGCGATCTGACCGGCCGTCAGCGCGGCACGCGGCAGTTCGATCATCGTGCCGAGCGACAGCTTCAGATCGATGCCGGTGGTCTTGCGGACCTCGGCGATGACCTGCTCGGCCTCGTCGCGGACGATCTCCAGCTCCTGGACAGTGCCGACGAGCGGGATCATGATCTCCGCGCGCGGGTCGCCCTTGGCGTTCTTCCGCTCGGCGGCGGCCTCGGCGATGGCCCGTACCTGCATCGCGAAGAGTCCGGGGATGACGAGGCCGAGCCGTACGCCGCGCAGGCCGAGCATCGGGTTCTGCTCGTGCAGTTTGTGCACGGCCTGGAGAAGGCGCAGATCGTTCTCGTTGTGGTCCTCGCGGGACTCGGCGAGCGCGACCCGTACCGACAACTCCGTGATGTCGGGCAGGAATTCATGCAGCGGCGGGTCCAGCAGCCGTACGGTGACGGGCAGTCCGTCCATCGCCTCGAACAGCTCGACGAAGTCCTTGCGCTGGAGCGGCAGCAGGGTCTTCAGCGCCTGTTCGCGCTCGTCGTCGGTGTCCGCGAGGATCAACTTCTCGACCATGGCGCGGCGTTCGCCGAGGAACATGTGCTCGGTGCGGCACAGTCCGATGCCCTGCGCGCCGAAGCGGCGGGCCCGCAGCGCGTCCTCGGCGTTGTCGGCGTTGGCGCGCACGCGCAGCCTGCGGCGGCGGTCGGCGTACGCCATCATCCGGTGCACGGCCTCGACCAGTTCGTCGGCGTCGTCGGCGCCCGCGTGCATACGGCCCTCGAAGTACTCGACCACCGGGGAGGGGACGACCGGGACCTCGCCGAGGTAGACCTTGCCGGTCGAGCCGTCGACGGAGACGATGTCGCCCTCCTCGATGACGGTCCTGCCCACCGTCATCCGGCGCCGCTTGGTGTCGACCTCCAGTTCCTCGGCGCCGCAGACACAGGTCTTGCCCATGCCGCGGGCGACGACGGCGGCGTGTGAGGTCTTGCCGCCGCGTGAGGTGAGGATGCCCTCGGCGGCGATCATGCCGTCCAGGTCGTCGGGGTTGGTCTCGCGGCGGATGAGAATGACGCGCTCGCCGGAGCGGGACCACTTGACGGCGGTGTACGAGTCGAAGACGGCCTTGCCGACGGCGGCGCCGGGTGACGCGGCGATACCACGCCCCAGCAGTTCCGCTCGGGCACCGTCGTCGAAGCGCGGGAACATCAGCTGCGCCAGCTGCGAGCCGTTGACGCGCTGGAGCGCCTCGGCCTCGTCGATCAGGCCCTGGTCGACCAGCTGGGTCGCGATCCGGAACGCGGCGCCGGCGGTGCGCTTGCCGACGCGGGTCTGGAGCATCCACAACTCGCCGCGCTCGATGGTGAATTCGATGTCGCAGAGGTCCCGGTAGTGCGTCTCCAGGATCTCCATGATCTGCATCAGCCGGTCGTAGGACTTCTTGTCGATGGTCTCCAGATCGGCGAGCGGCACGGTGTTGCGGATACCGGCGACGACGTCCTCGCCCTGCGCGTTCTGGAGGTAGTCGCCGTACACGCCCTGGTGGCCGCTGGCCGGGTCGCGGGTGAAGGCGACGCCGGTGCCGGAGTCCGGGCCGAGGTTGCCGAAGACCATGGAGCAGATGTTGACGGCGGTGCCGAGGTCGCCGGGGATGCGCTCCTGGCGGCGGTAGAGCTTGGCGCGGTCGGTGTTCCAGGACTCGAAGACGGAGCGGATGGCGAGGTCCATCTGCTCGCGCGGGTCCTGCGGGAAGTCACGGCCCGCGTCGCGCGCGACGATCTTCTTGAACTGCTTGACCAGCTTCTTCAGGTCGGCGGCGTCGAGGTCGATGTCGGTGGCGGCCTTCTTCGCCCGCTTGGCGTCCTCCAGCGCCTCCTCGAAGTGGTCGCCGTCGACGCCGAGGACGGTCTTGCCGAACATCTGGATGAGCCTGCGGTAGGAGTCCCAGGCGAACCGCTCGTCGCCGGACTGCTTGGCGAGGCCGGCGACCGACTTGTCCGAGAGCCCGATGTTGAGGACGGTGTCCATCATCCCGGGCATGGAGAACTTGGCGCCGGACCGTACGGAGACGAGCAGCGGGTCGTCCGCCTGGCCGAGCTTCTTGCCCATCGCGCGCTGGAGGGCGTCGAGGTGGGCGCTGACCTCGTCGCGCAGGGCGGCGGGCTCGGTGCCGGTGTCGAGGTAGACCTTGCACGCCTCGCTGGTGATCGTGAAGCCCGGAGGGACGGGCAGCCCGAGGTTGGTCATCTCGGCGAGGTTGGCGCCCTTGCCGCCGAGGAGTCCCTTGAGATCCTTGTTGCCCTCGGTGAAGTCGTAGACGAACTTCTGGTCCTGGGGGGCGTTTCCTGAAGCTACGTGGGTGTCTTTGCTTTCCGACACGGATCTCGACTCCTCCGGGAGGCGCTGGCTGCCCTGACGGCGAGGAACATACCCAGATCGAAGGTGCCTGGACATGTCCACCTGTCCGTCATACGGCCGCAACCACCCGTCCGCCACTGGATCGAAAGCAGATGACGGGGGGTCACCCGCCCCGATCCCCTTCACGCCTCGAACCGGGCATGACCTTTGCATGGTAAAACTCGCTCATCTGAGCCGACATCGCAACTTCTGAGTTCACCTCTCGAACACGGAAGGGGTGGCACCCAGTGCCACCCCTTCCGGAAGTGCAGTCGCGCGTCAGCCGCTCGTCTGAGCGAATGATCTATCAGACGTGGCGAGAATCACGCCCTCCAGCACCGCCGGATCCACGTCCTCCAGGCTGCCCGCGAAGTGCCTTCCCTCCCCCGCCGCCACCGGCAGCAGCGAGGGGACCAGCAGCACCGGGCACCCGGCGGGCCGGACCGTGGCCCGGACACCCGGTGCCGGCTCCCCCGCGTCCCGGACGGCACGTCGGCCTTCACGGAGCCGCCGCCCGCCAGGTCGAGCAGGACGCGCGTCACGGAGCCGAGGAACGACGCCGAGACGACCGTGGCCGTCCCCCGCGCGTCGCCGTGGTGTTCTCGGGGCGGATCAGCACGTCGACCTCACCGTCGCCTTCAGTGTCTCCGACTCGGCCGCGGCGGATTGGACTTTCGGCAGTGTCGCGGCGCCTCGGGGATCCGTACGGTCGTGCGCGTGGACAGTACGACAACCGGCGAGCGCGCCGGCATACGCCCCGGCGGACGACCCGGCGGCCCCGTCCCGGCCGGGACCGCGCTGACCGCGGCGACCGCCGTGAGCGCTGTCCTGAGCGTGGTGAGTACGTGGTGGGTCGTGCCGACGGTGATCGCCGCGTTCCTGGCCGGCCGGCGGCCCGGCAGGACGGGTCCGACCGCCCTCGTGCTGGTCGGAGTCGTCGCGGCCGGGGTCGTGGCGGTCACGTCCGTACCCGCCTGGCTCACGCTCGGCAGCCGGTTCGTCGGTGTGGTCGCCTTCGGTGCGATGCTGCCGTGGTTCGCGGGCCGATTCTGGCGCCAGTGGCGGGACTTGACGCGGGCCGGCTGGGAGCGGGCCGAACAACTCGCCCGGGAACAGCGGTTGGTCGCCGAACAGGCCAGATCGCGCGAACGGGCCCGGATCGCCCAGGACATGCACGACGTACTCGGCCACGACCTCAGCCTGATCGCGCTGTCGGCCGGCGCGCTGAAACTCGCGCCGGGGCTCGACGAACGGCACCGGACGGCCGCCGGGGACATCAGGACCAGGGCGGCGGCGGCCGTCGAGCGGCTGGGCGAGGTGATCGGCGTCCTGCGCGAGGAGACCGAGGGGGCGCCGGAGGCACGGGGCGGGGAGGCCGGCATCACGCGGCTGGCCGACGACGCGGCGGCGTCCGGGCTGGCGGTCGAGTCGCGCGTGGACGCCGAGCCCGCCGGCCTGCCGCCGATGGTCGGGCGGGCCGCCCACCGTGTCGTACAGGAGGCGTTGACGAACGTCGCCAAGCACGCGCCGGACGCGACGGCGACGGTACGGGTGAGGCACACGGCCGGGGAGACGACCGTGGTGGTGGAGAACGGCCCGCCGTCGCCCGCGCTCTCGCCCGCGCCCTCGTCGGCCAGGACGGCCGTACGGGGCGGGGAGGCGGGCCGGGAGACGGGGCGCGGACTGATCGGGCTGGACGAACGGGTCCGGCTGGCCGGCGGCGTCTTCACGTACGGCCCGAGCGGGGAAGGCTTCACCGTCGAGGCCCGTATCCCGCACGCGCCGCCCCGGCGCCCGTCGCCGGCCACGCCGGTCACGCCGGCCGAACTGCCCCGGGAGCGGCGCGACGCCCACCGCCGCGCCACGCGCACCCTGGTCGCGGCGGTCATGCTGCCCCTGGTCACCGCGGCGCTGCTGAGCGGAGCGCTCGCCCTGTGGGAGACGCTGTCGGCGTCCCGGTCGGTGCTCGAACCCGGCGACTACGCCCGGCTGCGGGTAGGGCTCGACAGGCCGGCCGTGGAACCGCTGCTGCCCGACCGCGAGACGGATCAACGGCCGCCCGGAGCGCGGCGACAGGAGCGAGGAACGACATGCGAGTACTACGCGATGACGGCCGACCGTTTCGACGACCGCTCGGGGGACGTCTACCAACTCTGCTTCCGGCAGGACACGTTGGTGTCCCTGAAGGCGCTCGTCCCATGACCGGCGCCGAGGCGGTCACGCGATGATCCGGGTGCTGATCGCCGACGACGAGCCGATGATCCGCGCCGGGGTACGGGCCGTCCTGTCCACGGCCCCGGACATGGACGTGGTCGCCGAGGCCGGGGACGGACGTGACGCCGTCGAACTGACGCGGCGTCACCGCCCGGCCGTCGCCGTCCTCGACATCCGGATGCCGGGCCTCGGCGGTATCGAGGCCGCCGCCGAGATCCGCGCCGCCGTGCCGGAGACACGGGTCGTCATGCTGACCACGTTCGGCGAGGACGACTACATCCTCCAGGCGCTCGGCGGCGGCGCGGCGGGCTTCCTGATCAAGTCGGGCGAGCCGGAGGAACTGATCGCCGGGGTGCGCGCGGTGGCCGAGGGCGCCGCCTATCTGTCGCCCAAGGTGGCGGCCCGCGTCGTGGCGCATCTCGCGGCGACCGGCGCGGGCGCGACGGCGAACCGCCGCGCCGCCGCGCGCGCCAGGACCGACGCGCTCACCGACCGGGAACGGGACGTCCTGATCTGCCTGGGCGGCGGTCTGTCCAACGGGCGGATCGCCCGGCGGCTGCACGTGGTGGAGGGAACGGTGAAGGCGCACGTCAGCTCGATCCTGGCCCGACTGGAGGTCGACAACCGGGCGGCGGCGGCGATCGTGGCACACGAGGCGGGTCTCGTACCGCCGTCGTGACGGGGCGAAAGGCGGGGATGGCGGATTGCTTTCGCCGGTGCGGCGGGCGGCGCACCGTTCCGAGGGCGGGTCCGGGAAGTGGCGTCGTCCGCCCGCAGGGCGGGGCCCGCGGCGGCTGGTGCGGTGCATCGCAAGGCGGAGGATCGGCCTCGTACCGGGCGTACTCGGCCGACTCCGACACCGGGGGCACCTCCCGTGGCCCCCTGGGGCCCACGGGGGAGAGGCGCCGTACCAGGCGTCGCGTGCCAGACGGGACATTCCGGACCCGCCCTGGGCTCTCGCCCATGAACCGAACTCACCGCAGAACGACGGCTGTCGCGCTCGCCGTCGCGGCCCCGCTGCCGGCGACCCGTCGGGCGGGATCGCCACGGCGTACGTGGGCGCGGTCTTCGACCGGGCGTTACGGGGCATCCGCCGGCCGCTGCCGGACGGCCCGGCCGCGGCCGGCCCGGAGGTCGCCTTCCGCAGCCCCTGAGCCGCCCGCCGCCTCAGGCGTACTGCTGCCGGTCCCCCAGCACGGGCAGGAGTTGCAGCTTCTGGTGGCTCTCGGTGCCGGGCGTCGCGGTGAACACCAGCAGGGCCTGTGACTGGTCCGCGTCGTAGAGGACCTGGCAGTGCAGTTCGATTGTGCCGAGTTCGGGGTGCCGGATGCGCTTGGTGTCGTCCTGCCGCCGTACCCCGATCTCGTGCTGGTTCCACACCTCTGTGAACTCCTCGCTGCGCTCCAGCAGCGCCGCGACGATCTCGCCGGCACGGGAGTCGGCACCCTGGCGGGAGTACGCGTCGCGCAGTCCGGCGGTGAGGACCCGGCTCTGCAACGCGTGGTCCGGCTCGGGGTAGATCCGCCGGGCGCGGGGGTCGGTGAACCAGCGGTAGACCTGGCTGCGTTCCAGGCCGGTGAAGTCGGTCTCCTTGCCCAGCAGCGCGACGGCGAGGCGGGTCTGCACCAGCGTCTCGCCGAGGGAGGTGACGACCTCGGCGGGGGTGTCGCCCAGGCGGTCCAGGATGCGCATGATGCCGGGGTTGACGTGGTCGCCGCGCAGGCTCCGGCTGGGGGTGTTGTGCCCCGCCGTGCGGAACAGGTGGTCGCGTTCGTCCAGGGACAGATGCAGGCCGCGCGCGATGGCGGCGAGCATCGGTTCGGAGGGCTGCGGGCCGCGCTGCTGCTCCAGCCGGCTGTAGTAGTCGGTGGACATGCCGCTCAGCGCGGCGACCTCCTCGCGGCGCAGCCCGGAGGTACGGCGGCGGGGGCCGCGCGGCAGGCCGACGTCCTCGGGTTGCAGCGCTTCGCGGCGGGTGCGGAGGAAGTCCGCGAGTTGTGCCCGGTCCACGGGGGGCCTCCGTCTCGGTCGGGCGTGGGGTGGGAGTGGGGGCGGCCGGTGTCGGCCGCCGCCCATGCTGGCAGAGGGCGGGGCGCGGGTGCCGGACGGCACGGGTGCCGGACGGCGCACGCGCCGCCGCTCAGAGCCGTGTACCGCCCGACGCCTCGACGCGCTGCGCCGTGATCCAGCCGGTGCCGGGCGACAGCAGCGAGGCGATCACCCCGCCGATGTCCTCGGACTCGCCGACCCGGCCGAGGGCCGTCTGGCTCGACAGGGCGGCGCGCATCTCCTGGTTGTCCCGCACCATGCCGCCGAAGAAGTCGGTCGCGATCGGGCCGGGGGCCACCACGTTGACGCTGATGCCGCGCGGGCCCAACTCCATGGCCAGGTACTTCGTCCAGATCTCGACGGCGCCCTTCGCCGCCGCGTACACGGACAGGCCCTCGCTCACGAACCGGGTCAGCCCGGTGGAGAGGTTCACGACACGTCCGCCGTCCGCGATCAGCGGCAGCAGTGTCTGGGTGAGGAAGAAGACGCCCTTGAAGTGGACGTCGATCATCAGGTCGAAGGCCTCGACCTGTGTCTCGCCGGCCGGGCTGGGCGCCGCGGCGCCGGCGTTGTTCACCAGGAAGTCGAAGCTGTCGCGGTCCCAGGTCGTGCGCAGGGCGTCCCGTATGGAGGCGGCGAAGGCGGGAAAGGTGTCGAACCGGGTGGTGTCCAGTTCGACGGCTACGGCGGTACGGCCCAGCGCCGAGACGGCGTCGACGACCGAGGCCGCCTCGTCCTTGCCGGACCGGTAGGTGAGGATCACGTCGGTGCCGGCCTCGGCGAGCGCGAGCGCGGTGGCCCGGCCGAGTCCCCGGTTTCCGCCGGTGATCAGGGCGACGGTCCGCCGCTCGCCGGCCGTACGCTCGCTCTCGTTGGCGTTCTCGTTGGTGTTCTCGTTCTCATCGGTGTTCATGTCGTCAACTGTCGTCCGGGCCGGAGCGCGGATGAAGGCACCACCGATCCAGGGACCGCCGATCCCCCCTTGAGCCCCCCGCCGCCCCGGCTCAGCCGCCCGACGTGTCCAGCTCCGCGTCCGCACCGATGCCCGCGCAGTCGTACGGGTCCTTCAGCCAGCCGTCCGGCAGGACCACCCGGTTGTTCCCCGACGTCCGCCCGCGCGGCCCGTCGGCGCCGTCCGGCCACGGCTGGTCCAGGTCCAACCCGCCCAGCAGCGCGTCCAGTTCGGCGAGCGACGAGGTGATCGCCAGCTTCTTGCGCATCTCGGAGCCGACCGAGAAGCCCTTCAGATACCAGGCCACGTGCTTACGGAAGTCGATCACCCCGCGCGCCTCGTCCCCGATCCACTCCCCCAGCAGCTCCGCGTGCCGCCGCATCACCCCGGCGACCTCACGCAGCGCGGGCCGGGCGAGCTGCCCCGTACCCTCGAAGGCCGCCACCAGATCGCCGAAGATCCACGGCCGGCCGAGACAGCCGCGCCCCACGACCACACCGTCGCAGCCGGTCTCGCGGACCATCCGCAGCGCGTCGTCCGCCGACCAGATGTCGCCGTTGCCGAGGACGGGGATCTCCGGGACGTGCTCCTTGAGGCGGGCGATGGCGTCCCAGTCGGCGGTGCCGCCGTAGTGCTGGGCGGCCGTCCTGCCGTGCAGGGCGATCGCCGTGACGCCCTCGTCGACGGCGATGCGGCCGGCGTCCAGATAGGTGAGATGGCCGTCGTCGATGCCCTTGCGCATCTTCATGGTGACGGGCAGGTCCCCGGCGTTCGACACGGCCTCGTGCAGGATCGCGCGCAGCAGGGGCCGCTTGTACGGGAGGGCCGAGCCGCCGCCCTTGCGGGTCACCTTGGGGACGGGGCAGCCGAAGTTCAGGTCGATGTGGTCGGCCAGGCCCTCGTCCGCGATCATGCGCACGGCCTTGCCGACGGTGACCGGGTCGACCCCGTACAGCTGGATCGAGCGGGGTGTCTCGGTCGCGTCGAAGCGGATGAGCTGCATCGTCTTCTCGTTGCGCTCGACCAGCGCCCGCGTGGTGATCATCTCGCTGACGAACAGCCCCTTGCCGCCGGAGAACTCCCGGCACAGCGTCCGGAAGGGGGCGTTCGTGATCCCCGCCATCGGCGCGAGCACGACGGGCGGGGTCACCGGGTACGGGCCGACGGCGAGGGTGCCGGGCGGTGCGGGGGACGGGGCGAGCGGAGCGGTCATCCGTCCATTGTCGCGCATGGCGGCCGGGGCCCTCCGGGGTGCCGGACATACCATCACCCCATGCCAGCTCCCCACCCCGCGCCCGGCCCGGAGCCGTCCCAGGAGACCGCCGAGGAGTGCGGTCCCCGCAGACGGCTGGTGATCCTGGGGACCTGCTGCATGAGTCTGCTGATCGTCAGCCTCGACACCACGGTGCTCAACGTCGCGCTGCCCTCCATGCAGAAGGACCTGCACACCACGGTCGCCGGCATGCAGTGGACCATCGACGCGTACACCCTGGTCATCGCCTCGCTGCTGATGCTCGCGGGCTCCACGGCCGACCGTATCGGCCGCCGGCGGGTCTTCAAGACCGGACTGGTGGTCTTCACGATCGGCTCGGCGCTCTGCTCGGTCGCGCCGAATCTGGAGCTGCTGGTCGTGTTCCGGATGATGCAGGCGGTCGGTGGCTCGATGCTCAACCCGGTCGCGATGTCGATCATCACCAACACCTTCACGGAGCCGCGTGAGCGCGCCCGTGCGATCGGGATCTGGGGCGGGGTCGTCGGCATCTCGATGGCGGCGGGACCGCTGATCGGCGGGCTGCTGGTGGAGACGGTCGGCTGGCGCGCGATCTTCCTGATCAATGTGCCGGTCGGGATCACGGCGTACATCCTGACCTGGCGGTACGTCCCCGAGTCGCGCGCCGCCAAGCCGCGCCGCCCCGATCCCGTCGGGCAACTGCTGGTCATGGTGACCCTCGGCGCGGTGACGTACGCGATCATCGAGGCGCCGACGGCCGGCTGGACGTCGCCGCTGATCCTGTCCTTCGCCGGCGCCGCGCTCTGCGCGCTGACGGGGCTGATCCTGTACGAGCCGAGGCGCGCCGAGCCCCTGATCGATCTGCGGTTCTTCCGCAGCGCGCCGTTCAGCGGGGCGACGGTCATCGCCGTGTGCGCGTTCGGCGCGCTCGGCGGCTTCCTGTTCATGAACACGCTCTACCTCCAGAACGTCCGGAACCTCTCCCCCCTGGAGGCCGGTCTGTACATCCTGCCGATGGCGGCGCTGGCGTTCGTCTGCGCGCCTCTGTCGGGGCGGCTCGTCGGCTCGTACGGGCCGCGTGTCCCGCTCCTGATCGCGGGCACGGCCCTGACGGCGAGCGGGCTCATGTTCGCGGTCTTCGAGGCGGAGCGGGAGCTGGAGCTGCTCGTCCTCGGCTACATGCTGTTCGGCGTCGGCTTCGGCATGGTGAACGCCCCGATCACCAACACGGCGGTGTCCGGGATGCCGTTGTCGCAGTCGGGGGTGGCCGCCGCCGTCGCGTCGACGAGCCGGCAGATCGGGACAACGCTGGGCGTCGCCGTGATCGGGGCGGTGCTGGCGGCGGGCGCGGCGGCGGCGGTCACCCGCCGCGGTGGCGTCGGCGAGGCGGCCTTCGCTGACGCGAGCCGCCCCGCGTGGTGGATCATCACCGGGCTCGGGCTGTCCGTGCTGGTGGTGGGCGCGCTGACCAGCGGCGAGTGGGCGCGGGGTACGGCGCGCCGCAACGCGGAACGACTGGATCCGGCGACGGCGCGCGGCTCGTCCTGACACGGGGCGCATCGCGCGGGGCTCGGAGCCGGGGTGAGCCGGAGCGCGGCGCGGGCATCGGTCAGGATTCGAGAAGCGCCCCGGCTCCCGGCGCGGCTAGCGTCAGCGGGACCGCGCGGACCTCAGGCACCGCACGCACCGCACGCACCGCACGGACCGCACAACGATCCCGATCTGGAGAGTGACAGCGATGAGCACGGACGGCTTCTCCGAGCAGGAGCGCGCCGCCATGAAGGCACGCGCCGAGGAACTGCGGAAGGAGGCGACCGGTGGCCGTGGCAAGAAGGCCGCGACCGATGAACTCGACGTGCTGTCGAAGATCGCGGAGATGGCGGCGCCGGACCGCGCGGTCGCCGAACGCGTCCATGCCGTCGTCACCGCCAACGCCCCGGAGCTGGCGCCGAAGCTCTGGTACGGGCAGCCCGCCTACGCCAGGAAGGGCAAGGTCGTGTGCTTCTTCCGTAGCGGGCACACCGACAAGGAGCGCTACTCGACGTTCGGCTTCACGCCCGAGGCGAATCTCGACGACACCGACGGGCTGTGGGCGACGTCGTTCGCCGTGACCGGGCTGAACGACAGGACCGAGAGCATGCTCGCCGCCCTTCTCAAGAAGGCCGTCGGCTAGAAACGCGCGGCACAGGGCGACGGCCCGGACCACCGAGGTGGTCCGGGCCGTCGTCGTGCTGAGGCGCTGGGTCGGGGTCAGGACCGGGCGGCGGGCCCGTCGGTCACATCGGCCGCGCCGTTCGCGTCGGTGGTGTCCGTCGCGTCCTCGGCGCCTTCCTCGGGCTGCGTACCGGTCGCCCGCTCGCGCATCTTCCGCACGAGTTCCTGCTTCTTGTCCTCGGCGACCTTGCGGTCCGCGTTCCGGCTGGGACCGTTGCCCTGCTGGTCGGCGCGGGACAGCTTCTTACGCTGTCCGCCCACGCCGAGAAGGTTGTTCCGGCTTTTTGCCACGGGTTCTCCCGAATTGGTGAAGGCGAAGTGATCTGCGGATGCGTCTGGTGAGAGGCGGACCGTGACCGCCGCGTTCTCACTCGTAGATCTGGAAGAACATGCCCGAGACGCTACCACCGGGCAGGTGGCGCCCGTCACCTGATTTTCCCGGCCCCGCACCCCTCGCGACGGCGCCCCGCGCCCCCGTACGACGGCGCGCCGCACCCCTCGCGACGGCTCTCAGCCGCCGGTCACCGTCGGGTCCACGGTCGCCTGGTGCGCCTCGGTGAGATGCTCCTCCGCCTTGAGCCACGGCAGGAACTGCGCGTTCTTGCTCCAGCCGCAGGTGTCGCACGTCAACGCCCGCTGCATGCCCGCCTTCTGGACATGGACGACATGCTCTCGGCCGTGCTGGTCCCATCGGCTTACCTTGCTGCTGGTCGTGGGCGGCATGAGTGCCTCCTGTTGACGAATGCGGCCACTGAGCAGTGTGCGACGAAGCCCCCGGCTCCGTCACGGAACCGGGGGCTTCGAGCCACGAACGTAATCAGCGACCGCGATCGGCGGCGCCGGTCAGCAGCCGAGCAGCCGCTCGCCCAGGTACCCCTGGATCTGGCTCAGCGAGACACGCTCCTGCTTCATGGTGTCGCGCTCGCGCACCGTCACCGCGTCGTCGTCGAGGGTGTCGAAGTCGACGGTGACGCAGAACGGCGTACCGATCTCGTCCTGCCTGCGGTAACGCCGGCCGATCGCGCCCGCGTCGTCGAACTCGATGTTCCAGTTCTTGCGCAGGTCGGCCGAGAGGCCCTTCGCCTTCGGCGACAGCTGCGGGTTGCGCGACAGCGGCAGCACCGCGACCTTCACCGGCGCCAGTCGCGGGTCGAGCCGCATGACGGTGCGCTTCTCCAGCACGCCCTTCGCGTTCGGCGCCTCGTCCTCGTTGTACGCGTCGAGGAGGAAGGCCAGCATCGCGCGGCCGACACCGGCCGCGGGCTCGATGACGTACGGCGTCCAGCGCTCACCGGCCTCCTGGTCGAAGTACGACAGGTCGTGGCCGGACGCCTTGGAGTGCGCGGTGAGGTCGAAGTCGGTGCGGTTCGCGACGCCTTCGAGCTCGCCCCACTCCGAGCCGCCGAAGCTGAAGCGGTACTCGATGTCGGCGGTGCGCTTGGAGTAGTGGGAGAGCTTCTCCTTCGGGTGCTCGAACCAGCGCATGTTCTCCTCGCGCAGGCCCAGGTCCCGGTACCAGTTCCAGCGCTGCTCCATCCAGTACTCCTGCCACGTCTCGTCCTCGCCGGGCTTGACGAAGAACTCCATCTCCATCTGCTCGAACTCGCGCGTGCGGAAGATGAAGTTGCCGGGCGTGATCTCGTTACGGAAGGACTTGCCCATCTGCGCGATGCCGAACGGCGGCTTCTTGCGCGAAGTCACCTGCACCTGGGCGAAGTTGGTGAAGATGCCCTGGGCGGTCTCGGGACGCAGATACGCGACCGAGCCGGTGTCCTGCGTCGGGCCGAGGTGGGTGGAGAGCAGCCCGGAGAAGGACTTGGGCTCGGTGAAGGTCCCCTTGTTGCCGCAGTTGGGGCAGTTGAGGTCCTTGAGGCCGTTGGCCGGGGGCCTGCCGTGCTTCTCCTCGTACGCCTCCTCCAAGTGGTCCGCGCGGAAACGCTTGTGACAGGAGGTGCACTCGGTGAGCGGGTCGGTGAACGTGGCGACGTGCCCCGAGGCCTCCCAGACCTCGGTGGCCAGGATCACCGACGAGTCGAGACCGACAACGTCCTCGCGCGAAGTGACCATGTAACGCCACCACTGGCGCTTGATGTTCTCCTTCAGCTCGACCCCGAGCGGCCCGTAGTCCCAGGCGGCACGCTGTCCGCCGTAGATCTCGCTGCACGGGTAGACGAAGCCACGGCGCTTGCTCAGGTTGACGATGCTGTCGATCTTGTCGGCGGCCACGGTGCTCTCTTCATTACGACGACGAACGGCGAATGCCTCAGATTAGCGGCGGGCGCACCCCCTGTATCAAATCGGTGTCCCGCAGTGGCTCTCACCACCCCTTGTTGACAATCGTTTCCACTTTTGTTGAAAATGACTGTCATGAACGTACGACGCCTCATACCCACCGCCGCGCTCGCCGGATCCCTCTCCCTCGGCCTGGTCGCGCTGTCCGCGTGCTCCCCCTCCGACGCGGCCGACAGCGCCGACGGCGCCAGGAAGAGCGGCGACAAGCTCGCGGTGGTCGCGTCGTTCTACCCCATGCAGTATCTGGCCCAGGAGATAGGCGGCAGCCACGTCGACGTCTCCACGCTCACCAAGCCCGGCGTCGAGCCGCACGATCTGGAGCTGAGCACCCGGCAGGCCGCGCAGCTCGGCGAGGCCGACTACATCCTGTACCTCAAGGGAATCCAGCCCGCCGTCGACGAGGCCATCACCGCCGCCGGCGTACCGAGCACCGTCGACGCCGCCTCCCTCACGACGCTGGAGAAGCACGGCGCGGAGGTCGGCCACGAGCACGCGGACGACCACGGCGAGGAAAACGCGGACGAGGAGCACGCCGAGGAGAACCACGCCGAGGAGGACCACGCCCACGAGGGCGAGGCCGGCACCGACCCGCACATCTGGCTCGACCCCGTGAAGTACGCCGAGGTCGCCAAGGGCGTCGGCGCCTCGCTGGAGAAGGCCGACCCGGACAACGCCGCCGCGTACCGGAAGAACACCACCGCCCTCGTCGAACGGCTCACCACCCTCGACAGCGCCTTCGAGCAGGGCCTCGCCGACACCGCCACCAAGACCTTCATCACCACGCACTCGGCCTTCGGCTATCTCGCCGAGCGCTACGGCCTCACCCAGGAGTCCATCGCGGGCATCTCCCCCGAGTCCGAGCCCAGCCCGGCCCGGATCAAGGAACTGCGTACCATCGCCGCCAAGGACAAGGTCGGCACGGTCTTCTTCGAGACGCTCGTCAGCGACAGGACGGCCAAGACCGTCGCCGCCGACAGCGGTCTGAAGACGGACGTCCTGGACCCCGTCGAGGGAATCACGGACAAGTCCAAGGGCGCTGACTACGTCGAGGTCATGGAGTCCAACCTCGCCGCGCTGGAGAAAGCCCTCGGCGCGAAGTGAACCAGCCGACGGCAGCAACGGAGGTACGGGACGTGACGACGACACAGACCGAGCGGGCGGAGGCGGCCGAACCGGACGCCGACGGCGCCGGCTCCCCCGTCCTGTCGCTGCGCGCCGCCACCGCCACGCTCGGCTCCCGCCCCGTGCTGCGCGGCATCGACCTCTCCGTGCGGCGCGGCGAGGTCGTCGCGCTCCTCGGCGCCAACGGCTCGGGCAAGTCCACCGCCGTACGCTCCGTGATCGGCCAGGTCCCGCTCACCAGCGGCGAGGTGACCCTCTTCGGCACCCCCCTGCGGCGCTTCCGCGACTGGGCGCGCGTCGGCTACGTGCCGCAGCGCACGACGGCCGCCAGTGGCGTGCCCGCGACCGTCCGCGAGGTCGTGTCCTCGGGACGGCTGGCGCGCACCGGGCTGCTGCGGTGGCCCACCAGGGCCGACCGGGAGGCCGTCCGGCGCGCCATCGACCTGGTCGGTCTCACGGACCGGGCGAAGGACGCGGTCGGCGCGCTCTCCGGCGGCCAGCACCAGCGGGTGCTGATCGCGCGCGCCCTCGCCGCCGAGCCCGAACTGCTGATCATGGACGAGCCGATGGCCGGGGTCGACCTGGCCAGCCAGGAGATCCTGGCGGCCACGCTGCGTGACCAGGTCGCGGCCGGCACGACCGTCCTGCTCGTCCTGCACGAACTGGGCCCGCTGGAGCCGCTCATCGACCGCGCGGTGGTGCTGCGCGACGGCTGTGTCATGCACGACGGCCCGCCGCCGAAGGCCGTGGGCCGGCACGCGCTGCCCGGCCACGACCCCGATCCTTTGACCAATCAAGGCTGTCACCCGCACGCGGCCGGCGAGCCGCACCGTACAGGACTGCTGACCTGATCATGGAAATCCTTGAGACCGCCCTCATGCAGCGGGCCCTGATCGCGGCCGTACTGGTCGGCGTCATCGCGCCCGCCGTCGGGATCTATCTCGTCCAGCGCCGACAGGCCCTGATGGGCGACGGCATCGGCCATGTCGCCATGACCGGTGTCGGTCTGGGCTTTCTGCTCTCCACCAGCCCCGTGTGGATGGCGACGCTCGTGGCGATCGTCGGCTCCATCGCGATGGAGCTGATCCGGGCGTACGGCCGCACACGCGGCGACATCGCGCTGGCCATGCTCTTCTACGGCGGTATGGCGGGCGGCGTCCTGCTGATCAACCTCTCGCCGACCGGCTCCAACGCCAACCTCAGCTCGTATCTCTTCGGCTCCCTCTCCACCGTCTCCGAGAGCGATCTGGACGCGATCTGGATCCTGGCGGCCCTGGTGGTGCTGGTCACCGTGGGGCTGCGGCGGCAACTGTTCGCCGTCAGCCAGGACGAGGAGTTCGCGCGGGTCACCGGGCTGCCGGTGCGCGCCCTGAACCTGCTCGTCGCCGTCACGGCCGCCGTGACCGTCACCGTCGCGATGCGGGTCGTGGGCCTGCTGCTGGTCAGCGCGCTGATGGTGGTGCCGGTCGCCGCCGCGCAGCAGATCACCCGGTCCTTCGCCGTCACTTTCGTGCTGGCGGTGGTGATCGGTACGGCGGTCACGCTGGCCGGCACGGTCACCTCGTACTACCAGGACGTGCCGCCCGGAGCGACAATTGTGTTGCTGGCCATCGGCGTCTTCCTCGTCCTGACCGTCCTCGCGACACCACTGGCGAGACGGCGGGCGCGGGCGCTCAGGTCCGCGGAGAGCGGGCACCCGGCGGCTCCGGCGGACAGACCGGCGGACGGGGCCGCGGACGATCCGGTGGTTCCCGCCATGCGCGGGCCGTCGGACGAGGCCACGGTCTGACGCGAGCTGGCAGAATGGCCCGGCAGATGAGCGATTCCGGGCAGAAGTATTGGAGGCACCCGTGACGACTGCGCCTGGCGGTGGGGCGAGCACTGCCCCCGTACGCGGCCGATCGACCCGGCAGCGTGCCGCGGTGGCCGCCGCGCTGGACGAGGTGGACGAGTTCCGCAGCGCTCAGGAACTGCACGACATGCTGAAGCACCGCGGCGACTCGGTCGGTCTGACGACGGTCTACCGCACGCTCCAGTCGCTCGCCGACGCGGGCGATGTCGACGTACTGCGCACGAACGACGGGGAGTCCGTCTACCGGCGCTGCTCGACCGGTGATCACCACCACCATCTGGTGTGCCGGGTGTGCGGCAAGGCCGTCGAGGTCGAGGGTCCGGCCGTCGAGCAGTGGGCCGAGACGATCGCGGCCGAGCACGGCTTCGTGGCCGTGGCGCACACGGTGGAGGTCTTCGGCACCTGCGCGGAGTGCGCGGCGAGCCGGTGACCCGGGTGGGCCGGTGAGCCGGTGAGCCGGTGAGCCGGTGAGCCGATGAGGTGACGGATGCGGGGCGGATCACACGTCGCCCCGCCCCTCCCCCGGTTACGCGCTCCCGCCCGACCGGTCCGACCGGTTGCCGGACTGGTTGGGCAGCGCCCCGCCGAAGCGGCGGTCCCGCTGGGCGAATTCCAGACAGGCCCGCCACAGATCCCGCCGGTCGAAGTCCGGCCAGAGCACGTCCTGGAAGACCATCTCGGCGTAACTGCTCTGCCAGATCAGGTAGTTGGACGTACGCTGCTCACCGCTCGGCCGCAGGAAGAGATCCACGTCCGGCATGTCCGGGTAGTACAGATACTTGGCGAACGTCTTCTCGTTGACCTTGGACGGGTCGAGCTTCCCCGACGCCACGTCCTCGGCGAGCGCACGCGCCGCGTCCGCGATCTCCGCGCGGCCACCGTAGTTGACGCAGAAGTAGAGCGTCATGGCGTCGTTGTCGACGGTCTGTTCCTGGGCGACCTGGAGTTCCTGGACGACCGACTTCCACATCTTGGGCATCCGGCCGACCCAGCGGATCCGGATCCCCAGCTCGTCCATCTCGTCGCGGCGGCGCCGGATGACATCGCGGTTGAAGTTCATGAGGAAGCGCACCTCGTCCGGTGTGCGCTTCCAGTTCTCGGTGGAGAAGGCGTACAGGGAGAGGTTCTTGACGCCCATCTCCAGACAGCCCTTGAGCACGTCCAGCACGACGCCCTCGCCGACCTTGTGGCCCTCGGTGCGCGGCAGCCCGCGCTCCTTGGCCCAGCGGCCGTTGCCGTCCATCACGCACGCGACATGCTTGGGCACCAGCTCGCCGGGGATCTTCGGCGGGACCGCACCGGAGGGGTGCGGCTCGGGGACCTTGTACTCGCGGCGGGACCGGCCCAGCATTCCGCGTCGTGCCATGCGCTCGTGTCTCCTAGTTCTTCTCTACATATCTGAGTGAGCGCAGTCCGCGCTCCAGATGCCAGTGCAGATACGCGGACACCAGCCCGCTGCCCTCCCGGACATGACGAGCCTCGCACGCGTCCGCCGTCCCCCAGTCGCCGGTCAGCAGCGCGCTGAGCAGACCGACCGCCTCCGACGACGGTACGACGCTGCCGGGCACCCGACAGTCACCGCATATGACTCCGCCCGCCGCGACCGAGAAGAAGCGGTTCGGCCCGTCGAGGCCGCACTTCGCGCAGTCGTCGAAGCTCGGGGCGTAGCCGTTGACCGCGAGGGAGCGCAGCAGGAAGGCGTCGAGGATCAGATGCGGGGCGTGCTCGCCGCGCGCGAGGGTACGCAGCCCGCCGACGAGGAGCAGATACTGCTGGACGGCGGGTTCGCCCTCGTGGTCGGTGAACCGCTCGGCGGTCTCCAGCATGGCCGTACCGGCCGTGTAGCGGGGGTAGTCGGCGACGATGGCGCCGCCGTACGGGGCGATGGTCTCGCTCTGCGTACAGAGCGGCAGCCCGCGCCCGACGAGTTCACTGCCGCGCGCGAAGAACTGCACGTCGACGTGGGAGAACGGTTCGAGCCTGGCGCCGAACTTGGACTTCGTACGGCGCACTCCGCGCGCCACGGCCCGTACGCGGCCGTGGCCACGGGTGAGGAACGTGATGATGCGATCCGCCTCACCCAGCTTCTGGGTGCGCAGCACGATGCCGTCGTCGCGGAACAGGCTCATGGCGCCATTCTCCCGTACGCGGCGGGCGGGCGTATCAGGCGGGGGCGGCGGCCGTGAGCGGCGGGTCGCCGGGGGTCACCAGCCCCGACTCGTAGGCGATGATCACCAGTTGTGCCCGGTCCCGGGCCTGGAGCTTGCCCATGATGCGGCTCACATGTGTCTTGGCGGTCAGGGGGCTGAGCCGGAGCGTCTCCGCGATCTCCGTGTTGGTGAGTCCGCGCGCCACGAGGGCGAGGACCTGCCGTTCCCGGACCGACAGACACTCGGGCCCGCCGGCCGCCGACGCCTCCGGGACCCGGCTGTGCGCTCTCAGTACGCGGGCGATCAGCCGCGCCGTCGGCCCCGGGGACAGCAGGGACTCGCCGGCGGCAACGGTCCGGATGGCGGTGAGGAGTTCGGCGGGCCGGGTGTCCTTCACCAGAAACCCGGACGCCCCCGCGCGCAGGGCCTCCACGACGTGTTCGTCGGTGTCGTACGTGGTGAGGACCAGCACCTTGACCCCGGCGAGATCGTCGTCGGCGGCGATCAGCCGGGTCGCCTCGATCCCGTCGATGTCGGGCATCCGGATGTCCATGACGACGAGATCGGCCCGGCTCTCCCGCACCATCTCGACGGCTTCCCGCCCGTTCCCGGCCTGCCCGACGACCTCCATGTCCTCGGCGGACTCGACAAGCATGGCGAACGCGGCCCGCACGAGCCGCTGGTCGTCGGCGAGCAGAACACGGATCACGAGGACTCCGATCGGGCGGGGCGGACGGGGCCGACCGCCTCGGCGGGTGGCGGCGTGGTGGGGCGGACGGGTCCGGCCACGGGCGCGGACGCCACGCCGGGGGTGGCGGGCCCGACCACCGGAGGCACGGCCCCGGCGGGCCCGACGGCCTCGCCGCACCCGAGGGGATCCGCCGCCTCGGCGGGCGCCGCCCGCTCCTCCGGAGCAGCGGCCCCGGCGGGTCCGCCGGATCGGGAGAGATCCCCCGCCCCGGCCGGCGCCGGAGGCCCGGTCGGGGCGGACCCAGCGGGCACGCCGGACCCGATGCGATCGGTTGGTCCCAAGGGATCCGCCGCCCCGGCCTGCGCCGGAAGACCGGTCGGGGCGGACCCTGCGGGCACGCCGGACCCGATGGGATCGGTTGGTCCCAAGGGATCCGCCGCCTCGGCGACAGCCGGAGGCCCGGTCGGCGCCGGGTCAGGCGGCGTGGTGGTGTCCCGGGCCGTCAAGGGGAGGCGTGCCGTGACGCGGAAGCCGTCCGCGTGTGGGGTCGCCTCCAGGGTGCCGCCCACGCTGCGGGCGCGTTCGCGCATGCCGACGATGCCGTAGCCCGGTTCGGCGGGCGGCTTTCGGGCGGCCAGCGCGCCCCCGTTGTCGGTCACGGTGACGTGCAGCGCTCCGGCGCGCGCCTCCACCCGTACCTCCACTCGTGGCGCGGGACCCGCGTGCCGTACCGCGTTGGTGAGTGATTCCTGCACGATCCGGTACGCCGCCGCCTCGGCCACCGGCGGTACGCGTACGCCCTCCGTCCGCACCAGCAGCTCCGTCTCCGCTCCCCCGGTCCGCGCGGCCTCCACGAGGCCGGACAGCGCCGCCAGGTCCGGCAGGGCGCCGGCCCAGTCCCCCGTCTCGTCCTCCGCCGTGCCGGCGGTGCGCAACACCTCCAGCGTGGTGCGCAGTTCGGCGCGCGCCTCGCGGCAGGTGTCCGAGATGCCGTCGAGCGCCTGGGCGATGGCCGCCCGGTCGAGCCGTTCGGGGTCGACGGTCAGCACGTGCGACGCCACCGACGTCTGGACGCCGATGAGCGTGATGCTGTGGGCCAGCAGGTCGTGCAGGTCCCGCGCGATCCGCAGGCGTTCCTCCGCGACCCGCCGCGCCGCCTCCTTCTCCCGGTCGCGTTCCGCGCGCTCCGCGCGTTCCACGACCGCCGCGATGTACTTGCGGTAGACGCGTACGTCCATGCCGATCACCAGGACCGCCACGATCCAGCCCGACGTACGGAGCATCTCGACGCCCCGGTCGGTGTTGATCAGCAGCATCACCGTGAGCGTGACGCCGACGATCCCGGAGCCGAGCAGCGCGGCCCGCAGCGGCGGGCCGGTGACGGCGAGGGTGTAGAGGGCGACCATCGTCGCCGGGGTGGTCGCCGCGTGCGTGTAGTCCAGCGCGTGGTACGGGGCGACGAGCGCCACCATCACCAGCAGCGCGCCCACCGGATGGCGCCGCCGCCAGATCAGGCACGCGGTGATCCCGGCGAACATTGCCCAGCCGAGCGCGTCGAGGGTCAGGCCGTCGCCCGGCCCGGCGACGGCCAGCGCCGCCCCCAGCGCGCCGACGGCCCCGGCGACCACCAGGTCCGTACGCGCCTGGTTCGGCGCGTCGAGCGGGTCGCGGTTGAGCACCGCGAAGACGCGTTCCCTGAGTGGTCCTCTGCTGGAGTTCGCCGGCACGGGCCCATCCTCTCTCGTCGCCGTCGGAAAGGGTCCCGCGCGGTACGGCTCCCTCCCCCTCGGAGCCGTACCGCGCCGGGTTCAGGCGTCGGCGCCGACCGTCTCCCGCTCGCGCGCCGGCTCCGCGGCCGGCGGCCTGGACAGTGCGCCCGGCCACCAGACCTTGCGGCCGAGCAGCACGCTCGCGCTGGTCACCAGATACGTCCGCACCAGGAAGGTGTCGAGCAGGACGCCGACGGCGACGAGGATTCCCATCTCGGCGAGCATCACCAGCGGCAGCGAGGCCAGCACACCGAACGTCGCGGCCAGCACGATGCCCGCCGACGCGATGACACCGCCCGTGCTGCGCAGCGCCGTCAGCGCGGCCTCTTCCGGCTCGGCGCCCTTCAGCGCCTCCTCGCGCATCCGGTGCATCAGGAAGATCCCGTAGTCGACACCGAGCGCGACCAGGAACACGAACGACAGCAGCGCCAGCCCGGGATCGACCCCGGCGAAGCCCAGCAGCGGCTCGAAGACCAGCCCGCCGATGCCCATCGACGCGCCCCACACGACCACCACGGCCGCCACCAGCATCAGCGGCGCGACGATGCTGCGCAGCAGCGCGACAAGGATCAGCAGCACGGCGACGATGACGAGCGGGATGACATACAGCCGGTCGTCGGCGTTGGTGTCGGCGAGGTCGATCTGCTGCGCGCTGGGCCCGCCGACGTACGTCCCGCCGCCGAGGGTGGACCGCAGCCGTTCGATCGTGGCGGTCTCCCCCGCCGACTCGGGCGCGTCCTTCGCGAAGACGACGATCTCGGTCCAGCCGCCGCCGCTGCGGCCCCGCTGCGCGTCGGCGACGCCGGGCAGCGTACGGGTGGTGTCGAGCGCCGCGCCGGCCTCTCCGGTCGGCGCCATGACGCTGATGGGCTGCGCGCTCTGCTCCGGGTAGGCGTCGGTCAGGCGCTGCATGGCGGTGACGGACTCGGGCCGGTCGATGAAGCTGTCCTCCTGCTTCACGGCGCCGGGCAGGTTCAGTACGCCGAGCGCGAGGGCGCCGAGCAGCACCAGCCCGGTGCCGAGCACGGCGACCGGCCTGCGGGCGGCGGAGCTGCCCATGGCGGCGAAGAAGGAGCGCCGCTGCTTGACCTCACCGCCGTACGCGGGGATCAGCGGCCAGAAGACGCGGCGGCCGAGCAGCACCAGGACGGCGGGCAGCAGCGTGAGCATCGCGGCGAGCGCGCACACGACGCCGATGGCGGCGATGGGTCCCATGCCGCTGCTGCTGTTGAGGTCGGCGGCGAGCAGGCACAGCAGACCGGCGGCGACGGTGCCGGACGAGGCGAGGACGGCGGGGCCGCAGTTGCGCAGCGCGGTGCGCATCGCCTCGTACGGCTCGGGTACGCGGCGCAGCTCCTCCCGGTAGCGGGAGACCAGCAGCAGCGCGTAGTCCGTGCCCGCGCCGAACACGAGGACGGTCATGATCGCCGCGCTCTGGCTGGTGACGACCACGTCGAAGGCCCGCACCATGCCGTAGACGACGGCCATGGAGCTGACGGCGGCGGCTCCGACGACGACCAGCGGCACGATCCACAGGAAGGGGCTGCGGTAGGTGATGATCAGCAGGAAGGCGACGACGAGCACGGTCGCGATCATCAGGGTGCCGTCGATGGACTCGAAGACGGACTCCATGTCGGCCAGGAGCGCACCGGCCCCGCCGACCTCGATGTCGAGCCCGTTCCGCTCGGCGCCGTCGCCCGTGGTGACGGCCCGTACGTCCTCGACGAAGGCCTTCTGCGCGGCTTCCTTGTCCGCCCCCGGCCCGGTCGGAGCGGCGCTCGCGATCGGGTACATCAGCGTCGTCCCGTCCTTCGACGGGACGCCCTGGGGCGGGGCGGTGAGCTTCTGCTCCGACGCGATCCGGGCCAGTTGCTCGTCGGCGGTGGTCCGGTCGGCCGCGGTGAGCCCGCCGTCGCGGTGGTAGACGACGATCAAGTCGGTGGTCTCACCGCCGGGCAGCTCCTGGCGGACCTTCTCCACGTGCGTGGAGTCGGCGCTCGCCGGGAGGTAGTCGACGGCCTCGTCGCGCTGGACGTCGCCGAGCTTCCCGGCGAACATCGCGGCCACGGCGATCACGACCACCCACAGCCCGACCACCGCCCAGGGCAGCAGTCGTCGGCGTCCGTTCTCGGCCCCCATCGCGGGCCCCCCTTCTCGCTACCGGTCAGAGACTGGTCTCAGTCTCTGACCGGGAAGGGGTGAATTCGTCGCACGTGAGGGCGAGATGAGGGTTACCGCCCCGGGAGACAGGGGCGCGCCTCTACTCCCGGGGGAGTACTGAGGGCCTCGGGGCGCGGGTCAGGAGGAGGGCGTACGGGCCGATTCGAGCAGCCGCGCCGTGTCGTCGGCGCACAGCTGCAACGCGCCGCCGACGGTGGAGAGCACGTCGCGCTCCGCCGCGCTGTACGGCCCGTCGGCGAGCGCGATCCGGGCGCCCTGGAGCAGGATCGACTCCCGGCCGGCCGCCGCGAGATGCGGTGCCAGCGGCTCCAGCGCCTCGTGCAGCTCGATGGCGAGCGCCGCCCCGCAGGGGCCGGGGTCGATCAGGAACCGGCCGGTGTCGGCGGCCAGCGCCTCCACCAGGTCGGTGAGCTGGTCCTCCGTGCAGTCCTCGATCCCGGCGGCCCGGACCGTGGCGACGGCGGTCTCGCGGACCGTACGGGAGGTGGTGCCGCCGGCGGCGAGGACGGCGAGCGCGACCGTGTGCACGGCGTCGCGGAGCATCGCGGAGAAGCGGACGGTGGTGGGGTGGTCGAGGATGTCGAGGCCGAAGTGGCCGTGGCAGGCGGCGCATTCCACGACGGGGCCGGCCGAGCCGCGCGGCACCAGGGGCAGGCCGAGCACGGCGAAGCGGCGACGGCCGGTGCGGCGGCGGTAGTTGCGGTCACCCCCGCAGTCGGGGCAGAAGAACTCCCCGTCGCCGATGGTGCTCCACGCGGTGTGAATGCCGCAGATGCGCAGTTTCCTGCCGTTCGTTCCCTGGCCTGGCAGCACGTCGCGCACCTCCATAACGCTTCGGCAACTTTGCCGCATTGACGTGATGTTAACCACAGCAACGATGCGGCGTCATTACCTCGGCGTCAGGTCGCCACGACATGGCCGAACCCCGCCCACCGCGATCGGTGGACGGGGTTCCGGTTCTGCCGGTGAACGCTCAGGTCAGCGCGGTGCGCGGTTGACCGCGGAGACCACGGCCTTCAGAGAGGCGCGTGTGGTGTTGGCGTCAATACCGATCCCCCACAGCACCTTTCCGTCGATCGCGCACTCGATGTACGAGGCGGCCTGCGCGCTCGCGCCCTCGCTCATCGTGTGCTCGGAGTAGTCCAGCAGCCGCGCGTCGACCCCGACGGCGGCCAGCGCGGCGAAGAAGGCCGAAATCGGCCCGTTGCCGGAGCCGGTCAGGACGGTCTCCTCGCCGTCCACGACCGCCTCGACGGTGAGGGTGTCCGTCCCGTCCTTGTCGGTCGTGGACTGGCCCGAGCGCAGCTGGATCCGGCCCCAACGGGCCTTCTCGTCGCCCTGGTTGGGCAGGTACTCGTCCTCGAACGCCGACCAGATCGCCTGCGGGGTGACCTCGCCGCCCTCGGAGTCCGTCTTGGCCTGGATGATCCGCGAGAACTCGATCTGCATCCGGCGCGGCAGGTCCAGCTTGTGGTCGTTCTTCAGGACGTAGGCGATGCCGCCCTTGCCGGACTGCGAGTTGACCCGGATGACCGCCTCGTACGAACGGCCCACGTCCTTGGGGTCGATCGGCAGATACGGCACGGCCCATTCGAGGTCGTCGACGGTCTTGCCCCGGGCGGCGGCGTCGGCCTCCATGGCGTCGAAGCCCTTCTTGATGGCGTCCTGGTGGGAGCCGGAGAAGGCGGTGTAGACGAGGTCGCCCGCGTAGGGGTGGCGCGGGTGGATCTCCATCTGGTTGCAGTACTCGCTGGTGCGGCGGATCTCGTCGATCTGCGAGAAGTCGATCTGCGGGTCGATGCCCTGGGAGAACAGGTTCATGCCCAGGGTCACCAGGTCCACGTTGCCGGTGCGCTCGCCCTGGCCGAACAGACAGCCCTCGATACGGTCGGCCCCGGCCATCAGCGCCAGCTCGGCGGCGGCGACGGCGGTGCCGCGGTCGTTGTGCGGGTGTACGGAGAGGCAGACGTGCTCGCGGCGGGACAGGTTCCGCGACATCCACTCGAAGCGGTCGGCGTGCGTGGAGGGCGTGGAGCGCTCGACGGTGGCCGGCAGGTTGAGGATGATCTCGCGGCCCTCCTCGGGCTGCCAGACGTCCATCACGCCCTCACAGACCTCCAGGGCGAAGTCCAGCTCGGTGTCGGTGAAGATCTCCGGGCTGTACTGGTAGCCGAAGACCGTCTCCGGGCCCAGGATCTTCTCGGCGTACTCGGAGACCAGCCGCGTACCGTCCACGGCGATCTGCCTGACCTGCTCGCGGGTCCCCCGGAAGACGACGCGGCGGAAGGTGGGGGCGGTGGCGTTGTACAGATGGACGGTGGCGCGGTGGGCGCCGACGAGCGACTGCACGGTGCGCTCGATCAGCTCCTCGCGGGCCTGCGTCAGGACGGAGATGGTCACGTCCTCGGGGATGGCGCCCTCTTCGATGATCGACCGTACGAAGGCGAAGTCGGTCTCGCCCGACGACGGGAAACCGACCTCGATCTCCTTGTAGCCCATGCGTACCAGCAGGTCGAACATCTCGCGCTTACGGGCGGGCGACATGGGGTCGATCAGGGCCTGGTTGCCGTCGCGCAGGTCGGTGGAGAGCCAGCGGGGCGCCTGGGTGACACGGTTGTCCGGCCAGGTGCGGTCGGGGATGTCCACGGCCTCGTAGCGGCCGTACTTGTGGATCGGCATCCCGGACGGCCGCTGGGTGTGGGTGGCGTTGGTGACCGGGGTGGGGCGGCCGACGGCCGATCCCGTGGGGCCGTGGTCGGACATGCGCTCAGACATTGCGTTGGGCTCCTCGTGTGTCCGCTGGGACGGCCGACGGGGCGGGAAAACCGCATCACCAGACTCCGCGGGGAGGGGGTCGGCCTACGACTACAGACCCTCGCCGCGGCAGCTAAGGAGAAGCAGCCCGAAACGCATGATGTGCGGCAGCCTAGCGGAGCCGTCCGGTCCGCGCGGGTCCGTATCAGTATGCGGGATCATCGGAGGAACAGTCCAAAACCGACCAAACCCCCACGCTCGCCCTGCTCAGAAGCCGAGCTTGCGCAGCTGCTTCGGGTCGCGCTGCCAGTCCTTCGCGACCTTGACATGCAGATCGAGGAAGACGGGCGTGCCCAGCAGCGCCTCGATGTGCTTGCGGGACTTCGTCCCGACCTCCTTGAGCCGCTGGCCCTTGGGGCCGATGATGATGCCCTTCTGGCTCGGCCGCTCGATGTAGACGTTGGCGTGGATGTCCAGCAGCGGCTTGTCCGCCGGCCGGTCCTCGCGCGGCAGCATCTCCTCGACCACGACCGCGATCGAGTGCGGCAGCTCGTCCCGTACGCCTTCGAGCGCGGCCTCGCGGATCAGCTCCGCGACCATCACCATCTCCGGCTCGTCGGTGAGGTCGCCCTCCGGATAGAGCGGCGGGCTCTGCGGCAGGAGCGGGACCAGCAGATCGGCGACGAGCCCGACCTGGTCGCCGCTGACGGCCGAGACCGGGATGATCTCCGCCCACTCGAAGCCCAGCTCCTGGCCGAGCTGGTCGATCGCGATCAGCTGCTCGGCCAGCACCCGGGAGTCGACAAGGTCGGTCTTGGTGACGAGCGCGACCTTCGGCGTCTTGCGGATCCCGGCGAGCTCCTTGGCGATGAAGCGGTCGCCGGGGCCGAGCTTCTGGTCGGCGGGCACACAGAAACCGATGACGTCGACCTCGGCCCAGGTGGTCCGCACGACATCGTTCAGCCGCTCGCCGAGCAGCGTGCGCGGCTTGTGGAGACCGGGGGTGTCGACCAGGATCAGCTGCGCCTCGGGCCGGTGCACGATGCCGCGCACCGTGTGGCGTGTGGTCTGCGGCCGGCTGGAGGTGATCGCCACCTTCTGGCCGACCAGAGCGTTCGTGAGGGTGGACTTGCCCGCGTTGGGGCGACCGACGAAACAGGCGAAACCGGCCCGGTGAGGGGCCCCGGTCGGTTCGGCGGAAGTCTCGGGAGACGAAGGGGTACGAGCGCTCATGCGGCCCATTCTCCCCGATCGTCCCGCCCCCGCCGACCAGTCGGCCCTTCGGCACCCCCTCGCGGAGGTGTCAGCCGGCGGTGGCCGTCAGCCGCACGGTCCCGTCGGGAGCGGCGACGAGCACCGGCGTACCGGGCCCGCCGAGATCACGTACGGCGGCGCGGTCCTCGTCGCTCGCCGCCTCGGCCTCGGTGACGACGGCGGCGGCCTCCAGCGAGGTGGCGCCGCTCGCGACGGCCATGGCGACGGCGGTCCGCAGCGCGCTGAGCTTGAGGGAGTCGAGGTCGACGGTCCCGGCGACATAGGTCCGCCCGGTGTCGTCGCGCACGGCGGCGCCCTCGGGCACCCCGTTGCGGGCGCGGGCGCTGCGGGCCAACGTGATGATCTTGCGGTCCTCGGGGTCGAGGCCGGTGCTCTGCGTCGTCATGCGCCCGAGCATAGAGAGCCCGGCCGTCGGCGCACGCAGCGCACCGTCGGTCTGACGGAGCGTGAAAAGCCGCGGATTCCCCACCAGATGCGAGCTTAAGATCACATGAATCGCGTACCAACAAAGGGTGAAATACCCATGTCTTCTAGCTTTTGACCTCGGGTATCGTCCCGTTTCACACGGGTCGGTCACCTGACCAGGACCGGTTCTCGGGGGCGCGCGCTGCGCCGGACTCCCGGGCGGGTAGCCCGAGCAGACGAGGGAAGAGGTTGATGAAGCGCATACTCATACGCTCGGGGAAGAGCCCGTTCCACGTTGCCAGCCAGCAGGAGTTCCTCCAGAAGGACCTGATCGGCACCAACTCGGGCAACCTGCTGTTCAGCGACGCGGCCCACAAGATCCTGCTCACCGAGCGGACCGAGGTCACCTCGAACGGCATCGGCACCGTCGCGACCCCCGAGCGGGCACGGGAGATCAACCGGGACTACGACGTCTTCGTCATCCCCCTCGCCAACGCCTTCCGCCCCTCGTTCAAACCGAACCTGAACAAACTCTCCGCCCTCATCGAGCAGCTCACCATCCCGGTCGTCGTGGCCGGCGTGGGCGCGCAGGTGCCCGACGACTACGACACCACCCGCCTCGCCCCCATCGAGGCCTCGGTGAAACGCTTCGTCAGAGCCGTCCTGGAAAGATCCGCCTCCATCGGCGTACGCGGTGAACTGACCGCCTCCTACCTCGAACGCCTCGGCTTCAAGCGGCACGTCGAGATCATCGGCTGCCCCTCGATGTTCCTGCACGGCGACACCTTCCCCACCCCCCGCGACCCCGGCACCATCGACACCCACTCCCGGATCGCGATCAACATGTCACCCGGCGCCATCGCCGTCGGCGACATGGAAGCCCTGGCCCGCCACGCCCTGGAACGCTTCCCCCACCTGCGCTACTACGCACAGAACATCGCCGACGCCGAAGTCCTCTTCTGGGGCGACACCTCCGCCGTCACCGGCCCCAGGACCCGCTTCCCCCGGGAACTCACCCACCCGCTGTTCGCCCAGAACCGCGTACGCGTCCCCCTCGACCCCAAAACCTGGATGGACGAACTGGCGACGTACGACTTCGTCTACGGCACCCGCATCCACGGCAACATCGCACCCCTCCTCGCCGGCACCCCCAGCGTCGTCCTCGTCCACGACTCCCGCACCCTCGAACTCTGCCGCTACTTCGGCATCCCCCACCGCATGCTCAGCACCACCCCCGCCGACATCCACCCCCGGGAACTGTACGAACAGGCCGACTACAGCAGCATGCTCAACGGGCACAAGGAACGCTTCGACCGCTTCACCGGCTTCCTCACCCGCAACGGCCTGGAGAACACCTTCACCCACGGCGACGGCGGCGCCGCCTACGACCTGAGACTCGACGCCCTCGACCTGCCGCCGTCACTGGGTGTGTGGGACGGCGGCGACGACGGCTCCCTGCACTACCGCTTCAGCCGGCTCCACGAACGCCACACCGTAACCGACCGCCGCATCGACAACCTCACCAAGAAGAACAACGAACTCCAGAAGCAGCTCAACCTCATGGAACGGCGGCTGTCCAGCCTGGAGCGGAGCCTGCCGGTACGCATCGGCCCGGCCGTCCGGCGTCAGGTACGACGCCGGCTGCGGCCGGGCAACTGAGCCGCTGCGAGGGGCCCGTCGGGTCGGGCTACGGCCGGTCGAGCCGGAGGCGCTCCGCCTTCGGCAGACCCGCCACCACCAGGTCGTAACTGTCCTCGACCAGCTCGCGCACCGTCCGCGCGGGCAGGCCGGGGACCGTGACCGTGTTCCAGTGACGCTTGTTGAGATGCCAGCCGGGGACGATCTCCGGGTGCTCCGCGCGCAGCCGGATGGCCTCGTCCGGATCGCACTTGAGCGAGACCTTCAACGGCTCGTCGTCCAGGGCCGTGAGCGCGAAGACCTTCCCCACCACCTTGAAGACCGACAGGTCGGGGTAGAAGGGGAACTCCTCCGTCACGGCGTTGAACTCCAGGCAGAACGCCCGCAGTTCGTCCCGCGACAGCGAACCGCGCCCGGCGGCGCTCACCGCGTCGCCGCCTTCTCGGCCGGCTCCGCCAGCACCGTCACGATCTTGTTCCGCCGGCCCGCCGGGGACTCCGCCGTCAGCCGCAGCGTACGGCCGTCCGGCAGCTCCACCAGCGCGCTGGCACCGGCGATCGGCACCCGCCCGAGCGCCTTGGCCAGCAGGCCGCCGACCGTCTCCACGTCCTCGTCGTCGAACTCGTCGAGCCCGTACAGCTCTCCGAGATCCCCGATGTCGAGCCGGGCCGTGACCCGGTAGGAGTCGGTGCCGGTCTCCTCGACCGGCGGCAGCTCACGGTCGTACTCGTCGGTGATCTCCCCGACGATCTCCTCCAGGATGTCCTCGATCGTCACGATGCCGGCCGTGCCGCCGTACTCGTCGATGACGACGGCGACATGGTTGCGCTCCTGCTGCATCTCGCGCAGCAGATCGCCCGCGTTCTTCGTGTCCGGCACGAACGCCGCCGGGCGCATCGCGGTGGAGACCAGATCGGCCTCGGAGTCCCGGTTGATGTGCGTCTTCCTGACGAGGTCCTTGAGGTAGACGATGCCGACGATGTCGTCCTCGTTCTCCCCCGTGACGGGGATCCGGGAGAAACCGGAGCGCAGCGCCAGCGTCAGGGCCTGGCGGATCGTCTTGTAGCGCTCGATGCAGACCAGGTCCGTACGCGGCACCATGACCTCCCGCACCAGCGTGTCCCCCAGCTCGAAGACCGAGTGCACCATGCGGCGCTCGTCGTCCTCGATCAGTGACTCCTGCTCGGCGAGGTCGACCATCGCCCGCAGCTCCGCCTCGCTCGCGAACGGTCCCTTGCGGAAGCCCTTGCCGGGCGTCAGCGCGTTGCCGAGGAGGATCAGCAGCTGCGGGACCGGCCCCATGATCCGGGCCAGCGGCAGCAGTACGTACGCCGCGACGGTCGCCGTGTTCAGCGGGTGCTGGCGGCCGATGGTGCGCGGCGAGACGCCCACGGCGACATAACTCACCAGGACCATCACGCCGATCGCGACGAGCAGCGCGGCCCAGGTCTCGTGGAACTTCTCCAGGCAGACATAGGTGACGATCACCCCCGCCGCCATCTCGCACGCGACACGCACCAGCAGCGCCACATTGAGATACCGCGTCGGATCGGCGGCGATCTGCGCCAGCTTGTCGGCGCCGCGCCTCCCGGAGCGCTCGGCCTCGGCGGCGCGGAAGGTCGAGACGCGGGCGAGCCCCGCCTCGGCGCAGGCCGCCAGCCAGGCGACCACGACCAGCGCGACGGCCCCGATGATCAGTTGCGTGATCACGAGACGGTCGGCGCGGGAGAGGGACCGGTGAGGCCCTGTTCGGCCCGCCAGCCGTCCACGATGGCCGCCTGGAGGCCGAACATCTCCGCCTTCTCGTCCGGCTCCTCGTGGTCGTACCCGAGGAGATGCAGGACCCCGTGGACGGTCAGGAGCTGAAGCTCCTCGTCCATGGAGTGCCGTGTGGGCGCCTGCTCGCCCTGGGCCTTGGCGACCTCCGGGCAGAGCACGACGTCACCGAGGAGCCCCTGCGGGGGCTCCTCGTCGTCCTTCACCGGTGGACGCAGCTCGTCCATCGGGAAGGACATGACATCGGTCGGACCGGGGAGGTCCATCCACTGCATGTGCAGCTGCTCCATGGCGGCCGAGTCCACCACGATCACCGACAGCTCGGAGAGGGGGTGGATTCGCATCCTGGTGAGCGCGTAGCGGGCGGCCCCGAGGATCGCCTGCTCGTCGACCTCGGTGCCTGACTCGTTGTTGACGTCGATCGACATGGTGCGGTGTGACTCTCCCGGTTAGTGCCGCTGGGGCCGTGAGGCGACGGCTCAGCTGTGCGGTTCGTTGCCGTTGCGGCTGTCGTACTGCTCGTAGGCGTCGACGATACGGCCGACGAGCTTGTGCCGTACGACATCGTCCGACGTGAGCCGGGAGAAGTGCACGTCCTCCACGTCCTGGAGGATGTCCTGGACCTGGCGCAGCCCGCTCTTCGTGCCGCCGGGGAGGTCGACCTGGGTCACGTCTCCCGTGATGACGATCTTCGAGTCGAAGCCGAGCCTCGTCAGGAACATCTTCATCTGCTGCGAGCTGGTGTTCTGCGCCTCGTCGAGGATGATGAACGCGTCGTTCAGCGTCCTTCCGCGCATGTACGCCAGGGGCGCCACCTCGATCGTGCCCGCCGCCATCAGGCGCGGGATCGAGTCGGGGTCGAGCATGTCGTGCAGCGCGTCGTAGAGCGGGCGCAGATACGGGTCGATCTTCTCGTACAGCGTGCCGGGCAGGAAGCCGAGCCGCTCCCCCGCCTCCACCGCGGGCCTGGTCAGGATGATCCTGGTGACCTGCTTGGACTGGAGGGCCTGCACGGCCTTGGCCATGGCCAGATACGTCTTGCCGGTACCGGCCGGGCCGATGCCGAAGACGATCGTGTGCTTGTCGATCGCGTCCACGTAACGCTTCTGGTTGAGCGTCTTGGGGCGGATCGTGCGGCCACGGCTGGAGACGATGTTCTGCGTGAGAACTTCGGCGGGGGTCTCGGGTCCGTCCGCGCCGCCGTTCTCGCTCGCCCTGAGCATGGCGATCGAGCGTTCCACTGCGTCCTCCGTCATCGGCTGACCGGTGCGGAGCACCAGCATCATCTCGTCGAACAGGCTCTGGATCAGCGCGACCTCGGCCGCGTCGCCCACGGCACTGATCTCATTACCCCGGACATGGATGTCGACGGCCGGGAACGCCTTCTCGATCACGCGCAGCAACGAGTCACCGGAACCCAGGATCGTCACCATCGGATGCTTGGCGGGGATCGTGAAGTGGGCTCGCGCCTGACCGGGCGCGGGGGTGCGAACTGTGGGTGTCTGAGTCATGGGCCGGCACTGTGGCCTGCACATACCTCCCGTTGCGGGGTTCTCGCCGCTCGACAACCTCTGGGTACCAGCGTACGACCCCGCACTGACAAGCCCGTAGGGCTTTTCCGCGCGCGTTTGCGCAGGACGGCGGCGGAGGGCGTCGTACGGCGGCGGGGGGGGGGGGGGGGGGGGGGGGGGGGGGGGGGGGGGGGGGGCGCCCCCGCCCCCCCCCCCCCCCCCCCCCCCCCCCCCCCGCCCCCCGCGGGGGGCGGGGGCCCGCCCCCCCCCCCCCCCCGCGCCCC
>NZ_JBIAHA010000029.1:0-131496 GCF_042870175.1 Streptomyces sp. NPDC006643 | reverse complement strand
CAGGGGGGACCCTGTGGGAGAGTAGGACGCCGCCGAACAATCTTTGTGGGAATGCCCCGCACCTTCTGGTGCGGGGCATTTCTGCGTTCAGGGCCGTACCCCACGGCGTCCGCCGGCGGTTCGTCCGGGTAGGGTCAGGGGGCATCGTTGGTACATCCCCGCACAGGAGGCCCCCGGGTGGAGGTTCAGGAGACCCGCGTCCAGACGGATCGGGTGTTCACCATCCCCAACATCCTGAGCATGGCCCGGCTCCTGGGTGTACCGCTGTTCCTGTGGCTCATCCTCCGTCCGGAGTTCGGTGGGCCGAACAGTGATGGCTGGGCATTGCTCGTCCTGATGCTCAGCGGGGTGACCGACTATCTCGACGGGTACCTCGCCCGCCGCTGGAACCAGATCAGCAACCTGGGGCGCCTCCTGGACCCCGCCGCTGACCGGCTCTACATCCTTTCGACTCTGGTCGGCCTGACCTGGCGCGAGATCCTGCCCCTGTGGCTCACCGCGGCGCTTCTGGCCCGTGAGCTGATGCTGCTGGTGATGGTGGGAATCCTCCGCAGGCACGGCTATCCGCCTCCCCAGGTGAACTTCCTGGGAAAGGCGGCTACCTTCAACTTGATGTATGCCTTCCCGTTGCTGTTGCTCAGTG
This sequence comes from Streptomyces sp. NPDC006643, assembly GCF_042870175.1. NCBI lineage: Bacteria > Bacillati > Actinomycetota > Actinomycetes > Kitasatosporales > Streptomycetaceae > Streptomyces > Streptomyces sp. NPDC006643. The sequence goes on along the minus strand of NZ_JBIAHA010000029.1, from coordinate 130,853 downwards.
ACGGGAACGGATGGCTTGCATCACTCGCCGAAGTTTTCGGATGGGCGTTCGCTGGATGGGGTACAACTCTCTACTGGTGGGCAGGGATCCTCTACGTGGTCCAGGTCCGCCGCCTCGTCAGAGCGGACAGAGTGGCCGATTGAGCTCGTCGATGTGGTGCCGTGCAGAGTCGCCGGCCCGCACCTGATGCCTGCCATACGGCCTGTCCAGATGGGTGACGTCGGCGAGACCGTCTCTTCAAGGAGGACGCTTCCGACATGAAGGCCGTCGTGATGGCTGGCGGCGAAGGCACTCGCCTTCGTCCCATGACCTCGAGCATGCCCAAGCCGTTGCTGCCGGTGGCAAATCGGCCAATCATGGAGCATGTGCTGCGTTTGCTCAAGCGGCACGGGCTCAGTGAGACCGTCGTCACCGTTCAGTTCCTCGCCTCTCTCGTGAAGAACTATTTCGGTGACGGCGAAGAGCTTGGAATGGAGCTCACCTATGCGAATGAGGAGAAGCCGCTCGGCACTGCGGGGAGTGTGAAGAACGCCGAAGAGGCGCTCAAGGACGACGCTTTTCTCGTCATTTCCGGTGACGCGCTCACCGACTTCGACCTGACGGACCTGATCGCCTTCCACAAGGAGAAGGGCGCGCTCGTCACGGTCTGCCTGACCCGGGTGCCGAACCCTCTGGAGTTCGGCATCACGATCGTGGACGAAGAGGGAAAGGTGGAGCGCTTCCTGGAGAAGCCCACCTGGGGTCAGGTGTTCTCGGACACGGTCAACACGGGCATCTATGTGATGGAGCCCGAGGTCTTCGACTACGTCGAGGCCGACACCTCGGTCGACTGGTCGGGCGACGTCTTCCCTCAGCTCATGAAGGAGGGCAAGCCGATCTACGGCTATATCGCCGAGGGCTACTGGGAAGACGTCGGGACGCACGAGAGCTATGTGAAGGCCCAGGCGGACGTCCTGGAGGGGAAGGTCGATGTCGATCTCGACGGCTTCGAGATCTCTCCCGGCGTCTGGGTCGCCGAGGGCGCCGAGGTCCACCCCGACGCCGTGCTCCGCGGGCCGCTCTACATCGGTGACTACGCCAAGGTCGAGGCGGACGCCGAGATCCGCGAGCACACCGTCATCGGGTCCAACGTCGTCGTCAAGACGGGCGCTTTTCTCCATCGCGCCGTCGTGCACGACAACGTGTACATCGGGCAGCACAGCAATCTGCGTGGCTGTGTGATCGGCAAGAACACCGACATCATGCGTGCCTCGCGGATCGAGGACGGCGCTGTCATCGGTGACGAGTGCCTTGTCGGTGAGGAATCGATCATCCAGGGCAATGTCCGGGTGTATCCGTTCAAGACCATCGAGGCCGGCGCGTTCGTCAACACCTCGGTGATCTGGGAGTCCAGGGGCCAGGCGCATCTCTTCGGCGCGCGTGGGGTGTCCGGCATCCTGAACGTCGAGATCACGCCGGAGCTGGCCGTACGGCTGGCGGGCGCGTACGCCACGACGCTCAAGAAGGGCTCCACCGTCACCACGGCGCGAGACCACTCGCGTGGTGCGCGTGCGCTCAAGCGGGCGGTGATCTCCGCGCTCCAGGCCAGCGCGATCGACGTACGGGACCTGGAGAACGTGCCGCTGCCCGTCGCCCGGCAGCAGACCGGGCGGGGCAGCGCCGGCGGCATCATGATCCGGACGACGCCCGGTGTGCCCGACTCCGTCGACATCATGTTCTTCGACGAGCGGGGCGCCGACCTCTCGCAGGGCGGCCAGCGCAAGCTGGACCGCGTGTACGCGAGGCAGGAGTACCGCAGGGCGTTCCCGGGCGAGATCGGGGACCTGCACTTCCCGGCGAGCGTCTTCGACTCGTACACCGGCTCTCTGCTGCGGAACGTCGACACGACGGGAATCTCCGAGGCCGGGCTCAAGGTCGTGGTCGACGCGTCCAACGGCAGTGCCGGGCTTGTTCTGCCCAGTCTGCTCGGGCGGCTCGGGGTCGACGCGCTCACCATCAATCCCGGTCTGGACGAGGCGCGGCCCACCGAGACCGTCGAGTCACGCAGGTCGGGTCTGGTCAGGCTGGGCGAGATCGTGGCGTCGGCGCGGGCGTCGTTCGGGGTGCGGTTCGACCCCGTGGGCGAGCGGCTGTCGCTGGTGGACGAGCGCGGCCGGATCGTCGAGGACGACCGTGCCCTGCTGGTGCTGCTCGATCTGGTCGCCGCCGAGCGGCGCAGCGGGCGGGTGGCCCTGCCCGTGACGACCACCAGGATCGCCGAGCAGGTGGCGGCCTACCACGGGACGCAGGTGGAGTGGACGACGACGTCGCCCGACGACCTGACCCGGGTCGGCCGTGAGGATTCCACCATCTTCGGCGGCGACGGCCGAGGCGCGTTCATCGTGCCCGAGTTCAGCAGTCTGCTCGACGGCACGGCGGCCTTCGTACGGCTGCTGGGTCTGGTAGCCCGTACGCAGCTCACGCTCAGCCAGATCGACGCGCGCATTCCGCGTGCCCATGTGCTGCGCAGGGATCTGGCGACCCCCTGGGCCGTCAAGGGCCTCGTGATGCGACGGGTCGTGGAGGCGGCCGGCGACCGGGACGTCGACACGACCGACGGCGTCCGCGTGGTGGAGGCCGACGGCCGATGGGTGATGGTGCTTCCGGCACCCGCCGAGGCCGTCACCCATTTGTGGGCCGAAGGGCCGGACGACGCCTCCGCCCAGGCGCTGCTGGACGAGTGGTCGGCGGTTGTGGACAGCGCAGGTCAGTGACCTGATGACGGTGTGCCGGAGGCGGGCGGTCGACGCCCTCCGGCACACCGGTGGGGCCATTCGGCGGTAGCGCCCGCGCCGTGCGACGATGTGCGGCATGCCGCAGCACCCCCCCGTTCGGAGCACACCCTCGCCACCCCGGCGTCCCGACGCGTCCATGTCGCTGCTGAACAATGTGATGGACCACAGCCTGGACGACGGTTACGCGGAGGCGGCGGCCCGCAGGGACGCCGAGGACGGCGGAATGCCCCGCACGCTCCGCGCCAAGCTCGGCCTCGCGGCGGGCCTCGTACTGGCCGCGCTGGTCGTCACCGTCGGCGCCGCCGAGGCCCGGATCGACGCACCGGTCGTCGCGAAGGAACGCGAAGAGCTGATTGACCGGATCGACGCGGAGACGTCTGCCGCGGACTCCCTCGAACACACGGTGGACAAGCTCCGTGACGAGGTGGGCGCCCAGCAGCGCGAGGCACTTCGTGACCACGGCGGCGAGCAGGGGGCGCTCGTCGCTCTCCTGTCGGGCGCCACGGAGGTCGAGGGGCCGGGCGTCAAACTCGTCGTCGACGACGCCAAGTCCGCCGACGAGAGCGCCGGCGGGCCGCGTGAGAGCACCAACTTCTCGGACACGGGCCGGGTCAGGGACCGGGACATGCAGCAGATCGTCAACGGTCTGTGGGAGTCCGGGGCCGAGGCGGTGTCCATCAACGGCCAGCGCCTGACGGCCCTTTCGGCGATCAGGGCCGCCGGTGAGGCCATACTGGTCGACAACAAGCCGCTGGTGCCGCCGTACACGGTGCTGGCCGTGGGGGACGGGAAGAACCTGAGCACAGCGTTCCAGGACAGCGCCGACGGGCAGTACCTGCACTCGTTGCAGGAGAACTTCGGTGTCCGCACGAGCATTTCCGATCAGGAGACGGTGCGTCTTCCGGCGGCGCCGAGCCTGATCGTACGTACAGCAGAGCCGAAGGCCGCCGACCCGGGGAAGGGCGACGGAGCGGCCACGGCAGACACAGGGAAGGGCACATCGTGATCGCGGTACTTGGCCTCGTCGTGGGGGTCGTGGTCGGACTGTTGGTTCGACCCGAGGTGCCGGCGGTGGTCGAGCCGTATCTGCCGATCGCCGTCGTCGCCGCTCTGGACGCGGTCTTCGGGGGGCTGCGGGCCATGCTCGACGGGATCTTCGTCGACAAGGTCTTCGTGGTGTCGTTCCTGTCGAACGTGGTGGTGGCCGCGCTCATCGTCTTCCTCGGTGACAAGCTCGGTGTCGGCGCGCAGCTGTCCACCGGTGTGGTCGTCGTGTTCGGTATCCGGATCTTCTCCAACGCTGCCGCGATCCGCCGGCACGTCTTCCGGGCGTGAGGCCGATGAACAGCGAAGAGCCCCCGCGGCCTCCACAGCACCCGCTGCCGCCTCAGGGCCCGCCGCCTTCGCAGGGGCAGGAGCCGCGGCAGCTGACGGGACGCCAGCGGCTCGCCGCCGGCCTGTGGCCTCCGCGCGTCACCCGGGCCCAACTCATCGTCGCCGTCCTGCTGTTCGTGCTGGGACTCGGTCTGGCCATCCAGGTGCGGTCGACCAACGACGACAGCGCTCTGCGCGGCGCGCGCCAGGAGGACCTCGTAAGGATCCTGGACGAGCTGGACGGCCGTACGGAGCGGCTGGAGGACGAGAAGCAGCGGCTGGACGATCAGCAGACGGAGCTGGAGAACAGCTCGGACCAGGCCGAGGAGGCGCGTAAGCAGACGCGCGAGAAGGAGCAGCAGCTCGGCATCCTGGCCGGTACGGTCGCGGCCCAGGGTCCCGGAATCACGCTGACCGTCCAGGACCCCGGCGGCAGCGTCGACTCGGACATGCTGCTCGACGCGATCCAGGAGCTGCGGGCGGCCGGCGCCGAGGCGATCCAGGTGAACGGGGTCCGGGTGGTCGCGGCGACGTACTTCTCCGGCAGCGACGGCGACATCTCGGTGGACGGGAAACGTATCGAGGCGCCGTACCTTTTCAAGGTGATCGGCAAACCGCAGGATCTGGAGCCCGCGCTCAACATCCCGGGAGGTGTGGTGCAGACGTTGGAGAAGGAGCAGGCCACGGCCACCGTGGCGGACGCCGACGAGATCGTCGTCGACGCCTTGCGACCGGCGAAGCGCCCTGATTACGCTCGGTCGTCGCAGTAGTGGGGCCGGGGCGCATGCGGACCGGGGGACGAGGGCAGAAGCTTCCGGGGGGTCGGCGCACATTCCGCATGGTGCGTGGTGGAAACTGTCTGATGGATACGGACGTTGTGAAGATGTCCGAGTCGGCAGGTGTGTTCATTCAGGGTTCGTCCTGCCCCACGGGCGGGTCTGTTCAGGTCAAGGGGAATCGCCCGTGAAGTTGTTTGGGAAGTTGTTCGGCAGGAGTGCACGCGAGGACGGCGGTAACGCCCGGCATCGCGCACCACGCCACGGCCAGGAGGAGCAGGGCGGCGAGCGCCCGCTCTTCCGCGACGAGGTCGGCAGCGCCGGCGGGGACAATCCGGGTGGTCACGGCGCGTCGTCTGTTGACCCCGCGAGTTCTGGCGGCATAGGTTTCGGTGGACCATCAACCTCAAGTACGGGTGGAGGGTTTCCCCCCGGTCAGGAGGGTCCGTCCATGGCGGCCTTGCCGGTTTGTACGAGGTGCGGGCACCGCAACACCCAGGACAGCAGGTTCTGCTCCAACTGCGGCGCGCCGCTGAGGGCCGGGACCCCCGCGGAGCGTCCTTCGGAGACGACCTCGACCATCTCCATCTCGGGCCTTGAGGCGTACGAGGCGGAGGCGACCGGCCAGACGGCCGCTCCCTCGCTCTCGCCGGAGGCGCAGGCCGCGGTGGACGCGCTTCCGCTCGGTTCGGCGCTGCTGGTCGTCCGTCGCGGGCCCAATTCGGGCAGCCGTTTCCTGCTGGACGGCGACCTGACGACGGCCGGAAGGCACCCGCAGAGCGACATCTTCCTCGACGACGTCACGGTGTCCCGGCGGCACGTCGAGTTCCGCAGGAGCCCGGAAGGTCACTTCACGGTCTCCGATGTCGGCAGTCTCAACGGCACGTACGTCAACCGGGAGCGGATCGACGCCGTCGCCGTGTCCAACGGTGACGAGGTCCAGATCGGCAAGTACCGGCTGGTCTTCTACGCGAGCCAGCGAGGCGTGTGACCCTTCAGGGAAGGTTCATGCTGCGACCACCGACGGGCGGTGCCGGTCACGGCACCGCCCCCACGGGTGACCGGCTGGTCAGCATCGGCGTGGTGCTGAGCCGGCTCAGGGACGAGTTTCCCGAGGTCACCATCTCCAAGATCCGGTTTCTGGAGGCCGAAGGCCTTGTCGAGCCCCGGCGCACTCCGTCCGGGTACCGGAAGTTCAGTCCCGAGGACGTCGAGCGCCTCACCCAGGTCCTGCGCATGCAGCGGGACCACTATCTGCCCCTCAAGGTCATCAGGGAGCATCTCGACGCCGTGGCGCGCGGTGAACGCGCTCCACTGCCCGCACAGGTCTCCCAGGGCCCTCAGCGGGAACTTCTGGCCTCCACGTGGGACGCGGAGCCCGAGCGGCCCACCGCCCCGAGGATCGGCCGCGCCGAGCTGCTGGCGGCCACCGAGGCGGCCGACAGCGAGCTGGCGGAGTGGGAGTCGTACGGCCTCATCGCCCCGATGGCGGAGGGCGGCTACGACTCCGAGACCGTGACCGTGGCGAAACTTGTCGCGGAACTCGGAAGATTCGGTCTGGAACCGCGGCATCTGCGCGCGGTGAAAGCCGCCGCCGAACGCGAGGCCGGACTGGTCGAGCAGGTGGTCGCGCCCCTGCGCCGGCACCGCAATCCGCAGACCAGGGCCCATGCCGAGGCCGCGACGAAGGAGCTGGCCGCGCTCTCCGTACGGCTCCACGCGGCACTGGTGCAGACGGCTCTCGGAGTCCGGCTTACCTGATCTTGGGGGAGTCCGACTACCCAAACCGACCGGGCACGACCTAGGGTTGCTGTGTGAACGAGCTCGACGTCGTGGGTGTCCGGGTGGAAATGCCCTCCAACCAACCGATCGTGCTCCTGCGTGAAGTGGGAGGCGACCGGTACCTTCCCATTTGGATCGGGCCTGGGGAAGCTACCGCTATTGCCTTCGCCCAGCAGGGCATGGCACCGGCCCGACCACTGACCCACGATCTCTTCAAGGATGTCCTTGAGGCCGTGGGCCAGGAACTGACGCAGGTGCGCATCACCGACCTGCGCGAAGGAGTCTTCTACGCGGAGCTGGTCTTCGCGAGCGGTGTCGAGGTGAGTGCCAGGCCGTCCGACGCCATAGCGCTGGCGCTGCGGACGGGCACGCCCATCTACGGCAGCGACGGGGTGCTGGACGATGCGGGTATCGCCATCCCCGACGAGCAGGAGGACGAGGTGGAGAAGTTCCGCGAATTCCTCGACCAGATCTCTCCGGAGGATTTCGGGACCAACAGCCAGTGAGTGCTGAACGGTCCATGACCGTCATACCGGACTCCGTCCGCGCATCCGACCAGCCTTTCCCGGCCGCGGGACACGGTAAACCACCCTCAGGGTGATTATCACTCGGCGTGCCTAGCGTGGCGATCGTTGACGCACCCGGAGGGACTGCCTACCGTCGACGGGGCAGGTCAAGGACGGAGGTCGGTGTGAGAAGCAGCGGCGACGGTACGGCGAACGGCCCGTACCCGCTTCACGGCAGGACGTCCGACCCCACGACCGACACGGTCGGCTACCGGGGGCCGACCGCGTGCGCGGCGGCGGGCATCACCTACCGCCAGTTGGACTACTGGGCGCGCACCGGGCTGGTCGAGCCGAGTGTGCGCCCCGCGAAGGGATCCGGCAGCCAGCGGCTGTACAGCTTCCGCGATGTCGTCTTTCTCAAGATCGTGAAGCGCTTCCTGGACACCGGTGTCGCCCTTCAGAACATCCGGGCGGCGGTCCAGCACCTGCGCGACCGGGGGGCGGCCGACCTGGAGCGTATGACGCTCATGAGCGACGGCGCGACGGTGTACGAGTGCTCGTCGCCGGACGAGGTCGTGGACCTCCTTCAGGGCGGTCAGGGCATCTTCGGGATCGCGGTCGGTGTGGTGTGGCGGGACGTCGAGGCGGCGCTCTCCCAGCTGCACGGGGAGCGCGTCGACACCGGCGAGACCCTCATCGGCCACAACCCCGCCGACGAACTCGCCCGCCGGCGCCGTGACCGGGCCGTCTGAGCGCCGGGGCCGGGGTCCCGGGCGATTGTCAGTGGCGTAGGGGAGCATCGGTGGGGTGAGAGCCGCGCCGACCGTCCTGCATCTGGACATGGATGCCTTTTTCGCCGCCGCCGAGCAGGCGGCGAAGCCGAGCCTGCGCGGAAAGCCGGTCGTCGTCGGGGGGCTCGGTCCGCGCGGCGTCGTCGCGACGGCGTCGTACGAGGCGAGACGGTTCGGGATTCACTCGGCCATGCCGATGGCGCAGGCGCGGCGGCTCGCGCCGAACGCCGCGTATCTTGTGCCGCGCTTCTCCCTCTACCGCACGGTCAGCGAGCAGGTGATGGAGCTGCTGGGCCGGCTGTCGCCGCTGGTGGAGCCGTTGAGCATGGACGAGGCGTTCGTCGATCTGGAGGCGGGCGGCTCGGCCGGTGACTCGGCATCGGCGCGCGCCACGGGCGAGCGGCTGCGGCGGGACATCAGGGCGGTGACGGGCCTGACGGGCTCGGTGGGTCTCGCCGGATCCAAGATGCTGGCGAAGATCGCCTCCGAGCAGGCCAAGCCCGACGGTCTGGTGCTCATCGAGCCGGGCACCGAGCGCGCGCTGCTGGGGCCGATGAGCGTACGGACACTGCCCGGGGTCGGGCCGGCCACCGGTGAGCATCTGCGGCGGGCCGGGATGACCACGATCGCCGATCTGACGGAGGCCGGGGAGGACGAGCTGGTGCGGCTCGTCGGGAAGGCGCACGGCACTTCGCTGTACCGGATGGCGTCCGGGCACGACGACCGGCCGGTGGTCGCCGAGCGCGAGACCAAGTCCGTCTCCGTCGAGGACACCTTCGACGTCGATCTGCACGACCGGACGCGGGTCAGGACCGAGGTCGACCGGCTGGCCGAGCGATGTGTGCGGCGGCTGCGGGAGTCCGGGCACTCGGGCCGGACCATCGTCCTCAAGGTGCGGAGGTACGACTTCTCGACGCTGACCCGCTCCGAGACGCTGCGGGGGCCCACGGACGACCCGGGCGTGGTGCGGGAGGCGGCGGGGAGGCTGCTGGAGTCCCTGGACACCACCGGTGGGGTGCGGCTGCTGGGGGTGGGGGTCACCGGGCTGACCGACTACACGCAGGAGGACCTGTTCGCACAGGCGGCGGCGGACGCGGCAGACGCGGCGGACACGGCCGGTGGCGAGGGCGACGCGGAGGCCGCCCAGGACACGGCGGACGAGGTCGTGGACGAGGGTCCGCCGCCGGTGCCGGAATCAGGGGACGAGGTGGCCGCCGAGCGGCACTGGCCCGCGGGGCACGACGTGCGCCACGCCGAGTTCGGCGCGGGGTGGGTGCAGGGCAGTGGCGTGGGGCGGGTCACCGTACGGTTCGAGGAGCCCACGTCGGTGGCGCCGGGGCGGGTGCGGACCTTCCGTACGGACGATCCCGACCTGGAGCTGTCGCAGCCGCTGCCGCTGGTGGCCGTATCGCCGGACATCGAGAACCGGCCGGAGTGACGGCCGGCGCGGGCGGCGGGCTACTCGGCGGGGTCGTCGCGGCCCGCCACGCGCCCGAAGTCGCGGTCGGCCGGGCGGGAGGGCTGTTCCGGGGCCGCGGGCTCCGGGAGGGCCAGCCGGTAGTGGTGGTAGAGCTGGATCTCCTGGTCCGGGGAGAGATGGCGGCCGACGCCGAAGTCCGGGGCGCCCTTGATCAGGCCGCGCTCGTACGGGACGTGCAGGGACTCGTTGCGGTAGGTGCTGGGGGCCAGGGGCACGAACGCGTCCCGGCTGAACAGTCCGGTCCGTACCGCCGCCCACTCCGGCACGCCCGTGGCATCGTCCAGATACACCTCGTCGACGGTGCCGATCTTGTGCCCGTCGCGGTCGTACGCCTTGCGGCCGATCAGGCTGCGCGGATCGATGTCGGTCTGCACGGTCCCTCCAACTGGTCGCACATGCTCCCTCACCCTACGAAAGGGCACATCCGGGGTATCGGCCACTCGAAGTCCGATGTGAAAGCTCGCTGGTAGGCTGGTGAACGGCTGTCGACCCCGTGCGGGAGAGCCGTCCGGTGAGACTGCCGGAGGCGCCGAAGGAGCAAATCCTCCCCGGAAACTCTCAGGCCCCCGTACCGCATGGACGAGGTCACTCTGGAAAGCAGAGCAGGTGTCGGACGGCATCCGCTCTCACCGACGGTGAAAGTCGGTTCGCCTCGCGTGCGAGGTGGACCGGTGAAACTCTCAGGTTGATGACAGAGGGGGAGGCCGTCCGGGCACCCGTGTGTCGGTGCCCCTCGCAGGTCGCGCCAGACCAGGAGGCCTCCCGTATGACAGCCCACCGCACACCGCTCTCGCAGCTTGAGCGAGGAACCCCCTTCGAGCGGCGCCACGTCGGCCCCGACGCCGCCGCGCAGGCGAAGATGCTCGCGCAGGTCGGCTACGGCTCGCTCGACGAGCTGACCGCCGCCGCGGTGCCCGACGTGATCAAGAGCGCCGAGGCCCTGCGGCTGCCCGACGCGCGCACCGAGGCCGAGGTGCTGGCCGAGCTGCGCAGTCTCGCCGACCGCAACCAGGTCCTGGCCCCGATGATCGGCCTCGGCTACTACGGCACCTTCACGCCGCCGGTGATCCTGCGCAACGTGATGGAGAACCCGGCCTGGTACACCGCGTACACGCCGTACCAGCCCGAGATCTCCCAGGGCCGCCTGGAGGCGCTGCTCAACTTCCAGACCGTCGTCGCCGATCTGACCGGTCTGCCGACGTCGGGCGCCTCCCTGCTGGACGAGGGCACCGCCGCCGCCGAGGCCATGGCGCTGGCCCGCCGGGTCGGCAAGGTGAAGGACGGTGTCTTCCTGGTCGACGCCGACGCGTTGCCGCAGACCGTCGCCGTGATCCGCACCCGGGCCGAGCCCGCCGGGGTCGACGTCGTCGTCGCCGATCTGTCCGACGGGATTCCCGCCGAGATCGCCGAGCGCGGTGTCTTCGGTGTGCTCGTCCAGTACCCGGGTGCCTCCGGAGCCGTACGGGACATCAGGTCCGTCGTCGAGCAGGCCCACGAGCTGGGCGCGATCGTCACCGTCGCCGCCGACCTGCTGGCCCTCACCCTGCTCACCTCGCCCGGCGAGCTGGGCGCGGACATCGCCGTCGGCACCACTCAGCGGTTCGGCGTCCCCATGGGCTTCGGCGGACCGCACGCCGGCTTCATGGCCGTACGCGAGAAGTTCGCCCGCAGCCTGCCCGGACGGCTCGTCGGAGTCTCGGTGGACGCCGACGGCAACAAGGCGTACCGGCTGGCGCTCCAGACCCGCGAGCAGCACATCCGCCGCGAGAAGGCCACCAGCAACATCTGCACCGCGCAGGTGCTGCTCGCCGTGATGGCCGGAATGTACGCGGTCTACCACGGGCCCGACGGACTGCGCGCCATCGCCGAGCGCACCCACCGCTACGCGACGGTCCTCGCCGACGGCCTGCGCGCGGGCGGCGTCGAGATCGTGCACGAGGCGTTCTTCGACACGCTGACCGTACGGGTCCCCGGCCGCGCCGCCGAGGTCGTGGCCGCCGCGCGCGAGGGCGGGGTCAACCTCCGCCTCGTCGACGCCGACCTCGTCTCGCTCGCCTGCGACGAGACCACCGGGCGCGCCCAGCTCGCCACTGTATGGGCCGCCTTCGGCGTCACGGGTGACATCGAGGCGCTGGACGCCACCTCCCGCGACGCGCTGCCCGACGCCCTGCTGCGCACCGACGACTACCTCACGCACCCGGTCTTCCACCAGCACCGCTCCGAGACCGCGATGCTGCGCTATCTGCGCCGGCTCGCCGACCGTGACTACGCGCTGGACCGCGGCATGATCCCGCTCGGATCCTGCACCATGAAGCTCAACGCCACCACCGAGATGGAGCCGGTGACCTGGCCGGAGTTCGCCGCGCTGCACCCCTTCGCGCCGGCCGACCAGGCGCAGGGCTATCTCACGCTGATCCGCGAGCTGGAGGAGCGCCTGGCGGAGGTCACCGGGTACGACGCGGTGTCGCTCCAGCCCAACGCGGGCTCGCAGGGCGAACTCGCCGGACTGCTGGCCGTACGGGCGTACCACCGCGCCAACGGGGACACCGGCCGCACCGTCTGTCTCATCCCGTCGTCCGCGCACGGCACGAACGCCGCCAGCGCGGTCATGGCCGGTATGAAGGTCGTGGTCGTCAAGACCCGCGAGGACGGCGACGTCGACGTCGAGGACCTGCACGCCAAGATCGAGCGGCACGGCGACGAGCTGGCCGTCCTGATGGTCACCTACCCCTCCACGCACGGCGTGTTCGAGGAGCACATCACCGACATCTGCGCGGCCGTGCACGACGCCGGCGGTCAGGTGTACGTCGACGGCGCGAACCTCAACGCGCTGGTGGGTCTCGCGAAGCCGGGCCGGTTCGGCTCGGACGTGTCGCATCTGAACCTGCACAAGACCTTCTGCATCCCGCACGGCGGCGGTGGTCCCGGTGTCGGCCCGGTCGGCGTGCGGGCCCACCTCGCGCCGTATCTGCCCAACCACCCGCTCCAGCCCGCGGCGGGCCCCGAGACGGGCGTCGGGCCGATCTCGGCGGCCCCCTGGGGCTCGGCGGGGATACTGCCGATCTCCTGGGCGTACGTCCGGCTGATGGGCGGCGAGGGGCTGAAGCGCGCCACGCAGGTCGCCGTCCTGGCCGCCAACTACATCGCGAAGCGCCTGGAGCCGCACTTCCCGGTCCTGTACGCGGGTCCGCACGGGCTCGTCGCGCACGAGTGCATCGTGGATCTGCGTCCGCTGTCGAAGGCGACCGGCGTCAGCGTCGACGACATCGCCAAGCGCCTCATCGACTACGGGTTCCACGCGCCGACGATGTCGTTCCCGGTGGCCGGCACGCTGATGATCGAGCCCACCGAGAGCGAGGACCTCGGCGAACTGGACCGCTTCTGCGAGACGATGATCGCGATCCGCGCCGAGATCGAGAAGGTCGCCTCGGGCCACTGGCCGGCGGACGACAACCCGCTGCGCAACGCTCCGCACACGGCCGCCGCGCTGGGCGGGGAGTGGGAGCACGCGTACAGCCGTCAGGAGGCGGTCTTCCCGGCCGGGGTCTCGGCCGCCGACAAGTACTGGCCGCCGGTCCGCCGGATCGACGGGGCGTTCGGCGACCGCAATCTGGTGTGTTCCTGCCCGCCGCTGGACGAGTACGACAACTGACGGACGGCGAACGGCCGCGGGGCCGGGGGTGCGTCGACGGACGGCGTACCCCGCCCGGCCGCGGTGTCCTCACGCCACCGGTGCGTCGGGCCATGCGTCGGGGCCGGTACGGAGTGATGTCTCCGGCCGGCCCCCTTCGTACGGACGGTGGCGTCAGGCCGCCGTCATCACCTGTCCGGTCCCGGACGGCCGGTGCGGTGCGATGATCTGGCCGTCGGGCAGCAGCTCACCGGTGTCCTCGAAGAGCAGGACGCCGTTGCACAGCAGGCTCCAGCCCTGTTCCGGGTGGTGAGCCGCGAGCCGGGCGGCTTCCCGGTCGGCTGAGTCGGCTGTCGGGCAGGCAGGTTGGTGCTGGCACATGGGTAGGTTCTCTCGCTGCGTCGTGGTGAGTGTCCTGCGGCTCGATGTGTTCATGGCCGCCCCCCGGTTTCTGTTGGTCCGTACCCCAGTGTTGCCCCACGGGCGTCGTTCCGCAGGGATTTCGCGGCAGCGCTTGTCTCTGCTTAAGGACGTGTCACCCGCCCGGACGGTTCAGCCCAACTGGGCTGTCCCTTCGGGTGGTTCGGGGTGGCCCGTCCGGACTAGTCCGGACGGGCAGGCCCTCCGGACGGGCAAGCACAGAGCCCCGTGACCGGTGAGGGTCACGGGGCAGTCTATGGCGCGTGGGGCGGTTGGGAGGCGGTCCGGACGTCGTCGGTCCGAGATCGGCCGCGGGCGGCCTTCAGGCGGTGGTGCTCAGCAGTGGGGCGGACGTGGCGGTGGACGGCGGTGACAGTTCCGAGGTCAGGCGCAGGCCCATCGTCGGAAGCAGGTCGGCGACCCGGTGCGGCCGGTGGGCCACGATGCCCGGCGGGGCGGGAGCGAGCGGGATCAGCAGGTCGGCCGGGGCGGGAGCACCGGCGGACGCGTCCGCGTCGGTGTCCTGGTGCAGCCAGAGCGTGAGCATGTACAGCCCCGGCACCGAGAGCAGCCGTGGCTGGTAGGGCGACTTCAGCGTCTCGGCCTGGCGTAGCGCCCGCTGGGTGGAGGAGATGTAGGGGCCCTCGAAGAAGTGCGAGAACGCCCAGCCGTCGGGGGTGAGCATCGTGTCGGCCGCCGCGACGGCACGTTCGCCGCTGTGGATCAGGAAGCGCCAGCCGGCCAGTCGGGTCTGTGGTGCGTCGCTGCTCGGGGTGATCTGTTCCAGTACGTGTACCGGAAGGGGCAGTTCGGGGCTCAGCGGTCCCTGGACGGACCGAAGAGCGGGTGTACGGGCCTCGCGCACGGCGGTGGGAGAACCGAGTGCCGCGAGGACGCTGCGCAGGGCGGGCGCTGGAGCCAGGGGGACATGCAGCGGCATGGTGGGTTGCCTCTCGCTCAGTAGGCACAGTGAAGCGTCGGTGGTGCGGGTGCGGGTGCGGGTGCGGACGTCGCTGTCGGCGCACGTGGTCAGAGGAGGGCCCATGGCCGTGGCCGGGCTCGGACTCTCTGCCTCGTTCGAGCTGAGTTTATACGATACGTGTTCACGGAATGTTTCTTCTAGCTGTCGCCCGTATTGCGTGCAAGGGCGTATCCGGTCCATCTCGTAGGGAATCGGCGTCGATGAACCGTGAGATGAACGGCGAACGCAGGCTCGTGGCCTGGGGTTATTCGGCCGACGCGGTAGGCCGAAACTTGTCGGCGTTTTTCGCGATCTGATGCGGCAGTGAAATTGCTCACTGCCGTCATGCCGAAGGAATGTGCCGTCGGCCGTCCGACCCACTGTACCGGGCGCGGCGCCGAAACGGGACGTTATGGATCACTCAGTCTGGGCACTATCGATCGTGAAGCGATGCCCGGCGCCGCCGGGAAGCCGGAACGAAGGAGGGACTCTTCGATGGGGGAGAAGGTCGAATCGGGCGGTACCGGCATGCCCGATCGGCAGAAATACCGCAGGAAGCTCCAGCAGTGCCTGACGGTGCTGGGGCGGCTCCTGGGGGAGAAGCGGTTCGACCGGCCCCGGAACCTGATGGGTCTGGAGATCGAGCTGAATCTCGCCGGTACCGACGGGATGCCCCGCATGATGAATGCGGAAGTTCTTGAACGGATCGCGAGCCGTGATTTCCAGACTGAACTCGGAATGTTCAATCTAGAAGTGAACATTGCTCCGCACCGACTTGGCGGACGCGTTCTCGACCAGCTTGCCGAGGAACTGCGCACGGGTCTCGGATATGCCCATCGCAAAGCGAATGAGGTCGACGCCGGGATCGTGATGATCGGTATTCTGCCGACACTCTCCCTCGACGACGTCGTCTCGACGAACCTCTCGGACGCGGACCGCTACACACTTCTCAACGACGAGATGGTGGCCGCGCGGGGCGAGGATTTCGCCCTCGACATCGAGGGCGTCGAGCGGCTCACCTGCAGTTCACCCTCGATCGCCCCCGAGGCCGCCTGCACCTCCGTGCAATTGCATCTCCAGGTGACGCCCGACCGCTTCGCCGACGTGTGGAACGCGGCGCAGTGCGTCGCCGCCGTACAGATCGCCGTCGGCGCGAACGCCCCGTTCCTGTTCGGAAAGGAGCTGTGGCGCGAGTCCCGGCCGCCGCTCTTCCTCCAGGCGACCGACACCCGGCCGCCGGAGCTCCAGGCGCAGGGAGTACGGCCCCGGACCTGGTTCGGCGAACGCTGGATCGACTCCGCCTACGACCTGTTCGAGGAGAATCTGCGCTTTTTCCCGCCGTTGCTGCCGATGATCGACGACGAGGACCCGCTCCAGGTCCTGGACGAGGGCGGTACGCCGCGCCTCGCGGAGCTGGTGCTGCACAACGGCACCGTCTACCGGTGGAACAGGCCCGTGTACGACGTCGCCGACGGACAGCCCCATCTGCGGGTCGAGAACAGGGTGCTGCCCGCCGGGCCGACCGTCACCGATGTCGTCGCCAACGCCGCCTTCTACTACGGGCTCGTTCGCGCGCTCGCAGAGGAGGACAGGCCCGTCTGGACGCGGCTGCCGTTCGCCACCGCAGAGCGGAACTTCGAGACGGCGTGCCGCGACGGCATCGAGGCACGGCTGAAGTGGCCGCGCAACGGCCGGACCGGCAACAGCGTCGCCGAGGTGTCGGCGGTCCGGCTCGTCCTCGACGAGCTGCTGCCGCTCGCGGCGGCCGGGCTCGACGCCTGGAACGTGGAGCCGGCCGACCGCGACTTCTACCTCGGGGTCATCGAGGGGCGCTGCGAGCGCCGCGTGAACGGGGCGTCGTGGCAGGTGGACACCTTCCACCGGGCGCAGGAGGCGGGGCTGCGCCGGGAGGCCGCGCTCGCCGCCACGACCCGGCGCTACGCCGAGCTGATGCACCAGGGGGAGCCGGTGCACACCTGGCCGGTGGGCTTTCCCGCGCCGTCGCGGATGCCGGATCTGACCGTGTGACACCGGGGCGCGAGGGCGCGCCGCTGGTTCCGCGACATGCCCGGTTGCCCGGCGTCGGGCCCGTGCCGGGCGGGCGCCCGCCCGCGTCGGATCCGGGCCGGCCTCTGTCGGTCCCGCACCGGATCTGCGACAGATCCACGTCGGACGGGCGACGGGCTCGTCTTTGACCTGTGGTCAACCGCGCCGGGCTCGCGCCGGGCGGGCGCCGACCGCGTGAGGGCTACCGCTCGGTTCCGCCCAGCGACATGATCGCCTCGATCATCACCGCCTGGATGTCGGCCGGGTCGCTCACCTCGTACCCCGCGCCGCCGGTGATCTTCGCGATCTCGTGCACCTCGTCGCGGTCCGCCTCCGGGCCGACCGCGATCGCGATGATCGGGACCGGGCGCCTGGGGTCGGCGAGACTCCGCAGTTCGTCCGCCAGCGCCGTGCGGGCCGCGCCGTCGGTGTCCGGCCCACCGGTGAGCAGGACGACCGCGTTGCACTTGCCGCTCACGTACGACGCCTGGGCCTCCTTGAAGGCGGCCAGCGTCGTGTCGTACATCCCGGTCGCCGCCGCCGACCCCGTATCCACCGGCGTCAGTTCGGACACGGCGTCCGAGAGGCTTTCGCGGTGTGTGGCGCCGTCCTTGGCGCGCTCGCCGAGCGGCGCCGTCTCGGCCAGTTTGCGGAAGTCCTTCGTCCCGTCGAGACCGGCCGCGAAGTCCCACAGGCCGACCTCGTCCGCCGGCGTGAACTGCTTCAGGGTCTGGAGCATCGACGCCTTGGTGACATCCATCCGGGACTCGCCGTCGCGCCCCGGCACGGGTCCGGCCATCGAGCCCGAGGTGTCGACGACGACGGTCAGCCGGGCGTTCTGCACGGTGACCGTCCACATGCCGAGCGATTCCTTGACCATGTCCGTGGTCGGCGGCTGCGCCTTCGTCAGGGCGTACGGCTGCGGAGCGCGCCCACCGGCGGCGCGGACCAGGCCGGCGGAGACCGAGGAGTGGGCCGTACGGAACCCGTGCCCGGCCATGGTGCGCTGGGCCCCCTCCTCGTTGAGGAGGGAGATGAACCGCATCGCCGCCCGGCTCTCGTCCGTGGTCAGCTCGGGCTCGTCGACGAGGTTCAGCGGGTAGTCCAGGACCGGTGCCGCGTCCGTGGGATAGAAGAGCTGGAGATCGGATGCGCCGTCGGCGGAGTTGTGGGTGAACGCGGCCTGTTCGGTGAGGAAGAGCGCCTGATTTCCCTCGCCGTCGTCCGTCCCGCCCCACGCGAGGGAGCCGACGACCTGGTCGTCGGAGCCGGACACCCGCGTGGCCAGCGCCTCGGCCGTCGCCGCGATCCGGGCGTCGCCGTCCGGATCGGCCTTCCGCGCGGACGCGACGACGCTGCTGAATCCGAGCAGTCCGGTGGCGCTGCGCGCCGGATCGGCGGAGCCGATCCGTAGCGGTTCGTCGCCCGTGGGCGAAGCCGCCAACTCGGCCCAGGTGTACGTCTTGCCGGGCCAGCCGAGCTTCGTGCCGGCGGAGGGGACCGCCGCCAGGGCGACCGGTGTGGTCGCCGCGTTGCCCGCGGGCGTCAGTGTGATGCCGTCGTCGGCGTCCAGCGCGCGCTCGACCCAGACGTCCGAGTCGGGCAGCCAGACCTCGTACTCGGGGGCGGCCGTGCCGGTGGCGAGTTCGTCGGCGATCTCGTGGTTCTCGCGGGCCTCGACCTGGACGTCGATACAGCGGCCGTCGGAGGTGACGTCGTCGCGCCGGGCGTCCTCGGCGACGGCGCGCACGGCGGGGGCGATGTCGGGGGAGGCGGCCAGATCGATCCGTACGACGGAGCCCGTACAGCCGTCGGCGAAGGACAGCAGACCGCTGCGCGCGGCGACGCCGGTCCCCGCTGCCAGACTCAGGACGAGCGCCGTGGCGATCAGAACGTTGCGACGGCGCGGACGACGGCCCCTGGTGCTGTCCGGCGCTTCGTCGTCGGGCAAGCTGTGACGTTCCATGGCGGTGGTGCCCCTCCTTGACCTGAACAAGGAAAATGGGGGATTCCGGCCCGCTGAATGACGCCCGTCCCCCGGCCTGTCGCGCGCGATCTTCGTACCCGCATTCGAGACCCTAGCGGGACGGGAAGGGGCTTGAGGCGCGATTAGTCAACTGGAGGCAGCTGTGCAGACGGAGGCGGGCCGCGTGGCCGATTCTCTTCCCCAAGAAGGCCTGTCGCGCAGGATGTTGCGGTCCGAGGTACTGATCGTGCTGGCCCTCTCGCTGGGGGCGAGCGGGGTGTCCGCCCTGATCAGCTTTGTCGGATCGGTGACCAAGCCCGGTGGCCTCAGCGAGCAGGCCGCCAACCTCAACGGTTCGCACGCGCCGGGTCGGCCCTGGCTGGATCTCGCCTGGCAACTGTTCGGCATCGCCAGCTCGCTGGTGCCTGTGGTACTGGTGGCGCACCTGTTGCTCAGGGAGGGCAGCGGACTCCGCGATCTGGGGTTCGACCGGCGCCGGCCATGGTTCGATCTCGGCCGCGGCACGCTGCTCGCCGCCGGTATCGGCAGCGCCGGTCTCGCCTTCTACATCGCCTCACGCGCGGCCGGTGCCAACCTCACCGTGGTGCCGGAATCGCTGCCCGACGTGTGGTGGAAGTTCCCGGTGCTGATCCTGTCGGCCGTGCAGAACTCCGTACTCGAAGAGGTCATTGTCGTCGGGTATCTGCTGCGCAGGCTCGGGCAGTTGGGGTGGACACCGATGGCCGCCCTGGTGGCCAGTTCGGTGCTGCGCGGGTCGTACCACCTGTACCAGGGCATCGGCGGCTTCATCGGGAACATGGTCATGGGTGTGGTGTTCGTGCTGGTCTACCGGCGCTGGGGGCGGGTCGGGCCACTGGTGGTGGCGCACGCGCTGCTCGACATCGTGGCGTTCGTCGGATACGCGCTGCTCGCCGGTCATGTGAGCTGGCTGCCCACGCCGTGACATCGGGTGCCTCAGGGGGCGGCGAGGAGTTCGCCGTCGATGACGGTGACCGCGTGGCCCGTCAGCAGGGTCCGGTCGCCGCGCAGTGAGGTGCGCACGAGGCCGGTACGGGCCGAGCCCTGGCGGCCGGTCAGCTCGGTGCGGCCGAGCCGCGCCGACCAGAACGGGGCGAGCGCCGTGTGCGCGCTGCCGGTGACCGGATCCTCGTCGATGCCGACACCGGGGAAGAAGCCGCGCGACACGAAGTCGTAGCCGCCCGCCGGGTCCTCGGCCGCCGCCGTGACGACGATGCCGCGCCGCGAGAGGGCGGCGAGGGACGGCAGGTCCGGTGACAGCTCCCGTACGGTCCGCTCGTCGGCCAGTTCCACCAGCAGATCCCCGATGTGCTCCCCGGTGTCGTGCACCGAGACCGGGGTGGCGCCCAGGGCCGCCGCGACGCCGTCCGGGATCGTGACCGGGGTCAGTGGCGACGTCGGGAAGTCGAGCGTCAGCCCTCCGTCGTCGTGCGCCGTCGCGCCGAGGACGCCGCAGCGCGCCGCGAAACGGATCGTCCCGGTCGCGAGGCCGGTGGTGTGCAGGACATGCGCGGTGGCGAGGGTGGCGTGCCCGCACATGTCGACCTCGGTCGCCGGGGTGAACCAGCGCAGGGCCCAGTCGGCCGCGCCGCCGGGCGGCAGGGGATGGGCGAACGCCGTCTCCGAGAGGTTCACCTCCGTGGCGACCCGCTGGAGCCAGACGTCATCGGGGAACGGGCCCGACTGAAGGATCAGCACGCCCGCCGGGTTGCCGGCGAAGGGGCGGTCGGTGAACGCGTCGACGATTCGGATTCGCATGCCTCAGACCGTAGGAGAGGCGCGAAGGCGCAGGCCAAGGCCAATTCGCGACGGCTGGCCCCGAAGAGTGTTGCGTAACGAACTGTTCCGATATATCGTTGAGGCATCGCGATAGATTCGCGACTGATCACCGATGGAAGGAGCGTAGCGATGCGTTCACATGGACACGAACACGATCACGGACATGGGCAGTGCGGGCCCGGCCATCGAGGCCGGGGCGACTCCGAGGGACGGCGCGGGGCCTTCGGGCCGTTCGGGCCGAACTTCGGACCGCCGTTCGGAGGGCCCTTCGGAGGCGGCGGCCGAGGCCGCGGCGGAGGCAGGGGCAGGGCGCGGCGCGGCGATGTACGCGCGTCGATCCTGGCGCTGCTGAAGGACCGGCCGATGCACGGCTACGAGATGATCCAGGAGATCGGCGAGCGCAGCGGAGGCGCCTGGCGCCCCAGCCCCGGCTCGGTCTACCCGACCCTCCAGCTGCTGGAGGACGAGGGTCTCATCGCCAGCCGGAGCGAGGGCGGCAAGAACCTCTTCACGCTGACCGACGCCGGTCGCGGCGAGGCCGAATCCGGCCCCGACGCCCCGTGGGAAGAGGCTGGGCGCGGTGTCGACTGGGACACGATGAACGAGATCCGGCAGGCCGGCTTCGGTCTGATGGAGGCGTTCGGGCAGGTCTGGAAGACCGGCTCCGCCGACCAGCGCCAGAAGGCTCTCGCCGTCATCAACGACACCCGTAAGAAGCTCTATCTGATCCTCGCCGACGACGACGGTCCGACGAAGTCCGAGTGACGGGGGTGTGTACGGGCATCAGTGCCGTACGCCCGAGGGCCCTGTGACGATCACCGCGATCGTCACAGGGCCTTCGTCATGTCCGGGCCGCGGGCAGGAGCTGCCAGAACTCCGCCGAGTCGAAACGGTCGCTCGCCCGGGGGTGCGGGCCCTCGTCGTGGCAGTGGAACGCGGCCCAGAACACATCGCCGCGCAGGGCGTCGGCGGGGGCGTACACGCGGTACACGTACTGGAGCCCGTCGACCGCAAGCAGGGCCACCATCCAGCACATCGGATCTGCCCCCCGGCGGTCGTCGCGGCATCGTCGTACCAGAGGGACGAGCGGCCCCGGTGCGACGGTTGCGGACGCGGCGCGAGGCAATACGGCGCGCGCCCCCGCGGCGTGTTGGTGCCGGATCTCATTCGTAAGGAGGAGAGGTCGCACGTCTGTGCACGACTTCGGTGGGATGCTCGAATGCTCCCCGCCGGGGATGTTCTCCCCACCGGTCGGGTGATGGGGTGGGAGAGTGCAGAGCCCTACCCCGTGGTTGCCCGAACAGTCCGATTCGACCGTTGTCTCCGCCGTATCGATCCGCGCGGACATCGACGCCGGACTCTCCGCCGCGCTCGCGGCCGTCGTGTCGGGAGCGCGCAGGCGGGCGCACCGTGACGGTGACCGGCACATCGACACCGCGCATCTCCTCCACTCGCTCCTGGAGTCGGACTCCGAGGTGCGCGCGGCGTTCGAGAGCGGGCCGCAGGTCGCCCGTGTCCTCGGCTATCTCGTCCAGCGGAGCATCGGATACGGGCTGCGCTGGCAGGGAACGGTGGAGGAATCGGGCGCGGTCCCCATCGTGTCGGCGCCCGGGGTCGCCGGCTGGTCGCCGTCGGCCGTCCTGGTCATGGAAGCCACCGTCGAGCGTGCCCGGCGGCGCGGCGAGCCGCGCGCCGGCGGCCTCGATCTGCTCACCGCGCTCGCGTCCGACCCGGCCTGCCGCGCGGTCGAGGTGCTGGAGCGGGCCGGGGTGGAGGCGCGGGCCCTCACCAGCCGTATCGCGGACGCCGCTCACGGAATGTGACCGCGTGTCGCGCCGAAAGTGACCGCCTGTCTCGACAGGCGTGAACGTGCCGTAGCTCCTGACGCCGACTGACATGATGTGCCCATGCACGCGTCTCAGGGGAGAAGCGTCGGCCTGGGACTCGCGCTCTTGTCGGCCTTCGCGTTCGGTGGATCAGGTGTCGCGGCCAAGCCGCTGATCGAGGCGGGGCTCGACCCACTCCATGTGGTCTGGCTCCGGGTCGCGGGAGCGGCGCTCGTGATGCTGCCGCTCGCCTGGCGCCACCGCGATCTTCTCCGCCGCAGGCCTGCGCTGCTGGCGGGCTTCGGGCTGTTCGCCGTGGCGGGTGTGCAGGCCTTCTACTTCGCCTCGATCTCCCGCATCCCCGTCGGGGTCGCGCTGCTCGTCGAGTATCTGGCGCCCGCGCTGGTCCTGCTCTGGGTGCGTTTCGTCCGGCGCAGGCCGGTCAGCCGCGCCGCCGCCATCGGTGTCGTCCTGGCCGTCGGCGGACTCGCCTGTGTGGTCGAGGTGTGGGCCGGCCTCTCCTTCGACGTGCTCGGCCTGCTCCTCGCGCTCGGCGCGGCCTGCTGCCAGGTCGGCTACTTCCTCCTCTCCGACCAGGGCGGCGATCCGGCGGACCCGGCCGACGCCGTCGATCCGCTGGGCGTCATCGCGTACGGGCTGCTCATCGGCACGGTCGTCCTCACCTTCGTCGCCCGGCCCTGGGGCATGGACCTCTCCCTGCTGGCGGGCGGCGTCGACATGGGCGGGTCGCGGGTCGCCGCGCCGCTGCTGCTCGGCTGGATCGTGCTCGTGGCGACCGTGCTCGCGTACGGCACGGGCGTGGTCAGCGTACGAAGGCTGTCGCCGCAGGTGGCCGTGGTCGTGGCCTGTCTGGAGGCGGTCATCGCGACCGTGCTGGCGTGGGTGCTGCTGGGCGAGCACCTTTCGGCGCCGCAGATCCTGGGCGGTCTCGTCGTGCTCGTCGGTGCGTTCATCGCCCAGACGTCCAGGCCGGCGGCGGGGGTCGGGGGAGTGGGCGGTACCGAACTGCCGCCCACCGGCGCGGGCGGGACGGACGACGTGGTCGGCGAGGGGGACGGGTTGTCCGCCGGACGGACGGCGACGTAGTCTGCCGATCATGCGACTGACCGTACTTCCGCCTCCCGCCGCCTGACCGCGGGCGGCCATCCGCTGACGAAGACCGGGCTCGGGCAGTCCCCGAGCGGCTCGTCGCTGCCCGCGACACGCAGTGAGCGACCACCAACCCGTTCTTCACACGGAGAAGTCACGTGTCGATTTCCGCAATGCCTGCTGCTCCCGGCCTGTCCGTCGGACGCAGCCTGATCTATCTCGTCGTCGCCGGTGTCGCCTGGGGGACCGCCGGCGGCGCCGCCTCGCTGCTCTACCGCGTCAGCGACATCGGTCCGCTCTCCCTCTCCTTCTGGCGCTGCGTCGGCGGACTCGTCCTGCTGCTCGGCGCGCTGGCGCTGCGCCGCGGGCGCGCGGCGGCGGCCGGTGTGCCGGCTTCCGCCGCCGAGCCGCGCCGCCGCAGGCTGGTCCGGATCCTCGGTACGGGCATCGGCCTCGCCGTCTTCCAGAGCGCGTACTTCGCCGCCGTCGAGGAGACCGGGCTCGCCGTCGGCACCGTGGTCACGCTCGGCGCCGGACCTGTGCTCATCGCGCTCGGCGCGCGGCTGACCATGGGCGAACGGCTCGGCGGCAGCGGGCTGTTCGCCGTCGTCGGCGCGCTGGCCGGCCTCGCCGTCCTGGTGCTCGGCGGCGACGGGGCGACGGTGCGTCCGCTCGGTGTCGCGTACGCCGTGCTGGCGGCGGCCGGTTACGCGGCGATCACCCTGCTCACGCGGTGGCTCGGGCAGGACGGCGGCAAGGCCGACGCGCTCTCCACCACCGCCTGGGCGTTCGCCGTCGCGGGGCTGTGCCTCGTGCCGCTCGCGGGCGCCGAGGGACTGCTGCCGCACACGCCCGAACCCGCCCAGGTGCTCTGGCTGTTGCTGTACGTCGCCGCCGTGCCGACCGCTCTCGCGTACGCCCTGTACTTCGCGGGCGCGGCGGTCGTCCGCGCCGCGACGGTCTCCGTGATCATGCTGCTGGAGCCGGTGAGTGCGGCGGTCATCGCGGTCTCGCTGCTCGACGAGCGGCTGACCGCCGCGACGGTGGTGGGGACCCTGATGCTGCTGGCAGCCGTGGTGGGGCTCGCCACCGCCGAGGCGCGCCTCGCGTCCGACCGCCGGAAGGCGGCGGTCCTCGCGTGACTCAGAGCACGGAGAGATAGTCCGGGCGTGACTCAGAGCACGGAGAGATAGTCCGGCAGGCCGACGGCCGGGTCCAGGTCGTCGGCCGGGACCGGTGTGCCGTGTCCGCGTACGACGGGCACCACACCGGTCCAGTGCGGGAGGGACAGGTCCTCGGGCTCGTCGTTGGGGCCGCCGGTGCGGACCTTGGCGGACACCTCGGCGAGGTCGAGGCGCAGTACGGCGGTGGCCGCCAGCTCCTTCGCGTTGGCGGGCCGGGAGTCGAAGGAGCGGCCCGGCACCACGTGGTCGACCACGGCGTCGAGTGCGGCGCGCCGCTCGTCGAGGTCGGTCACCTGGTGGGCGGTGCCGTGCACCACGACGGAGCGGTAGTTGATCGAGTGGTGGAAGGCGGAGCGCGCCAGCACCAGACCGTCGACATGGGTGACCGTGAGACAGACCGCGAGTCCCGGGTCCTGCTTGTCGCCCGCCATCCGCAGCGGGCGGGAGCCGGTGGACCCGTGGACGTACAGCCGTTCGCCGACCCTGGCGTAGAGGGTGGGGAGGACGACGGGCGCGCCGTCGCGGACGAACCCGAGATGGCAGAGGTAGGTCTCGTCCAGTATTCCGTGCACCAACTCGCGGTCGTAGGACGCTCGGTCGGCGGAGCGGGTGGGGACGGTGCGGTCGGTGGGGCGGTAGGCGGCGGACGCGGGCTCCGGCATTGCGTTCTCCTATGTACTAGTGCATAGTTCCCTTTGTGCTAGGAGAGTATCGGATCGAAGGGCGGCGCGCCGCCGAGATCGCCGCGAGCGTGGAACGGGGGATCGGCGCGGGAGACCTCGCGCCCGGCCAACCGCTGCCACCGCTGCGGGAGTTGGCGCTGGAGCTGGGGGTCAATCCGAATACGGTGGCCGCCGCCTACCGCACCCTGCGCGACCGGGGCGTGATCGAGACGGCCGGCCGCAGGGGCAGTCGCGTACGCGCACGCCCGTCGAGCACGTCGCGCGGCTCGATCCGCGTCGACGCGCCCGCCGGAGTGCGGGAGGTGTCGGACGGCAATCCCGATCCCGGCCTGCTGCCGCCGCTGCACGAAGCCCTCGCCGCTGCTGCGCGGGACCACGCGGCGCGGCCGGGGCGGTACGGGGACGCGACCGTCCTTCCCGAGCTGGCCCGGCTCGCCCGCGCCGGGCTGGACGAGGACGGTGTGCCCGACGGGCCCGTGGCCGTCACCTCCGGTTCGCTGGACGCGATCGAGCGGGTCCTGGCCGCGCATCTGCGCCCGGGGGACGTCGTGGCCGTCGAGGATCCGGGGTGGGGCGCCCTGCTCGACCTGGTGCCCGCGCTCGGGCTGCGGCCCGTGCCGATGGCGCTGGACGACGACGGGCCGCTGCCGGGGGGGCTGGAGCGGGCGCTGCGGGGTGGGGCGCGGGCGGTCGTCGTCACCGACCGGGCGCAGAATCCGACCGGGGCGGCGGTGGGCGCCGCTCGCGCGCGGGAGTTGCGTACGGTACTGGCGGCCCATCCCCACGTACTTCTCATCGAGGACGACCACGGGCACCGCATCGTCGATCTGCCGCTCCACCCGCTGGCCGGGGTCACCGACAGCTGGGTGCTCGTCCGGTCCACGGCGAAGGCGTACGGCCCCGACCTGCGGCTCGCGGTGCTGACCGGGGACGCGGTGACCGTCGACCGGGTGACGGGACGTCAGGGGCTCGGGCCCGGCTGGGTGAGCAGACTGCTGCAACGGGCGGTCGTGGAGCTGTGGACGGCGGACGCGGTCGACACCCTTGACGTTGCCCGCTCCTACGGCGCGCGGCGCGACGCCCTCGTACGGGCGCTGGCAGACCGGGGGATCGAGGCGCGGGGGCGGAGCGGGATGAATGTGTGGGTGCCGGTGGCCGAGGAGACCGGTGCGGTGGCGCGGCTGCTGCACGCGGGGTGGGCGGTCGCGCCGGGGGCCCGCTTCCGGCTGGCGTCGGGACCCGCCGTACGGCTGACGGTGTCCGCCATGACGGGCGGGGAGATCGAGGCGGTCGCGGACGCGGTGGCCGACGCGGCGGGGGCCGCGCCGGCGCGCAGCTACGGCTGATCGGCGGTGACCGGCGCGGGAGTCGGGACCGGGGCCGAGGCCGGGACCGGGGGCGCGGCGGCGGGCTTCGGCCGGGACGTACGCGCGGTGCGGGAGCCGCCGCTCCTGTTCTGGGTGAGCGCGGCGCCGACGAGCACGACGACCGCGCCGACCGGGGTGTTCCAGTGCAGCGGCTCACCCAGGACGGCCACCCCGGCGGCCGTCGCGATGACCGGGACGAAGTACGTGACCATCTGACCGGTGGTCGGGCCGACTTCGGCGACCAGACCGTACTGGATGAGCAGGGCCAGCCCTGTCCCGAGGCTGCCGAGGGCGACCACGGCCAGCAGCGGCACCACGGGGAAGGACGTCGGCAGATCGGTGAACAGGGGCGTCACCACGGCCAGTTGCAGGGTCGCCATGAACAACTGCGCCCCGGTGAGGGACAGATGCGAGCTGCTGTTGCCCGCCAGGGTGCGGCGTACATAGATCCAGCCGACGGCGTAGCTCAGCGAGGCCAGCAGCGCCATGGCCGTACCGGTGAAGTCCAGCCCGGAGAATCCCTGCCAGGCGCCGAGCACGGTCAGTACGCCGATGAAGCCGAGGCCCAGACCGCCGACCCGGCGCCGGGTGGGGCGGTCCTCGGACAGCGCCACGAGCGACAGCAGCATGCCCCACAGCGGGGAGGTGGCGTTGCAGATGCCCGCGAGGGTCGACGGGATGGTCAGCTCCGCGTACGAGAAGAGCGAGAACGGCACGGCGTTGAGGATGAACGCCGCCACCGTGAGGTGACCCCAGGTGCGCAGGCCACGGGGCAGCCGCTCGCGCCGTACCGCGATGGCGACGGCGAGGACCGCCGTGCCGAAGAACAGCCGGCCGAAGGTCACCTGGAACGGCGCGTAGCTCTGGGTGCCGACCTTGATGAGCAGGAAGCTGAAGCCCCAGATCAGCGAGAGCACGCCGAACCGGATACGCCAGTCGATCGGAGGGCGGCGGGGGGATGTCGTGGTGCCCGGAGGCGGGGTCGCTGTGCTCATACGGCAACGATGAGGGTCGCGACCTCTAAGGACAAGCGAGAATAACTCGACCCGTTCACGTAGCATCGCTTACATGTTGAATCTGGAGAGACTGCGGATCCTGGACGCGCTCGCCCGGCACGGCTCCGTCAGCGGCGCCGCCGACGGCCTCCATGTGACCACGTCGGCCGTCTCGCAGCAGCTGGCCAAGCTGGAGCGGGAGGTCGGCCAGCAACTCCTCGCCAAGCACGGGCGCGGCGTCCGGCTCACCGACGCGGGACGACTGCTCGCCGACCACGCCGCGCGGATCATCTCCCAGGTGGAACTCGCCCAGTCGGACATCGAGGCGCAGCGCGGTCAGGCCGTCGGCGAGGTGCGGCTCTCCGCCTTTCCCACGGCGGCCCGCGGGCTGTTCCCCGTCGCGCTCGCCGCACTGCGCAAGGCGCACCCCGATCTGCGGGTGCGCTCACTGGAGTTGGAGCCCGACGGCGCGGTCCGGCAGGTCCTGCGCGGCGATCTCGATCTCGCCGTCGTGCTCGACTGGAACAACAAACGGCTGCCGGTGCCCGGCGGACTGGCGACCGCGTCCCTGCTGGAGGACGCCGCCGATGTCGCGATGCCGGCCGATCACCCGCTGGCGGACCGGCGGGAGGTCGATCTGGAGGAGTTCGCGCACGACTCGTGGGTGTCCTGGCCGACAGGCGAGTTCTGCCACGAATGGCTGGTGTTCACGCTGCGGTCGAAGGGGATCGAGCCACGGATCGAGCACATGGCCGGCGAACAGCACACCCAACTTGAGCTGGTCGGCGGCGGGTTGGGGGTTTGTGTCGCGCCACGGCTGGGGCGCGGACGACTGCCCGACAGCGTCGTGGCCGTGCCCGTACGGCAGAAGATGTTCCGGCACGTCTACGCGGTGTGGCGCGCCGACGCCGACCGCCGCCCGTCGATCAGGGCGGCGGTCGAGGCGCTCGAAGAGGCGGCCCGGGTCGTGAAGTCCGCCGAGCCGCAGCGGAGTTGACGGCTCGTCAGGCGAGGGAGATCGAGTCGCCCTCGACGGTGATCGCGGTGGCACCCAGCGGTTTGGTCGCCGGGCCCTTCTTCACGCTGCCGTTGGCCGCGTCGAACTGACTGCCGTGGCAGGGACAGGTGATGGTGCCGTTGGAGATGTCCCCCACCGTGCATCCGGAGTGTGTGCACACGGAGGAGAAGGCCTTGAACTCACCGGCCGCCGGCTGGGTGACCACGACGCCCTTGTCCTCGAAGACCTTGCCGCCGCCCTCCGGGATGTCGGCGGTCTTGGCGAGCACTTCTCCCTGCCCGCCGGATCCGCCCTCACCACTGCCGCTGTCGCCGTTCGCGCCGTCGGTGGTCGGCGTCCGCTCGGCGGAGTCCGCCGGGTCGTCCGAGCCGCACGCGACGAGTGCCGCGCCCAGACCGACGGCGCCCGCCGCCGCGACGACCGTACGGCGTGCCACCGTCCGGCCGGTGGCCGTCGGGGCGGTGCCCTGCGTTCCCGTCATGATCTGCTCCCTGATCGCTGGTCGCTGTCCCGTGACCGGCTCCGGCGGCCGGTTCCTCAAGGGGGTACGCACCGCTGGGACGCGGTGTTCAAGCCCGGGACAACTTTCTCAAGGTTTCAAGGACTTCGTGGGGACATCAGGCTCCGGGGGAGGTGGATTCGTCGGCCGGGTGGTCGGCGTGGTGGGCCTCGTCCGCCGCGTCGGACGCCGTGGCCGCCTCGTGCACGTGCTCGGCCGCCGCGGCCTCGGCCGCCTCCGGATCCCCCGCGACGATGGCCCGGACGATCGCGTCGTGCTGACCGGGCGACAGGTCCCGGCGCCGGTTGATGTTGGTGCGGCTGACGATCGCGAACCGGGCCCAGATCCGGTCGAGGGCGTCCTCCAGCAGGGGGTTGCCCGACAGTCGCGCGAGCAGCATGTGGAAGTCGAGATTGGCGCGCCAGGCGTCGGCGGGGGTGACGCCGTCGCCGGCGTTCCTCGCCGCGTGACGGGACGCGTCCTTGAGCGCGGTGAGCTGGGCGGGCGACAGTTGGCCGTCGCGCTGGGCGGTCGCGGCGAGCTTCGCGGCGAGCGCGTCCAGCGCGCCGTGGAGCTGCATGGCGTGCCGCATCTCCTGCGCGGAGAGCGAGCTGACCACCACGCCCCGGCCCGTCGAGGTGACGAGCCCGTCGCTCTGGAGACGCCGCAGCGCCTCGCGGACCGGGGTGCGGCTCATGCCCAGTTCTTCGCAGAGGTCGAGTTCGGTGAGCCGGTCGCCGGGGTCGTGCTGGCCGGACAGCAGTCGCTCGCGCAGTCGCCGGTAGGCGAGTTCGGCCTGGTTGTGCATCCCTGGTCGCTCGGTGGAACGGTCGCGGGCTGAAGGCATGATGTATGTATACATTGCATTCTGTCCTCACGGCAACGCGGGGCCCTGCCGGGCGACGCCGAGGCGTCGGGTGACACGCGGGAGTCAGTCGGCGAAGAACAGACTCGCGGGCGTCTCGACCAGTATCCGGTGACGGTCGGCCTCGTCGGGCGCCCAGTCGGCGAGCAGGTTCAGCAACTCGCCCGTGTCGCGCCCGCCGTCGGGCAGATGGGGCCAGTCCGACCCCCAGACCAGCCGGTCGGGGCGCGCCGCGACCAGCGCCCGGCCGATGGGCTCCACCACCGACAGCGGCCGGTCCTTGGCGATCCGGTACGGCCCGGACAGCTTGATGTAGCACCGGCCCCCGTCCATGACCCGCAGCAGCCGGTCGAAGTCGGCGCGGGTCAGCCCGTCCGACTCCTTCATGTAGCCCATGTGATCGATGACGAACCGGTCCTCCAGATCGGCGAGGAAGGGCAGCAGGTCCCGGACCACCGTGCCGGGCGCGTAGAACTGGAGATGCCAGCCGCGTGGCCGCGCGAGGGCCGCCATCCGCCGGACGTACGCGACGATGTCGGCGGTCGGCCAGCCGGCGCGGGCGAACAGGTCGAGGCGGATCGCGCGGACCCCCGCCGTGTGCAGACGGTCGAGTTCGCGGGCGTCCACGTCCTCCTCGACGCGCGCGACACCCCGGCAGTCGGGCCCGGCCGCGCGCAGCACGTCGAGCAGCAGGGTGTTGTCGGTGCCGTAGTACGTCGGCTGGACCAGCACCGTGCGCCGGATGCCGAGATGTCGCGTCACGGCCAGATACTGCTCCAGCGTGCCGTCCGGGAAGGTGTAGAGCGGCTCGGGCACATGGGCGTAACCGGGCTCGAAGACATGGAAATGCGTGTCGCAGCTGTCCGGCGGGACCGTGAAGCGCGGCCTGGTGTTGGACTCCGCGGCGCGCATGGGGGTGGTCTCAAGGGGCGATGGAGCCATGGTGGGTCTCCCTTTCGGTTCGGGCGTTGGCGTCGGCCGCCTGATACAGCAGCGCGGTGTCGGTCCCGGTCAGCCGGAGCGGGCAACCGCCGATCGTGTGAAGGGAGTTGAGGACCGCCCGGTCGGCGACACCGCCGATCATCATCAGCTTTCCGTGCCGGCGGCACGCCTCGGCGACGGTCACGACCGCCTCACGCAGCCGTGGATCCCCGTACCGGCCCGGCACGCCCAGCTCCGCGGTGAAGTCGTTCGCGCCGATGCCGAGCATGTCCACCCCGTCCAGCCGTGCGATGGCGTCGGCGTTCGCGATGCCGGTGGGTGTTTCGAGGAGCACCTGGACGACGGCGGCGTCGTCGAGCGCCGGGTTCAACTCCCGGGCGGGCGTGGGCCGCATGCCCAGATGGGGGACCGTCGTGGTCTGCGACCGCTGGCCGCGCGGGGGGAAGCGGCACGCGCGGGCGATCCGCTCGGCCTCCTCGGGCGTCTCGACGCGGGGGGCGACGACACCGTGCGCGCCGCCGTCCAGCAGACGGCCGATCATGCCGTACTCGCGCTCGGGGACGCGTACGAGCGCGGTCATGCCGAGGAGGCCGGCGGTGGCGCAGAGCTGGGCCGCCACATCGGTCGACATGGCGGAGTGTTCGAGGTCGACCATGATGCTGTGGTGGCCGGTCGAGTGCGCGATCTGGACGATGTCGGCCGTACGGCTCGTACGGATGCCCAGCATCAGGGTCAGCTCGCCCGCGTGGAGGCGGTCCAGAAACGGGCCGCGGGCCGGGTTCGGGGGCGTTGCCGGGGGCGGGGTCGGGCTCATGACTCGGCTCCGCTCGTGGCGTGGTCGTCCTCGAACTCGCCCCGGCCGTACCGTGGTTCGGGATACGGCTCGCCGTCGAGACCCGGCACGACGATGGCGAGGGGGTCGTTGGCGTGGGCGACGAGCTGCTGGGCGGCGTAGTCGCTGACGGCGCCGGAGAGCAGCTGGCGGGGGTCCTCCATGACCAGCCGCAGCCGGGTGACCAGCGTGAACCAGTCGTCGGCCGAGCGGATCGCGGGCATCTCGGCGACCGTGGCGCTCCCGTCGCTCCCGTCGGCCCCGTCGGTCCCGTGGCGTACGAGGGCGTCGCCAGACCCACCCGACGCGCCTGGCCCGCCGGGCGAGAACGCCGGATAGCCGTCGAACATCGAGGAGCCGAGTTCCACGGTCGCCCGCGTCCCCGACCACAGGGCGCGCATGACCGGTTCCAGCGCGGCCACCTCGCTGAGATCCCCGTCGACGGGAGTACGGAACACGGGGGCGTGCGGCGCCATGTACAGGCGGTCCAGGGGCAGTTCGGCACGCGAGGCGGCCAGCACGATCGCCGCCACACTGCTCGTGCGCCAGGTCACCCCCGCCGTCGGCCGGCCCTGCTGGCCGGCGATGACCACCATCGTGCGGGACCAGTCGATCGCCTGGCTGTCGCACCAGGCGATCAGGCGGTGGGCGGTGTCCATGCCGACGAGGAAGAACGTGGCGACCATGACACGGTTGAAGGAGACCGGCCGGTCGGGATCGTCGCTGTCCTCCAGGTAACTCTCGCGCAGCGTGCGGTGGTTGAGATACGAGGGATCGTCGAGGCTCCGCAGCAGAAAGCGCTCGGTCATGGCGCAGGAGTGGTCGACCATCGCCGCGATGGCCCGCTCCCGGCCCGCGTAGGCGGGCGCGGCGATGACATCGCGCCACAGCCGGGGACTGTTCGCCGCGCGCGAGCGCCGCACCTGGCTCAGCAGCCGCTCGGCGTCCGACCGCCAGAGCGGAGTGCCGTCGCCGGGCGTCGTCGCTTCCTGTTCACGCAGGGCCGCCAGTGAGGCCAGCGCGGGGCCGAGATGGGAGACGGCGGCGAGTTCCTTGAAACCCCGGGTGGACAGCCGGAAGCCGAGCACGGTCGGCGGGCGGCCGTCGCCCGGGTAGAGCGCCATGTCCGCGCCGGTCACGACGAGCAGCGGATCGCTGTCGGCGGCACGCGTGGCGGCCTCGCGCAGATGCGCGCCGATGGAGTCGGGGCCGGCGGTGTAGGTGGTGAACAGGTCGATGAGTTCGGGACTCTCGTATACGGCCATGGTGCGTTCTCTCCGGTTGCTGCGGCGTGGGGGACGGGCGGTCGGGGCGGCACTCGCCGCGTACGGCCCTGCGGCGTACGCGGCGGGCTCAGCCCGTGAAGCGGTAGACGGCGCTCTCGGCGGCGAAACGCCGGTCGGCGCTGAGGGAGTTGGTCACCACCAGCAGCGGGTTCGCCGAGCCGTCTTCCAGCACGCAGACATCGGTCCCGCCGGTGGTGGGGAACTCCAGCACCGTCTCCAGCCGGGTCCCGTCCCAGCGGTAGATCTGCGACAGCAGCGCGGTCGTCGGATCGGCCGGTGTGCCGTGGATGAAGTTGATCCGGACGACATGGAGCCCGTCCGGGGTCCGGACCACCGCCAGTTCACGGGCGCCCGCCCCCGCCAGTCGCTGGTGTTCCACGAAGCGCCCGGCGCCGGTGTCCCAGCGCAGTACCCGGCTTCCGTCGTCGATGCGGGCGACGACGAGATACGTGGCGCCGTCCGCCGGGCCGGTGAAGGTCGTGAACGCCCGGCCCGCGGTGTCGGCGAGTTCCTGGTGCGGGGTGAACCGCTCGCCGTCCCAGCGGTACAGCACGCTCGCCGAGACATGGTCGGCGTGCGCGAGGAAGTGGACGCCGTCCACGGTGAACGCGTGCCAGTTGTAGGCCCATCGGGAGGGGATGTCCTGGAAGTGGGCGAAGCGCCCGCCGTCCCACTCGAAGATCACGGAGGGCCGGTTCTCGCTCTCGTCGTGTCCCGGCACTGCCACGCCCTGTGCCAGCGCGAGGAACTGCCGGTCACCGATGGTGAAGTGCCGCCACTGCTTGGCGGCGTAGGTGTCGAAGACCTGGAACGGCGCGAAGCCCGTACCGTCCCATTCGAACACCGTTGACGGCGCGGTGTAGTTGTACGGCCCCGCCCCCGTACGGATGCTCGCCACCGCAAGGAACGCCCGCTCGCCGACCATGAAGAACTCGGCGTCCTCCCCGCCGGGCGCGGCCAACTCGCCCCATGGCACGAACCGTTCACCCGCGCGGCGCAGCAGCCGCAGCCGCGTCTCACTGTCGCCGCCGTTCATGTGCGCGGGCGCGCCCGGGATGTCGTACGCGAGTTGGGGGATCGCCAGGAACTCGTCGTCGCCGATCCGGAAGGGCTGCGCCGCGCGGGCACCGGAGGTCGGCAGCGTCTGGATCTCGGTCAGCGTGGCACGGTCGGGGAGGTCGGGGCCGCCGGCGCGGTCAGGGCCGTCGGAGAGGCCGGCGCCGTCGGTCCGCGCCGTCCCGCCGAAGAACAGCTGCGCCATGTCCGGGTCCGCGAGAAGACCGCTCGCCGGTCCGGTGTGGATCACCCGGCCGCCCTCCATGACGACGGCGTCGTCCGCGAGGGCCAGCCCGAAGCGTACGTTCTGCTCGACCATCAGCACCGTCACCCCCTGCTCCTTGAGCCGCAGCACCGACTCCTCGATCAGCGCGCACGCCTTCGGGTCGAGACCGAGGGTCGGCTCGTCGAGCAGGACCACACGCGGACTGAGCATCAGGGAGCGGGCGAACTCCACGATGCGCCGCTGACCGCCGGAGAGCGCGGCGGCCTTCTCCGCCGCCCGCTCGGCGACGATGGGGAAGATCTCGGCGATCTCGTCGAACCGGCGCCGGTTGCGGTCGCGTTCCTTCCTGCGTACGTACGCGCCGAGCAGCACGTTCTCGCGGACGGACAGCGACGGGAACAGACCGTGGTGCTGCGGTACGTGGACGACTCCCTGCCGCAGGATCCGCGCGGGCGGGAGATGACCGATCTCCTCACCGTCGAGCGTCACCTGGCCGCCGCGCGGCGTCAGCAGACCGCTGCACACTTTCAACACCGTTGACTTGCCCGCCCCGTTGGGGCCGACGACACAGGTGATGGCGGCCTCGGCGGCGGTGAAGTCGACCCCGCGCAGGATGTCTCCGGCGCGTCCGTAGCCGGCCACCAGGCCCTTGAAGGTGATCACTGGGTCGCTCCCGTCGTGCCCGCCATGACCGCTTGGTTGTCTCCGAGGTACGCGTCCAGGACGGCCGGGTCCCGTTCGATCTCGTGCGGCGGGCCGCTCGCGATGACCCGCCCCTGCGCCAGTACGTGGATGTGGTCGCACAGCGACAGCACCAGCGGCATGTTGTGCTCGACGATCACGACCGTCGTGCCCGCCGCGTTGAGCTTGCGGACGATGTCGGAGATCCGCTCGACGAGCGCCGGGTTGATGCCCGCCGCGGGCTCGTCCAGGAGCAGCAGCCGGGGCTCCAGGACCAGCGCCTGCGCCAGCTCGATCAACTTCTGCTGCCCGTAGGACAGTTCACCCGCCGGATGATGGGAGTAGGCGCCCATGCCGACGAACTCCAGCCACGCCTGGGCGCGTTCGGCCTCCTCGCCGCTGAACACCCCCGCGCGCAGCCCGCGGGTCGAGTAGGACCGGCTCGGCACGGCCAGATTCTCCAGCGCCGTCAGCCGGGGGAAGACACGTGTCGCCTGGTACGTACGCGCGAGCCCGGCGTGCGCGCGCTGCCAGCGCGGCAGCCGGTCCAGGCGCCGCCCCGCCAGCTCGATCGTGCCGCTGTCCGCGCCGATGCCGCCGTCGAGAAGGTTGAACACGGTGGTCTTTCCGGACCCGTTGGGGCCGATGAGCCCGGTGATGGAGCCTTTCCGCACGGTGAACGAGCAGTCGTCGACCGCCTTGACACCGCCGAACGCCTTCCCCAGCCCGCTCACCCGCAACAGCGTTTCACCGGACGGGAGTTCGTCCGGTGGCCGAGGCCGCGCGGGCGCCGGCAGAGCGGCCGGTACGTCGGCGAGCCGCACCCCCGCCCGTGCCCGCGGAGCCGTGCCCCGGCGCCGGGACAACCAGGCGCGGGTCTCCGTGATGATGCCCCGGGGCAGGAAGAGGACGATCACCGCCAGCAGCGTCCCGTACATGATCATCCGCCAGGATCCGGCGTCGGGTCCGCTGAGCGTCTGGTTGGTGAACTGGTTGAGCGGCTCCAGCAGGAACGCGCCCAGCACGGGGCCCCACAGCGTGCCCACCCCGCCCAGGTGCGCGGCGAGCAGGATCTGCATCGCGATGACGATGTCGAACATCGCGGCCGGCTCCAGGAACGAGATGTAGTAGCCGTAGACGCCGCCCGCGATCCCGATGGGCAGCGCGCTGGCAGCGAAGGCCAGCATCTTGTACCGGTCGGTGCGCACACCGACGCCGTCGGCCTTCGACTCGTCGTCGCGGATCGCGAGCAGCCCGATGCCGAAGGTGGACCGCCGGATCGCCCACGACGCCCAGACCGTGAGCACCAGCAGCACCAACAGGGCGTAGTAGAAGGGGATGTTGAGCAGGTCGCGGTCCCACGACGGCAGCGGCAGGGCCAGCCCGTGGTTGCCGTTGGTCACCGACGACCAGTTGGAGACCAGTAGGGCGGCGAACTCCAGGAACGCGAAGCTGACGATGACGAAGGCGATGCCGCGCGTACGCCGTCCGACCAGACCGAGCAGCAGGGCGGCGGCGGTCGAGGTGAGTCCGCCGACCGGCGCGGCCAGCAGCGGCGACCAGCCCAGATGGATCGACAGCAGGGCCGTCGTATAGGCGCCGATGCCGAGGAAGGCGCTCTGCCCGAGGGAGATGTAGCCGGTGTAGCCGGAGATGATGTTCCAGCCGGACGCCATGACGGCCAGCAGGAAAGCCATGATCGCCATGTTCTGGTAGTACGCGTTGTCGGAGACGACGGGGAAGAGGGCCAGGACCGTCACCGCGACCGCGATGGCGAGCGCCTGGAGCCGGCGCGGGGTCGCCCGGGTGGTCCCCGTGTTGATGCGTGGCACGTTCATGCGCGGCTCATGTCCTCTCGCAGCCGGGCGCCCAGCAGGCCTTGGGGCCGGACGACGAGCACCGCGATGATCGCCACGTACGGCACGGCGGTCGCCCAGTCCGGTGAGATATAGGTGGTGGTCAGCGACTCGGCGACCGCGATGACCAGCGCGCCGAGGATGCTGCCCGGCAGGCTGCCCATGCCGCCGAGCACGATGATGGAGAGCAGCAGCCCGATCCAGTGGTCGGACGTACTGGGCATGAACGGATAGAGCACGCTCAGCAGCGACCCGCCCGCGCCGGCGGCGGCGATTCCGATCGCGTACGAGGCCGCCCAGGTCCGTCGTACGTCGATACCGATCAGCCGGGCGCCCTCCGAACTCGTGGCGGTGGCCCGGATGGAGCGGCCCAGCCAAGTGCGGGTCAGCAGCACGTAGAGGGCGAGGAGGACGACGGCGGCGACCAGCGTCGCGTACACCTGCGCCTGCGGAAGCTTCATCCCGAGCACGGAGAAGGAGCGGTTGGCGTAGCCCGGCGAGACGGAGTGCAGGTCGTTGCCCCAGACGAGCGCCACCACGCCCTTGGTCACCAGCGCGAGTCCGAAGGTGGTCACCAGGGCCATCGACGCGTCGGTCGTCCGGGAGCGCTCGACGACCAGGTAGTACGTCACCCAGCCCACCAGCAGCAGGGACGGCGTCGTCAGCAGCACCAGGACCAGTGGGTCGAGACCGGTGGCCTCCCACAGCGAGTAGGTGAGGTACGAGCTGAGGATCAGCATCGAGCCCTGCGCGAGGTTGGCCACCTTCATCACGCCGAAGATCAGATTCATGCCGGACGACGCGAGCGCGTACACGCCGCCGACCAGCAGTCCGAGGATCAGCGCCTGGGCGAGTTGCCCCATCACGACCACCCGGGTTTCGGGTTGACGATGCCGTCGACGGTCCGCTGGCTCTCGGGCAGGACGAATTCGAGGTTGCCGCCCTGCCACTGGGCGAGCAGCATGTCGCCGTCCGGCACACCCCGGTCGTCCCACTTCAGCGGGCCGACGATCGTCTGCACGGTGTGCGAGCGCAGCCAGTCGCGGAGCTTGTCCTGGTCGAGACTGCCCACGGCCTTGACCGCGGCCTCCAGCACCTGTCCGGCGGTGTACGCGTTCGCGGCGTCCTCCGTCGGAGCCGTACCGAACTTCGCCGTGTAGTCCTTCACGAAGCGCTCGTTGCCCGGGTAGGTGGCCTTCGGGCTCCAGGCCGTGATCGTGAACACGCCCTCGGTGTTCTTCTCGCCGACGCCCTTGCCGAACGTCTGGACGACACTGGGGCTGTTGGTCTGGAAGAGCATCTTGGGGCTGAACTGCTGCTTCTGGAGCGCCTTGACGAAGCCGACTCCGTCCGCGCTGACGGCGCCGTGCACGATCAGATCCGGCTCGGCGCGGGCCACCGAATCGGCGATCGGGTCGAAGTTGACGGTCTCCGGCGCGTACTTCTCGTGGTAGACGCTCTTCACGCCCAGCTTGGTGAGCGCCGTGCGGAACGCCTCGATCGCCACATCCGTGTTGGGGTCGTCCTGGGTGGGATAGGCGGCGGTCTTCGGCCGCTGGTCGGCCGGCAGCGACTCGATGAGCTGGATGAACTGGTCGGGCAGGCTCAGCGACGTACTCGGCTGCGCGAAGAAGAGATAGTCGTAGCCGCGGTTGAAGATCTCCTCGGCGCCGCCCGACGGCTCGACGTAGAGCATCTTGTTGCGCTCGGCCACCGACGAGGCGGGCAGGTTGAGCTTGGAGGAGAAGGTGCCGAGGAGCAGGTCGACACGGTCCTGCGCGATGAGGCGGTTGTAGTTCGTGACGACGGTGTTCTGGTCGAAACCGTCGTCGAGGACGTTGAGTTCGACGTCGCGGCCGAGCAGTCCGCCCTCCGCGTTCACCTCGTCGCGCCAGAGTTTGTACGCCTCGTAGGCGGGCTTCGAGGAGTCGGCGACGGGGCCGGACAGCGGCAGCGAGGCGCCGACCTTGATCGCCCCGTCCCCGGCTCCGGAACTCTGTCCCGAACCGCAGGCCGTGGCGACGAGCAGCGTCACGGACAGCGCGACCGGCGCTGTCAGCTTCCTGATCCGGAGCCCCCTGGGACCACTTCTTGGCATGGCACTCACCTCTGGCCGGCGGTTGGGGAGGGCGGCGGCTGGGCCTGCCCACTAGCGTTGAGCGCAATGTATACATTGCGTTCCGAACGGATGACAAGGGTTCTGACAGGGCTGGTCCGGAAGGGCGGAAACCTGTGAGCGTCCCGTTGACAGGGGCCGCGACGGGCGGAAGACTCCGGCCGGGCGCGACGAATGAACGCTGATTCACCAGGCGAACGGCGTGAATGAGAGGGACAGCGGACGAGGCGGACGGGGGTGCGCCGACGCGCGGGCGCGCCGGCGTGTCAGTTGTCGGCGGAGGCCTTGCCGAGACCGGTGATCCCGGCGGCGACCGGCAGATGGTCGCTGCCGGTCGCGGGCAGCGTACGGATATGGGCGACGGTCGCCGAGCGGGCCATCACCTGGTCGATCCGGGCCAGCGGGAAGGCGGCGGGGAAGCTGAGGGCGAAGCCCCGTTCCGCCACGCCCATCCGTGAGGTCAGCGGGGCCAGCCCGCGATCGTCCACCGTGCCGTTGAGGTCGCCCAGCAGGATGACGGCGTCGGTCCGCTCGGCGGCCACCGCCCCGCCCAGCAGTCCGGCGCTCTCGTCACGCGCCGACGACGCGAGGCCGGTGGCGCGGAAGCGGACCGAGGGCAGGTGCGCGACATACGCCGCGACATCGCCGTGCGGTGTGGCGACGACCGTACGCAGGCCGCGACTCCAGCCCTCCGCGATCCCCCGGGGCCTGATGTCCACCGGCCGGGTGCCGGACAGCGGATGCCTCGACCAGAGGCCGACGGTGCCCCGGACCGCGTGGTACGGGTAGTCGGGACCGAGGGTCTTCCCGTAGACCGCCGACGCCGGGGAGACCAACTCCTCCAGCGCGATGAGGTCGGGCCCGGCCGCGGCCAGGGCGCGGGCCGTGCCCGCCGGATCCTCGTTCTCGTCGCTGACGTTGTGCTGTACGACGAGCAGGTCGTACGAGCCGGCCTCCGCACCCGGCAGGAACAGCCCGCCGAAGAGATACGTCCACGCGGCCACCGGCAGCAGCAGGGCCACCAGCGCGACGACCGAACGGCGCAGCAGCGCCAGGACGAGCAGCGCCACGGCCGCCAGGCCGAGCCACGGCAGGAACGCCTCCAGCGAACTGCCCAGGCGCGGGCCGTGATTGGGGACGGCCCGGTGGAACGCCAGCAGCGCCGCGGTCAGTACGGCGAGGGCCGCGAGCACCCGTCCCCGCCGCCGGACCCACCAGGGGGACCGGCCCCCGGCGCCCAGTTCCGCGTCCGCCTTCTCGTCCTCCCGCACCCGCTCCACCGTGGCATCCCATCCGCTCGACCGTGCTCATCAAGACGAACGGCCCAGTGGATCAGTTGCAGGCGGCTGGGGAGTCCAGCGACGGGTGCGCGGCACGGCGGAGGAGAGGCCGTACTCCTTCTTGAGCTGCTCAGGGATGGCGTAGTGCATGACCCGGCCGCGCGTGAGCGAGGAGAGTTCGAGCACGGTGGTGAGATGGCCGACGCGGTCCAGTGCCCAGGCCCCGAGGGGCGAGCGGTCCTCGACGGTCTCCAGCAGATTCAGCAGTACGGGGGCCGCCTTCACGAGCGTGTCCCACCTGGAGCGCGGCACCTGAAGCCAGTCGGCGCTCGTGTCACCGATCAGATGCCGGATGAGGGCGGAGACGACCGGGTCGAGCAGGGTGCCGGGCACCACCTCCTCGTACAGGTCGATCAACTGCCGTGTGAGTTCGGCGCCTTCCTGGCTCGGTCCCATGTGGCGCGTCATGTACAGATCGGAGAAGTGGCGTGCCGCGTCGAGATCGGCCGGCGCGTGGGCCTGGTCGACGCCGAGCATGGCGCCCACGACACGCCACGCGTAGTAGTACGACTCCGCTCCGTCCACGCTCATATGGACGCCGAGGCGGTGCAGGGCGTCCAGGACCTGGACGGAGAACATCATCTGCCCGCCGATCATGTCCTCCTGACAGATCGGCGTACCCAGAGCCGCCACGTCCCAGCGGCCCTCGCGCGCGAGGTGATGACGGATCGACGCGTGCAGCAGCCGGACCTTCTGGGCGGCGGGGATGAACCGGCTGCCCGCCTCGAAGGCGTCGGGCCGCATCAGATAGACGGTGAACTGCCCGGTCTCCGCCATCCGTTTGGAGGGGTACTTGAGCGAGTGCGTCGCCGACAGCAGCTTCGCGATGTGCGGTACGACGTAACACGCGGGCATGGAGGCGAAGGAGAGCGCGGTGGAGATGTGCACGTTGTTGTCGATGAAGAACAGCCGCGCCTTCTCCATCTCGTCCCAGTCCACCCAGGCGGGCGGCCCGCTCGTCTCGTTCAGATACTCACGGGCCACCTCCGGCAGCCCGTCGGGGAGTTCCTGGCCGACGGTGGAGACGTAGCGCATGAGGGAGTTGAACGTGCCCACCTCGCCGCGCTCGAAGAGGGTCGCGACGGTGGCGTCGGCGAGTTCGTCACCGTGCCCGCGCAGGGCGTCGAGGGACTGTTCGGTGTAGGCGGCCACGGTCGACCCTTTCGAGAGGTGGGGGGCTGCGGAACCGGCGGTTGTACGGCGGTCAGTCGGGCCGGTTGGTGGCGGCGCCGGCCAGCCGGGTCAGCGAGTGATGGGCGAGGTCGGGAATCCCGGCGCCGCCCAGTGCGCCGACCGCGACCCTGACCCGTTCGCCGATCATGTCCTCGACGCGCTCGCGCGCACCGGTGCGCTCCACGACGGCGCGCACCTGGCCCAACTGCGCGGCGGTCAGGGTGCGGCGGCCGAGGAGAGCCTTCAACTCGCGCCGTTCGGCCGGGGTGGCCGCCTGCCGGGCGAGGGCGATGAGCGCGGTGGGACGGGCGCCGGAGATGTCGTCCGTGTTCGACTTCCCCGTCGTCGCGGGCTCGCCGAACAGCCCGATCAGATCGTCCCGCAGCTGGAACGCCTCACCCAGCGGGAGCCCGTAGTCGGTGAACACCTCGCGCAGGACCGGATCGGCGCCGGCGAGTCCGGCACCGATGTGCAGCGGATGTTCGACGGTGTACTTGGCCGTCTTGTAGCGGATCACCTTCAGCGACCGCCGTACGTCGGACTCGCCCTCGGGATGCAGGACCTCCAGCGCCTCCCCGGCGATCAACTCGCGGGCCAGCACCGCCCACAGGCCTCGGGCCTGCGCCAGATACGCGGCGGGCAGACCGCAGCCGGTGAACATCTGCCCGGCCCACGCCATCAGCAGATCGCCGGCCAGCATCGCCAGCGACCGTGCGCGGGCCTTGGGGCGCGACCCGGCCCCGAAGGCGTCGCGCAGGGCCACCTGGGCGGTCGGCAGTCCGTGGCGCAGGGCGCTGTCGTCGATGATGTCGTCGTGGACCACGGCCGCCGCGTGGAC
The DNA here is from genome assembly GCF_042870175.1 of Streptomyces sp. NPDC006643. NCBI lineage: Bacteria > Bacillati > Actinomycetota > Actinomycetes > Kitasatosporales > Streptomycetaceae > Streptomyces > Streptomyces sp. NPDC006643. The sequence continues at coordinate 88,635 of NZ_JBIAHA010000029.1, read as the reverse complement.
CAGTTCCATGCTCGCCGCCGCGCGGACCATCGCGTCGCTGTCCGGCCGGCCCGCCGCCCGCCAGCCCCAGTAGCAGAAGGCCGAGCGGAGCCGTTTGCCACGGGCGGTCACCGATGTCAGTACGTCGACGAGGGGCGCCAGCTCGTCGTCCAGCGCGAGCAGCGCCTCGGCCTCCGTACGGACGAATCGGTCCAGCTCCCGGTCGACGCGGGACTTGAGCGCCGCCTGGTCGCGCGGCTCACTCATCGGAACCGTCCGGGGCGGCGGCGGAAGTGGCGGAGGAGGTGGCGGCGGCCCGGCGCTGCGCGTGGCGCGCGAGCACTTCCATGTGCGCCTCGCCGCCGCCGGCGGTTCCCAGGAAGCCGGCGCCCGACAGGTCCGTGCCCAGCCGGTCGAGGGCCAGCCGGCCGCGTGCCTGGAGGTCCTGGCGGCCCTGCGCGACCAGGTCGCCGAGGTCGGAGCGGTCCAGCAGACCGTGCGCCGCCTTCAGCGCCGACCCGCACGTACTCAGCGCCAGATCCGCCAGACCGGCCAGCAGAAGCACCGGCCGGCCCCCGCCGTCCCCGTCCCGGCCGACGTCACTCGGTAAGTCCACGGTCCCCACCCCTCCGCCGCTCGGCCGGGCACCTTCATGCCCGGTCCTGACAGCAGAGTGCCTGGCGGACGGCGCCGCCGCGCCCCGGATACCCCATCAAGTGATCACTCGTTCACGCGTCCGGGGACACAGGGGCACAGGCAGACGGCGTACACGGCGTACACGGACACAGGGCGACACGGGCGCCCCGGGGTCACTTCTTCATCTGCTCGTTCCACTCCGCCTGGGCCGCGTTGAGTTCCTTGGCGACCTTGTCCGCGAACTCCTGGGCGGACATGTCCCCGAGAAGCACCTTCTGGAAGTTCGGCTCGTTGCCTGACTTGCTGATCGTGTTCCAGTCGGGCAGGTAGTACGGCAGATCGACGATCTTCGTGGAGCCGTCGCTGAGCGCCTTCATCGCCGCCGCCGTCGGCTCCGCCTGCTGGATCCATTCGTCGGACGCGGCGTCGATGTTCGCCGGTATGGAGCCCGCCGACTCGTTCCACGCGCTGTTCGACTTGTGGGACGCGGCGAACTCGATGAACTTCCAGGCCGCCGCCTTGTTCTTGCTGTTCTTGAACAGACCGAGCCCGTCCACGGGGTTGGAGACCTGGACGCGCTCGCCGTTCGCCTGGGACGGATAGGGCAGGCCCTTGAACTTCTCCTTGCCGAGCGACTTCACATGGTCCTGGTACGAGGCGAGGTTGTGCATCAGCATGCCGATGCTGCCGTTGTCGTACTGGGCGACCATCTTGATGAAGTCGTTGTTGACGTCCGCCGACGGCGTCACCTTCTTGTAGAGGGCGACGTACTTCTCCAGTGCCGCGACGTTCTTCGGGTCGTTGACCGTCGTCCTGTCGCCCTTCCAGAAGGACGTGATGCCGGACTGCCCGTACATCGCGTCCAGCGCCGGGGCGATCGACCCCGCGCCGCCGCGGATCGTGTAACCGAACTTGTCCGTCCCCGGCTCGGTGAGCTTCTCGGCGGCCTCGTAGAAGGCCGGCCAGGTGGTCGGCGGCTCGAGATCCGCCCGCGCGAACAGATCCGTGCGGTACCACAGCGTGCCGTTGTTGGTGGAACTCGGCACCGAGTACATCTCGTCGCCGCGACCGCCCGCCGCCTTCACGCTCTCCACCATCGACGGGACGAGTTTGCCCTTGAGCGGGCCGGCGTCGACACGGTCGCCGACCGGCTCCAGGACCTCGCGGACCACGAGGTTGGAGAGATAGGCGGTGCCGACGCCGCCGACGTCCGGCAGCCCGCCGCCGTCGATCGCCGTGTCGTACTTCTGCTGGACCTGGTCGATGGGCAGACCGACGTACTTGACCTTGATGTCCTTGTTCTGCGACTCGAAGTCCTTGATGATCTGCGCCCAGATGTCCCGGCGCTCGCCCGTGTTGTTGTCCCAGAGGGTGATCTCCCCCTTGCCGGAACCTTCGCTGCCGCTTCCGCCGCTGCCGTCGTCGCCACACGCGGTGGCCGCCAGGGCGAGCACCGTCGTCAGGGAGACGGCCACGGCCGTCCGCCCTCTGTTCACCTTCGAGACTGTCATGATCGGCTCTTCTCTCTGAGGGTCTGTTCTCCGAGGGTTTTTCCAGGGGTTCCGCAGTGCTTCGCGCTCATGCCGACAGCGCCTTACGGGCGAGGGCAGCCGCCGCCGGGCGGTCGAGCCGGCCGTCCGACACGACCGTGACGATCCGCCGTGAGACAGCCGCGCCCGCCGCCAGCGGCAGCCGCCGCTCCCAGGCCAGCGAGGAGCCGACGCCCGGGTAGGAGCCGGTACGGACGAACCACGGGTCCCGCCGGGTCTCCTCGTCCGCGCCGGCGAACACCAGCGTCCAGTCCCGGCCCGCCAGCGCCAGCCAACGGGCGGTGCTCCCGTGCACCGCGTCCTCGCCGCTCGCGGTGTCGGTGAACGCCTCCGGCGGTGGGTCCGACGCGTCCTCCTTGGGAGCCCGCCAGAAGAACCCGCCGTAACCGGCCCCCGGCCGGCCGTTCGTGGCCGGGCTGCCGATGGACAGGTCCTCGCCCGACACGTTCGTCAGCGTCGAGGCGAAGTGGAGGGCCCAGGCGTCGTCGGAGAGCGCGCGGGTGCTGATCTCGCGCCGCTCCCTGAGGAGTTCGCGTCCCTCGCGGGACCACGAGAGCTGCTGTACGGAGCGGTCGGGCTCCCGCCGCAGCCAGCCCGTGTGCTGCTGCGTGCCGTGGTTGTCGAGCGCCACCGGGCCCTGACCTCGTACGTAGGTGCGACCGCCCCAGAAGTTGACGCCCGACACGTCAGGTACGGCCAGGGAGACCCCGAGGTGGTGCGCGTGGTCGGCGGGCCGCAGCTCGGTGACGACCACGCCGCCGAAGGTCCTTACGGGGTGCAGATACGGGCGCGGCGACAACTGGCCGGGCAGGCGCGGCCGGAGTGCGTGGGTGGCGACCTCGCGTCCCGCGCAGCGCAGCACGGTCGTCGGCTCGTTCGGGCGCGCGGCCCAGCCCGCGCCCAGCTCCGAGAACGTGGCCAGGGTCTCGGCGCCGCGCGCGACGAGCGCGTCCACACCCCTGACGATCCGGCGCGGCCCGGTCGCGCCCGGCGCGCCGTACCAGGCGTCCGCCGGCAGCGGCGTGGGCGGCGGACCGGTCCTGACGGCCTCCAGGACCCGCATGAAGGCGCCGGTACGCTCCGGCGGCACCAGAAGGTCCGCGTCCCCGCGCAGATGCGCGATCAGATTCTCCAGCAGGTCCGTGCGCCCGTACCCGGTCTCCTCCGGCTCCCGTCCCGCGCGTTCCAGCCGTATCCGGTCCTGCTTGTACCAGAAGGTCGCGCGGCCGGCGGCGGCGTGGACCACGATGTACGGCTCGGCGTTCCGCTCCGCGCACAGGGTGACGGCGACGGTGATCCGGGTGTCCGCGGCCGTCGTCAGCCGCAGACAGCTCGTGTCGTCGGCCTCGATGTCGTTGGCCCGGAACTGCTCCAGTTCGATCCCGGCGACGGACCCGGCCAGGTCGCTGCCGTCGATACGCAGGGCTGTCGCGACCGCGTGCGCCAGTGGGTTGGTGAGCACCCCGTCCACGACGTCCCGGCCGTCCAGCGTGCGGCGCCCGGCCCACGGGACACGGCGGTAATAGGCCTCGTCGCGTACCCACGCGCCCGCCGCGCCGATCCCGCGCGGCTCGCCGATCGCGCCGCCGCGCACCAACTCACCCATCGCGCCCAGGGCATGGGAGCCGAGCGACTGGAACCCGATCTGGCAGACCGTGCCGTGCTCCGCCAGCCCGGCGAGCAGCCGCTCGTACTCCGCGTACGAGGCGGTGGTCGGCTTCTCCAGGAGGGTGTGCACACCCCGGGCGGCGGCGGTGAGCGCGAGATCCGTGTGCGTGTGGATGGGGGTGCAGATGACGGCCACCGCCGCACCCGTACGGTCCAGCAGTTCCCCGAAGTCGGCGGACTGCGCGGGGGCGTCGAAGCCGGCCAGCTCGTCCGGGGCCAGCGGGGTCAGCTCGCAGACGCCCACGAGCCGTACCAGGCCCGCCTGTTGGAGCCGGTGGATGTTGCGCAGATGCGAGCGGCCGTGACCACGGGCCCCCGCCAGCACCACGGGAAGGCTCATCCCTTCACCGCCCCCGCGCTGAAGCCGGTGATCAGCCACTTCTGTATGAAGGCGAAGACGATGACCACCGGCACGGCGGAGATCACACCGCCCGCCGCCAGCGCGCCGAAGTCGACACTGTCCGCCCCGATCAGGGTGGAGAGACCGACCGGGATCGTCTGCTTGTCCTGGTCCATCAGGAACATCAGGGCGAAGAGGAAGTGGTTCCAGCTGTGTACGAAGGCGAAGGAGCCGACGGCGATCAGTCCGGGCCGCAGCATCGGCAGCACGACGATACGGAACGCCTGGAGCCGGGAACAGCCGTCGACCCAGGCCGCCTCCTCCAGGGAGTACGGCACGTTCTTGATGAAGCCGCTGATCAGGATGATGGAGAGCGGCAGTTGGAAGACGGTCTCCGCGATGACCACGCTCAGGGGTGAGTTGATGAGCGAGAGATTCTTGAAGATCTGGAAGAGCGGCACCAGCATCAGCGCGCCCGGGATGAACTGCGAGCACAGCAGCGCCAGCATGAAGCCCTGCTTGATCCGGAAGTTGAAGCGCGCCAGGGCGTAGCCGCCGGCCAGCGCGACCCCCGTCGTACAGATCAGGGTGAACACGCCGATGAGCGCGCTGTTCTGGAAGAAGACGGAGAAGCTGCGCTCGTTCCAGACCTTCTCGAAGTGGTCGAAGGTCATCGGCCAGGGCACCAGCGAGGTGGAGCCCGCGGGCCGCAGCGAGAACAGCACCATCCAGTAGAAGGGGACGAGGGTGAAGAGGAGATACAGCCCGAGCGGCAGATAGATCTGCCACCGGGGCACCTCGTCGAAGGCGCGCTCGCGCCGCTTCCTCCTTATGGAGGGTGGCTTACGGCTGCCGCCGGCGGGCACCGGGGGAGCGCCCTTCTCGGTCATGACCGCGGTCACTTGTGATCGCCTCCGAACTTGCTCAGGCGCAGATAGAGGATCGAGCAGAAGAGGAGGATCCCGAAGGCGACGGTCGTCAGCGCGGTGGCGTAGCCGAAGTCGTGCGCCTCGAACCCGGTGACCGCCACATACAGCGGGAGTGTGGTCGTCACTCCCGCCGGACCGCCCTCGGTGAGGGTCAGCAGCAGGTCGACGTTGTTGAACTCCCAGACGGCGCGCAGCAGCGTGGAGAGGATGATCGCGTCCCGCAGATGCGGCAGCGTGATGTGGAAGAACTGGCGGAACCTGCTCGCCCCGTCGACGGACGCCGCCTCGTACAGATCCCCGGGGATGGACTGGAGATCGGCGAGGATGAGGATCGCGAAGAACGGCACCCCGCGCCAGAGTTCGGCCAGCACGGCGGCCCAGAAAACGGTGCCGGTGTCGGAGAGCACGGACGAGCCGTAGGTGCCGATGCCCGCGTCGGCGAGATAACGGCCCACGCCCGTCGAGGGGTTGTAGAGCAGCAGCCAGATGGTGGTCGTCAGGACACCGGAGACCGCCCAGGGCGAGAAGACCAGCGCACGGGCGGCGGCGCGGCCCACGAACGTCTGGTTGACGAGGAGCGCGAGGATCAGTCCGAGGGCGAGCTGGAGCGTGACCTCGGTGAAGACCCACTTGCCGGAGAAGACGAGACTGTCCCAGAACAGCGGGTCCTCGGTGAAGATCCGCTTGAAGTTGTCGAGACCCGCGAATCCGTTCCGCCAGGGCTTGGTGGCGTTGTAGTTCTGGAGGCTGTAGTAGAAGACGCTGAGCATCGGGTACGCGATGAAGCCCACCATCAGCAGTACGGCGGGGGCGATCAGCAGATACGGGAGCCGGCGTGGTGAGAGCCCCGTGCCTTTTCTGCGGGACCCCGGCTTCTTCGGAGCCCCTGGTGGGGCGCCTGACGAGTCCTGCGCCACAGCTGAGGCCATGACCGGTTCTCCGTTCCTTCGGTGAAGTGTGTTCCTGCCGTGCCGACGCGCGTGTCAGCCCACGTACGGATCGGGTACGTCTCCGGGCCGGGCCAGGAAGGTGAAGTCGCAGCCGGTGTCGGCCTGGGTGATCTGGTCCTGGTAGAGGGCGCCGTAACCGCGCTGGTAGCGGGCGGGCGGTGGGGTCCAGTCGGCCCGGCGCCTCGCCAACTCCTCGTCGTCCACGTGGAGATGGAGGGTGCGCGCCTCCACGTCGAGGGTGATGAGGTCGCCGGAGCGGACGAGGGCGAGCGGGCCGCCGACGTACGACTCGGGCGCGATGTGCAGCACGCACGCGCCGTAACTCGTGCCGCTCATCCGGGCGTCGGAGAGCCGGACCATGTCCCGTACGCCCTGCTTGAGCAGGTGGTCGGGGATCGGGAGCATGCCGTACTCGGGCATCCCGGGGCCGCCCTTGGGTCCGGAGCCCCGCAGGACCAGCACATGGTCCGGGGTGAGGCCGAGTGCGGGGTCGTTGATGGTGCTCTGGAGCTGCCGGTAGTCGTCGAAGACGACGGCGGGTCCGGTGTGGCGCAGCAGACGGGGTTCGGCGGCGATGTGCTTGATGACGGCGCCGTCCGGGCAGAGGTTGCCGTGCAGCACGGCGACGCCGCCCTCGTCGGCGAGGGGGTTGTCGCGTGTCCGGATGACGTCGTCGTTGTGGACGAGGGCGCCGTGGAGCTGTTCGCGCAGGGTGTCGTGCGAGACGGTCGGGCGGTCCAGATGCAGGACGTCGGTGAGCCGGGACAGGAAGCCGGGCAGCCCGCCGGCGAAGTGGAAGTCCTCCATCAAGTACGCGCCGCCGGGACGGAGGTTGGCGAGCACCGGGACGGTACGGGCGACGCGGTCGAAGTCGTCCAGGGTGAGCGTGACGCCGGAGCGGCCGGCCATCGCGATCAGATGGATGACGGCGTTGGTGGAGCCGCCGAGGGCGAGGACGGTGGCGACGGCGTCCTCGTAGGCGTCGGCGGTGAGGATCTTCGAGAGCGTGAGACCGCGCCGTACGAGGTCCACGATCCGCCGTCCGGACTCGGCGGCCATCCGTTCGTGTCCGGAGTCGACGGCCGGGATCGAGGAGGCGCCGGGGACCGTGACGCCCAGCGCCTCGGCGGCGGCGGTCAGGGTCGACGCGGTGCCCATGGTCATGCAGTGGCCGGGGGAGCGGGCGAGGCCGTTCTCCAGCTCGGCCAGCTCGCAGTCGCCGATGAGCCCGGCGCGCTTGTCGTCCCAGTACTTCCACATGTCGGTGCCGGAGCCGAGGACTTCGTTCCGCCAGTGCCCGGGGAGCATCGGCCCGGCCGGCAGGAAGACCGCCGGCAGGTCCACCGACGCGGCGCCCATCAGCAGCGCCGGTGTCGTCTTGTCGCAGCCGCCCATCAGGACGGCGCCGTCCACGGGGTAGGAGCGGAGCAGTTCCTCGGTCTCCATCGCGAGCATGTTGCGGTAGAGCATCGGGGTCGGCTTCTGGAATGTCTCGGAGAGCGTGGACACCGGGAATTCCAGCGGGAATCCGCCCGCCTGCCAGACACCGCGCTTGACGGCCTGGGCGCGTTCGCGCAGATGGACATGGCAGGGGTTGATGTCGGACCAGGTGTTGAGGATCGCGATGACGGGCTTGCCGAGATGTTCCTCGGGGAGATAGCCGAGCTGGCGGGTGCGGGCCCGGTGGCTGAAGGAGCGCAGCCCGTCCGTGCCGTACCACTGGTGACTGCGGAGATCCTCGGGGGCGATCGTGCCGGGGGTGGTGGCGTCGGACGTGGTCGCTTCTGGAGCGATTGCTTCGGGTGCGGTCGCGTCGGGCGTGGTCGCGTCGGGTGTCGTCATGTCGGCCACCCCGCTATCAGGGCGGCGACCTCGGCGCGTACCGGCTCGGGCAGCACCCGGCTCGGCGGGCGTACGTCGCGACGGCAGAGCCCCAGCGCCGCCAGCGCCTCCTTGACGACGGTCACGTTGTCGGCCGACCGCCGTGCCGCGCGCAGTTCCTCGAAGGGCCGGATCCGCTCGAAGACCTTCATCGCGGTGTCGTAGTCCGCGGCGCGCAGCGCCTCCAGCATGCCCAGCGACACGGCCGGGGCGACATTGACGAGCCCCGAGGTGAAGCCGGTGGCGCCGCCCGCGAAGTACGAGGGGGCGTACAGCTCGGCGAGTCCCGCGACCCAGACGAACCGCTCCAGCCCCGCGTCCCGCGCGAAGGCCGCGAAGTGCGCGGCGTCCGGTACGGCGTACTTCGCGCCGATCACGTTGGGGCACAGCCGCCCCAGCTCCGCGAGGCTCTCGCCGCGCAGCCGCGGATCGCGGATGTACGGGACGACGCCCAACTCGGGGACGGCCTCGGCGATGGCGCGGTGGTAGTCGATCCAGCCGTCCTCGGAGACGTACGGATGCACCGGCTGATGGACCATCACCATCGCGGCGCCGGCCCTTCGGGCGTGCTCGGCGGCGGCCACGGCGGTCGGCACCTCCAGGCCGACGCCCACCACGACGACGGCCTGTCCGGCGGTCTCCTCGATGGTCAGCTCGGTGACCGCGCGGCGCTCGTCGGGGCTGAGGGCGTAGTACTCACCGGTGTTGCCGTTCGGCGTGAGCGTGCGCACCCCGCCGTCGATCAGCCGGCGCAGCAGGACCCGATGAGCCTTGGTGTCGATGGTCCCGTCGGCGGCGAACGGCGTGACGGGGATCGCCACGACATCGGCGAGGGCGTCCCGCGCCGCGTCGAGACCGGGGCCGGTCGTACCGCTGGTCATAGCTGCTCTCCCTCGGGGAACGCCCGCCGTACGAACGAGGCGATGTGGTCGTGCAGGGCGAGTGCGGCGCCGGCGGCGTCACCCGCCAGCGCGAGGCGCAGGATCTCCCGGTGCTCGTCGGCCTCCCGCGCCCAGGAGGGGTCGGCGGCCCAGGCGACGGTCGAGACGAGCGCGGCCTGGTCGCGTACCTCGTCGAGCATCCGGGTCAGCAGCGGGTTGCCGCAGGAGAGATACAGCTCGCGGTGGAACGCCCGGTTGGCCAGGGACCGTTCGGCCTGGTCCACCGCCTCGTCGGCCCTGAGCAGGGCGTCGCGGGCGGCGTCCAGCGAGGCGTGCCGGGCGAGGGAGCGCCGCAGCGCCTCCGGTTCCAGCAACAGCCGTACGTCGTAGACCTCGTGGGCCATGGCCGCGTCGACGGTGCGCACGGTGACGCCCTTGAACTGGCTCATCACGACGAGGCCGGTACCGGCGAGGGTCTTGAGCGCTTCTCGTACCGGAGTTTTCGACACCCCGAAACGCGCGGCCAGTTCGGTCTCGACCAGGGCCTGACCGGGGCTGAGACCACCGGTCAGGATGCCGTGTTTGATCGCTTCCAGAACGAACTGGGTGCGGGAGGGAATCGGACTCGGAGCGAAGGCCATGGGCGCTCTCACATCTCGCGTATCGCGTCTCATATATGACGTACGAAGTACGACGCGATGAAGTTAGGACCGGGCATCTGTTACGTCAATGCTTCGCGCAGAAGTTCTTCCGGCAGAGGTGAACGCCGTGTAAATCCATCGAGTGGGGTTAGTCAAGACGTTGGACGGCCTGAACGCCGGTGCGGTGGCGGGGTATTGAGGCGAGGGGCGGTCTCGGCATGGCGCGTGTGCAGGGGTTCAGGGTGATTCGACCCGTGCGCGGTCCCGTCGTGACGTGATGGTCGACGGGCCGCTTCTTTTCCGGAGTTCGTCCAGCATATTGACAAACTTCCGTGCTGGTTCATACGTTCACATGGCAGCCGGTCCAGCACCGTCCGAGCCGGGGTATGACCTCGACGCCGACCCTGTTGGCCGATCTCACCCGACCCCGACCGCCGCACCCGCCGTGCGGCGCCGATGGGAGCGTGCAACCACCTTGACCAGCGACAACAGGCGAGCACTCGTCGTCCGCGGCGGTTGGGACGGGCATCAGCCCGTGACGATCAGCGACGCGTTCGTCCCCTTCCTCGAGGAGCGGGGATTCACCGTCGAGACCTCCGAGGACCTCGCGGTGTACGACGACACGGAGCGCCTGGCCGCCACCGACCTGATCGTGCAGTGCTGGACCATGGGGACCATCACCCGTGAGCGGAGTGCCAATCTCGCCGCCGCGGTACGCGCCGGCACCGGCCTGGCCGGCTGGCACGGCGGCATCGTCGACTGCTTCCACGATCACGGCTACCACCTGCTGACCGGCGGCAAGTTCATCATGCACCCGCCCGGTTTCCACGATCACACGGTGCGGCTGGTGCCCGAGCGCGCCGACCACCCCGTCATCGCGGGGCTCGACGACTTCGCCGTACACACCGAGCAGTACTGGATGTTCACCGACCCGCGTGTGGACGTCCTCGCCACCACCACCTTCGCGGCCGACAAGCTCCCGGAGGAACTGCGGGACGGCGGGCCCACGGTGATGCCCGCCGTGTGGACCAGGACCTGGGGCGCGGGGCGGGTGTTCGTCTCGACCATCGGGCACAAGCCCGACGACTTCGACGTGCCGGAAGTCCGCACGCTGACCGAGAGGGGGCTGCTGTGGGCGAGCCGCTGAAGCCGCTGAACATCGGCATCGTGGGCGCGGGAAAGATCAGCGGCGCCTATCTCTCCACCCTGGAGCGGCTGACGTCCGTACGGCTGACCGCCGTCACCGACCTCGACCCGAGCCGCGCGCGAGCCGTCGCGGACCAGGCGCCGGCCGGGGGAGAGGTGGCCGTGGTGCCGTCCGTGGCCGCCCTGGTGGCCAGGGACGACGTGGACGCCGTACTCAACCTCACGATCCCGGCCGCCCACGCGGACGTCGCGCTGGCGGCGCTCCGCGCGGGCAAGCACGTGTACGGGGAGAAGCCCCTCGCGGCCGACCGCGCGGAGGCCGAAGCCGTGCTGGCCGCGGCCCGCGCGGCCGGACTGCGGGTCGGCTGCGCGCCCGACACCGTCCTCGGCACCGGCACCCAGACCGCCCGCAAGGCGGTGGACGACGGTCTGATCGGCAGGCCCGTCGCGGCCACCGCCTTCATGACCGGAGCGGGCCACGAGCGGTGGCACCCGGACCCGGAGTTCTACTACCGGCCGGGCGGCGGGCCGTTGCTCGACATGGGGCCGTACTACCTCTCGGCCCTGGTCCATCTCCTGGGCCCGGTGGTCAAGGTGACCGGGGCGTCCTCGCGGCCCCGTACGGAGCGGACCATCGGTAGCGGTCCCCGGGCGGGGCAGACCTTCCCCGTGGAGGTGGACACGCATATCACCGGTGTCCTGGAGCACGCCGGGGGCGCCCTGTCCACGCTGGTCATGAGCTTCGACGTGCGGGCGGCGCGGCTGCCGCGCATCGAGGTGCACGGCACCGACGCGTCGCTGTCGGTGCCCGACCCCAACAACTTCGAGGGCGCCGTGGAGATCCACCGCGGTGACGGCTGGGAGACGCTGCCGGTCTCCGCCGGTTACCCGGACGCCGGGCGGGGCGCCGGCCTCGCCGATCTGGCCGAGGCGCTGTCCGAAGGGCGTCCGCACCGGGCGTCGGCCGAACTCGCCGCGCATGTCCTCGACACCATGCTCACCCTCATGGAGGCCGCGGACCAGGGCCGCGCGCTCCCGGTGACAAGCACCTGCGAGCGCCCCGCGCCGGTGACCGGACCGGCCACCGACCGGGCCGCGACACCGCCCGGGTCCTGACACGGCCAGACCCTCGCACGGCGCCGCCCGGGTCCTGAAACCGGCCAGGCCTTCACACCGGCCGTCCCCCGGCACCGCTCCGGCCCGATCACCGACCGGCGCCCGGCCCGACCGGCCGCGCCGTTCGCCCCACCTCGACTGCCCGCACCCGCTCGCAGCAACAGGAGACCCCGTTCATGCATGACGACCGGAAGCTGGTCGAAGCACGTCTGGAACGCGTCCTCAGGGAACGCATCCGGCCGGCCGTCCACCCCGTCTCGACCCCCCTGTCCGTGGAGATCTGGTCCACGGCGGGCGAACCCGTCCCCGTGGCCGAGGGGCTGGCGGCACCGACCACGCCCATCGCCCCCGGCACGCCGTGGGGCATGCCGTGGGGCACCAGCTGGTTCACGGTCACCGGCACCGTGCCGGCCGAGTGGGCGGGCCGTACCGTCGAGGCCGTACTCGACCTCGGATTCACCCCCCGCACCCCGGGCTTCCAGTGCGAGGGCCTCGTCTACCGGCCCGACGGCACCCCGGTCAAGGGGCTCCACCCGCGTAACTCCTACGTACGCGTCGGCTCACCGGTCGCCGGCGGGGAGCAGGTCCACTGGCGGATCGAGGCCGCATCCAACCCCGACCTCGACGCGAGCGGGGTGCCCTTCCAGCCGACGCCGATGGGCGACCGGGCGACCGCCGGTGAAGCGCCCCAGTACGTGCTCGGCGAACTGCGGCTGGCCGTCTTCGACGAGACCGTGTGGAACCTGGTCATGGACCTGGAGGTCCTCGGCGAGCTGATGGCGGAACTGCCTGTCGACGGGGCGCGCCGCTGGGAGATCCTGCGCGCGGTCGGCCGCGCCCTGGACGCCGTCGACCTCCAGGACGTGAACGGCACGGCACCGGCGGCACGCGACGAACTCGCCGCTGTGCTCGCCGCGCCCGCCGTCCCCGCCGCGCACCGCATCAGCGCCGTCGGGCACGCCCACATCGACTCCGCGTGGCTGTGGCCGCTGCGCGAGACCGTCCGCAAGGTGGCCCGTACGGCGTCGAACATGACGGCCCTGCTGGACGACGACCCGGACTTCGTCTTCGCCATGTCGCAGGCCCAGCAGTACGCCTGGATCAAGGAGCACCGGCCCGAGGTCTACGCCCGGGTCAAGAAGGCCGTCGCGGACGGCAGGTTCGTCCCCACCGGCGGGATGTGGGTGGAGTCCGACACCAACATGCCGGGATCCGAGGCGATGGCCCGTCAGTTCGTGCACGGCAAACGCTTCTTCATCGAAGAGTTCGGCATCGAGAACGACGAGGCGTGGCTGCCGGACACCTTCGGCTTCGCCGCAGGCCTGCCGCAGATCATCAAGGCGGCGGGCGCCACGCGGCTGCTCACCCAGAAGATCTCGTGGAGCCGGACCAACACCTTCCCGCACCACACCTTCTCCTGGGAGGGCATCGACGGCACCCGGATCTTCACCCACTTCCCGCCCGTCGACTCGTACAACTGCGAGATGACGGGCCGTCAGATCGCGCACGCGGCGCGGAACTTCAAGGAGAAGGGCGCCGCCACCCGCTCCCTCGCGCCGACCGGTTACGGGGACGGCGGAGGCGGCACCACGCGCGAGATGGTCGCCAAGGCCGCCCGTATGCGCAGCCTGGAGGGCGCGGCCACCGTCGAGTGGGAGACCCCGGCCGCCTTCTTCGCCAAGGCCGAGGCCGAGTATCCCGACCCGCCCGTGTGGGTCGGCGAGTTGTACCTCGAACTGCACCGCGCCACGCTCACCAGCCAGGCGGGCACCAAGCGCGGCAACCGGCGCGCCGAGTCGCTGCTGGGCGAGGCCGAGCTGTGGGCCGCCACGGCTGCGGCGCGCACCGATATGCCTTACCCGTACGAGGAGTTGGACCGGATCTGGAAGACGGTGCTGCTGCATCAGTTCCATGACATCCTGCCCGGCTCCTCCATCGCCTGGGTGCACCGCGAGGCACGCGCGACGTACGCGCGCGTCGCCGAGGAGCTGGAGGCCATCATCGCGGGCGCGCAGCGCGCACTCGCCGGTGACAGCTCCGGCGGCGCCGAGCTGGTGTTCAACTCGGCTCCGCACGAGCGCGGTTCGGCCCCCGCCGGAGGTGCGGCGGCCCGGCGCCCCGACAGCGGCGCGGTGATCCCCGTCCCGCGCGAGGGCGGCGGCTACCTCCTCGACAACGGCCTGCTGCGGGTCGAGATCGACGCGCGGGGCCTTGTGGTCTCCGCGTACGACCGGGTCGCGGACCGGGAGGCGATAGCGCCCGGTCAGGCGGGCAACCTGCTCCAGCTCCACCCCGACTTCCCCAACCAGTGGGACGCGTGGGACGTCGACGCCTTCTACCGCAACGTCGGCAGCGACCTCACCGAGGTGGCCGAGCTGCGGATCGACGGCACGTCGGTGCGCGTCGAGCGGGCCTTCGGAGCGTCCCGGGTCACCCAGCTGCTGTCCGTACCGGCGGACGCCAAGCGGCTCGACATCGACACCGAGGTGGACTGGCACGAGAGGGAACGCTTCCTGAAGCTGGCCTTCCCGCTGGACGTGAAGGCCGACCGGTACGCCTCCGAGACCCAGTTCGGCCATGTGTACCGGCCCACCCACCAGAACACGAGCTGGGAGTGGGCCAAGTTCGAGGCGTGCAACCACCGGTTCGTGCATGTCGACGAACCGGGCTGGGGCGTCGCCGTCGTCAACGACGCGACCTACGGCCACGACGTGACCCGCGCGGTACGGACCGGAGCCGACGCGGGCACGACGACCACCGTGCGCGCCTCCCTGCTCCGCGCCCCCCGCTACCCCGACCCCGAGACCGACCAGGGCCTTCACCGGTTCCGGCACGCGCTCGCGCCGGGCGCGACGATCGGCGACGCCGTCCGCGAGGGCCACCGGGTCAATCTGCCTGAGCGCCGCGTCACCGGATCCGCCGCCGAGGTCGCTCCGCTGGTGAGCGTCGACAACGACACCGTCGTGGTCAGCGCGGTGAAGCTGGCCGACGACCGCGGCGGCGACCTGGTGGTACGTCTCTACGAGGCACACGGCGGCCGGGCCCGCGCCACCGTCCGCGTCGACGGCTTCGCCACCGGCCGGGCCGTCCTGACGGATCTGCTCGAACGCCCGCTCGCGGACGCCGGACCGGTCACGGCTGCCGACGGCGGGGTCGTACTGGCCCTGCGCCCCTTCCAGATGGTGACCCTGCGCCTGCCGCGCGCCTGACGGGGGGCCGCCCGGGACGGCGGCCGACCAGAGCGCGTATCCGTGACCGACACCCACCCGGCGAAAGCCCCACAGCGACCCGCCCGCAGCGAGAGAGGCCCCCCGCATGACAGCCCGAGCCGCACCCCCCGAACCGCCCGAGCCCCCCGATCGCCCGACGGCGGTCTGCGTCATGGATCCCGGTACCGCCGCGCTCGTACTCCCCGAGGACGTACGCGCCCGGCTCGCCACCCTCGTACGACTCGACCCCGCCCCTGTCGGTGTCGATCTCCGGGCCGCCCTCGCCGACGCGGAGATCCTGGTCAGCGGCTGGGGCTGCCCCCGGCTGACGGCCGAGGTGCTGGCGGAGGCACCCCGGCTGCGCGCCGTGATGCACGCCGCCGGCACCGTCAAGCCGCTCGTCAGCGAGGCCGTCTGGGAGCGTGGGATCGTCGTGTCGTCGGCGGCCGACGCCAACGCGGGCCCCGTCGCCTCCTGCACGGTCGCCCTCATCACGCTCGCCGCGCGCCGCACGCTCACCATGGCCGCCGGTTACGCCGCCGGATGGCCCGACTTCGCCGATCGTTCGGGCGCCGACGGGCTCACCGTCGGGATCATCGGCGCCTCGCGTATCGGACGCCGGGTGATCGCCGAACTGGCCAGGTCCGACGCGGGTTTCCGGGTGCTGCTGAGTGATCCGTACATCACGGACGACGAAGCGCGCCGACTGGGCGCCGAACGGGTCGAACTCTCCGATCTGTGCCGGCGGTCGGCGGTGGTCAGCGTCCATGCCCCGCTGCTGCCGCAGACCACGGGGCTGCTCGACGCGGCGGCGCTCGCGCTCATCCCCGACGGAGGCGCGCTCGTCAACACCGCACGAGGGGCCATCGTCGATACGGACGCCCTGACGGCCGAGTGCGCCTCCGGCCGGCTGGAGGCGTATCTCGATGTGACGGACCCCGAACCGCTGCCGCCCGGCCATTCGCTGCTGTCCCTGCCGAATGTGCTGGTCACACCGCACATAGCCGGCGCACAGGGAAGCGAAGTACGAAGGCTCGGCCAGTACGCGGTCGCCGAGGTCGCCCGGTGGGTGGCCGGGGAGCCGCTGCTCGGCGAGGTCACCCGTGAAGCGCTGCCGCGCCTCGCCTGACGGGCGGCGCGAGCCCGTACGCCTGAGCGGGGAGCCCGCACTCCGAACCAGAGAGCCCGCACGCCTAAGCAGAGAACCCGTACGCCGAGACGGAGAAGGAGGCCGGACCGCCCATCGATCCACCGCATGACCTGCCAACCCCGGGAGTGGCCGAAGAAGCCCGCCTCCCGGTGAAAGGGCTCCACATCATGACAACGCTCGACCAACCCTCCGCCCGTCCCGCCGCGCAGGCCGGGCCGGCGGACAAGGGCTCACCGCGACGACCACGCACCCGGCGCCGCCGGGACATGGCCCTGTTCTGGTTCCTGATACCGGGCATCGTGGTCCTGCTCCTCTTCCACTACATCCCGCTGCTCGGCAATGTCATCGCCTTCCAGGACTACCAGCCGTACATCGGGATCCTGCACAGCCCGTGGAGCGGGCTCGCCAACTTCGACGTCATCTTCAACGGCGACCAGCAGTTCCTCCACGCACTGGTCAACACCCTCGAACTGACGCTGATCCAGGTCGTGTTCGTCTTCCCCGCGCCGATCCTGCTGGCGCTGGCGCTGAACAGCCTGGTCAGCGAGCGCGTCAAGAAGTGGGTGCAGAACGTCCTGTATCTGCCGCACTTCCTGTCCTGGGTGGTCGTCGTCTCCCTCTTCCAGCAGATGCTGGGCAACGACGGCATGCTCAATCTGTTCCTCAGCGCTCACGACATGGGCAGCTGGAGCATCATCGGCAACCCCGAGACGTTCAAGGCGCTGCTGACCTCCCAGGTCATCTGGAAGGACACCGGCTGGGGCACGATCCTCTTCCTGGCGGCCCTGTCCCGCGTCGACCACAACCTCTACGAGGCCGCCGCCATGGACGGCGCCAGCCGCTGGCGGCAGACCTGGCACGTCACCCTGCCCGCCCTGCGCGGCCTGGTGATCCTGCTGCTCATCCTGCGCCTCGGCGACGCCCTGTCCGTCGGCTTCGAACAGATCCTGCTCCAGCAGCAGGGTGTCGGGCTGGAGAACAGCGAAGTCATGGACACCTATGTGTTCAACCACGGTCTCATCGGCGGGGACTGGGGTGTGAGCGCCGCCGTCGGGCTCGTCAAGGGCATCGTCGGAGTCGCGCTGGTCCTGGGCGCCAACAAGATCGCCCATCTGTTCGGCGAGGAAGGCGTGTACCGCTCATGACAACGATGTCTCCCACGCATCCCGGACGCCCCAAGGCGCGCAAGGTCTACAGCGCCATCCCCGGGGAGACCCCCGGTTCCCTGCCCTGGCGCACCCTGAAGTCGCTGATCCTGCTGGTGTGCGTGATCGCGGTCGTCCTGCCCTTCGTCGCGATCATCGCGACGTCGCTGGCCGATGCCGAGCAGGTCACCAAGGCCGGCGGCTACGTGCTGTGGCCCGACGACATCACGTTCTCGTCCTACCAGGCCCTGCTCTCGGGCGGGTTGGTGTCCAAGGCCATGTTCGTCAGCGTCGGTGTCACCGTCGTCGGCACGGCGCTGAGCCTCATCAGCTCCATCATGCTGGCGTACGGACTCAGCCGGCCCGGCTCGTTCGGCCACAAGCCCGTACTCATGCTGCTGCTGATGTCCATGCTGTTCGCGCCGGGCATCATCCCCAGCTATCTGATGGTCAAGCAACTCGGCATGATCAACAGCTACTGGTCGCTGATCCTGCCGACCATGATCAACGCGTTCAACGTGATCGTGCTGCGTTCCTTCTTCATGAATCTGCCCAAGGAACTCATCGACGCGGCCCGGATCGACGGCGCCTCGGAACTGAAGATCCTGACGAAGATCGTGCTGCCCCTCTCCAAGGCGTCCGTCGCCGTCATCGGGCTCTTCTACGCGGTGACCTACTGGAACGCGTTCTTCAACGCCCTGCTGTACATCAACGACGCGGCGAAGTGGCCCATGCAGCTCGTACTGCGCTCCTACGTCGTCAACAACGCCGCGATCAGCGGCGGCCAGATCGATGTCGCCGCCGGCGCGCCGGTGCCGCCGGCCCAGTCGCTCCAGGCCGCGATCCTGGTGCTCTCGATCGTGCCCATCGTGATCGTCTACCCCTTCCTCCAGCGGCACATGAACAAGGGCGTAATGGTCGGAGCGGTGAAGGGATGAGGACTGCCATGAATCCAGGAATGAACCGCCGGGGCTTCCTCGCCTCCGCCGCCGGTGTCGCGGCCGGGCTGACCCTGGCCGGCTGCGGCGACTACAAGCCCGCCACGGCCCGTGACGCCAACGCGAAGGCCCAACTGCCCACGTACATCCCGTACAAGGGCGCGCGGACCTCGATGCCCGCCACGGCGGACGGCGTGGCCGCCGGATATCTGCACTACCCCGCCGATCCCGTCAAGGCCTTCCCGGACGGCCCGCCCGCCAAGGGCGACGCCATCGACATCATGACCCTGATCTTCAACCCGGTGCCGCCGCCGGTGGACAGCAACGTCATGTGGCAGGCGCTCAACAAGAGCCTCGGCTGCGACATCAACTTCCAGATCACGCCCGTCCAGGACTACCCCAACAAGTTCGCGGTCACCATCGCCGGGGGCGACCTCCCCGACGCGATGCTGATGCTGCCCCCGGACCAGAACTCCGCGGCCACGCCGGACATGCTGGACGCCCTCTTCGAAGACCTCACCGAGCATCTGGCCGGCGACAACATCCGGGACTACCCGTATCTCGCCAACATCCCCACCGCCTCCTGGGCCCCCTGCGTCCGCAACGGCGGCATCTACGCGCTCCCGATGCCCCGCCCGGTCTCCGGCGGACCCACCTACACCCGGCTCGATGTGATCAACAAGCTGGGGCTCGACCCGAATCCGACGACCTGGAGCGAGTTCGCCAAGCTCTGCGAGGACGTGACGGACGAGAAGAGCAACCGGTACGCCATGAGCGACCCCGTCACCGCGTGGAACTTCGCGATGCAGTCGCTGAAGGCCCCCAACAAGTGGCGGCAGGAGGGGGGCAAGTTCATCTGGATGTACGAGACCGAGGAAGCCAAGCAGGCCATGGACGCGGTCCGCAGGCTGACCAAGGCCGGCCTCATGCACCCGGACGCCTACAGCGTCCTCGGCAAGCACAAGGAGTGGTTCGGCACCGGCCGCACCGTCATGAACCCCGACGCCCCGGTCGCGTGGAACGACTACTACACCACGTACGCCGCGGGCACCAAGGGCTTCGAGATCGGCTACATGATGGCGCCCGGCTGGGAGGGCGGCACCGGCGGCCAGTGGCAGGGCTCGGTCAACTTCGCCACGCTCATCATCAAGAAGGCGCCCAAGGCCCGCATCAAGCAGATTCTGCGCGCCATGAACGCCCTCGCCTCGCCGTTCGGCACCGACGGATATCTGCTGCGCAAGTACGGAGTCCAGGGCCCCGGCCACACCTTGAAGGGCAGCGACCCGGTTCTCACCGCACAGGGCCAGTCCGAGGTGTACCTGCCCACCATCTTCGCCACCGACGCGCCGGGCACCCTCTACTACCCGTCGAAGCCGGAGATCGTGCCGGACCAGTACGCCTTCCAGAAGGAAGCCGTCAAGCGGCTGATCCCCAACGACGCCGAACCGCTGTACTCGCCGACCGACTCCAAGATGTCCAAGCTGCTCCAGACGACCATCGACGACACCCGCAAGGGGATCATGCAGGGCCGGGTCCCGCTCAGCGAGTGGGACGACGTCATCAAGAACTGGCGCAAGGAGGCCGGCGACCGGATCCGCGCCGAGTTCGAACAGGCATGGGAGACCCGCAGCTCATGACACGCACCCCCGCCGAGGACCGCGCCCGCTGGGAACGGACCGCCGACCGGCTGCTGCTCGCCGTACGGCCGTACGCCACCGACGCCCACGCCCTGATCCGGCTGCCCGGCACCCCGAGCCGCAGCGGCGCGCACAGCGACGGCCTCGAAGGCTTCGCCCGCACCTTCCTGCTGGCCGGCTTCCGGCTCGCCGGAGCGGGCGGCGCCGACCCGCACGACATCGCCGGGTGGTACGCGGCGGGCCTGGCCGCGGGCACCGACCCGTCGAGCCCGGAACGCTGGCCCACGTTCGCCGAGCGCGGGCAGGCCAAGGTCGAGGCCGCCTCCATCGCGCTCGCCCTGCACGAGACCCGGCCGTGGATCTGGGACCGGCTCGACGACCGGGTCAGAAGCCAGGTCCTCGACTGGCTCGCCCCGATGGTCGGCGACCCGATGCCCGGCAACAACTGGGTCTGGTTCCAGGGCGTCACCGAGGCGTTCGCCCGTACCGCCGGGGGACAGTGGCGCCAGCAGGACCTCGACCGCGTCATCGCGCTCACCGACGGCTGGTACGCGGGCGACGGCTGGTACTCCGACGGACTCACCGGCGGCGAGCACCGAAACTTCGACCACTACAACGGCTGGGCCATGCACCTGTACCCGCTGTGGTTCTGCCGCATCCTCGGCGACGCCGCGCCGAGCGGGCTGCTCGACCGCTACCGGGCCCGGCTGCGCCGATTCCTGGAGGACCAGCGGCTGTTGGTCGGGGCCAACGGCTCACCCCTCGTCCAGGGCCGCTCCCTCACCTACCGGCACGCCGCGCTCGCCCCGGTGTGGACCGGTGCCCTGTTCGACGCCACACCCCTGTCGCCGGGGGAGACCCGCGCCGTCGCGAGCCGGATGCTCGACCACTTCACCGACCACGGCGCGACCGACGAGCACGGGCTGCTCACACTCGGCTGGCACCGGCCGTACCGGGGCGTCCTCCAGGTCTACTCGGGGCCCGCCTCGCCGTACTGGGCGAGCAAGGGCTTCGCCGGTCTCGCGCTGCCGCCGGAGCACCCGGTGTGGACCGAGGAGGCGACCCCGCTCGCCGTCGAACAGGGCGACTTCACACGGTCGTTGTCCGCGCCCGGCTGGCTCGTCTCCGGCACCGCTTCCGACGGAGTCGTACGCGTCGTCAACCACGGCGGAGACCACGCCGATCCGGCCCGCCCGCACACCGACGACCCCTGCTACGCGCGGTTCGCCTACTCGACGCACACCGCGCCCGAGACCCCCGGCGACCCCACGGCGGGGCGCGCCGCGTGCGCGGACACCGACCCGCTGGACAACTCGGTCGTCCTGCTGGACGCGGCGGGGCGCGCCTCCCACCGGCGTCCGGCCACCAGGCTCTCCGCCGACGGGGCCACGGCCGTCTCGCGCTCCCGCGCGCACTGGCCCCGGGACGCCACCTGGGACCCGTTCGGCGGCCCCGACACCTCGTACACACTCGGCCCGTGGATCACGGTCGGCTCCGCGCTGCGCGGATCGGTGGAGGTACGGGCCGTCCGGGTCGACGGCGACCCGGGGACCGGACATGTGCTGCGCGTCGGCGGCTGGGCGCTGGCGGTCGATCCAGGGTCCGCGCCCGCCGACGCCGCCACCGCCCGGGTGCGGGGCGCCGACGGACTGGTCTCCGTCGTCGTCGGCGCCCAACGGCTGCCGCGCCACTCGGTGGTGGCCGGCACCGACAGCAACGCCATCGGTGCCGCGTCCGCCACCCCCGTCGTGGAGAGCGAGGGACCCGTCGCCCACGGCACCGCCCATGTCGCCCTCGTCCACCTCGGCGGCACCGACCCCGCCGCCCTGCCCGGGGTCACCGCGCGGGCCGAGGACACCACCCTGCTCGTGGACGTCGACTGGCCGGACGGCACCCGCGACACCGTCCGGCTGCCGGCCCCCGACCTCAGCCACGACCCCTGGAAGGACCCCCGCCGTGCATGACGACCGCCGGATCATCGAGACGCGGATCCGTAAGCTCCTCGACCGGGTGATCCGCCCCGCCCTCTACGGCGCCGTACGCCCCCTCACCCTGAGCGCCTGGTACGTCGAGGGCGAACCGGTCCCCGTCGCCGACGCCCTGCGCGCCGACTACGAGCCCTTCACGCTCGGCTCCACCTGGGGCGGCCCCTGGGCGACGACCTGGCTGCGGGCGAGCGCCGAGATCCCCCCGGAGTGGTCGGGGCGCCGAGTCGAAGCCGTCTTCGACCTCGGGTTCGATCTGACCAAGGGACCCGGCGGCCAGGCGGAAGGCCTGGTGCACGACGCGCAGGGCGCCCCGCTCCAGGGCCTGCACCCCTACAGCCGCTCCGCACTGCTCGCCGAGGCCGCCACCGGCGGCGACCGGGTCGACCTGCTGATCGAGCTGGCCGCCAACCCGCCCATCGTCGCCAGCGCGGGCCTGCACATCCACCACGGTTCGCCCGACACCGCCGGCACCGAGCACATCTACCGGCTGCGGCAGGCCGAGATCGCGGTGCGCGAGGACGACGTCTGGCATCTCATCCACGACATCGAGGTGCTCGACGAGCTGATGCACGAGCTGCCCCTCGGCTCGTCCCGGCGCCACGAGATCCTGCGCGCCCTGCGCCACGCCGCCGACGCCGTCGTACCGGGCGACGTGGCGAACAGCGCGGCCGAGGCCCGGAGCCGGCTCGCCGATGCGCTGTCCCGGCCCGCGCACGCCTCGGCGCACACCCTCGCGGCCGTCGGGCACGCCCATATCGACTCGGCGTGGCTCTGGCCGGTCCGGGAGACCGTCCGCAAGTGCGCGCGCACGTTCACCAACATGACCACGCTGGCACGGGAGTACCCCGAACTCGTCTTCGCCTGCTCCTCGGCGCAGCAGTACGCGTGGATGAAGGAGCAGCGTCCGGAGATCTTCGCCCGGATGAAGGAGGCGGCGGCCGAGGGCACCTGGGCCCCGGTCGGCGGCATGTGGGTCGAGGCCGACGGCAATCTTCCCGGCGGTGAGGCACTGGCCCGCCAACTCGTCCACGGCCGGCGCTTCTTCGCGGAGGAGTTCGGTGTCGAGCAGCGCGGCGTATGGCTGCCCGACTCGTTCGGCTACACCGCCGCGTACCCCCAACTCGCCAAGCTGGCGGGCGCCGAGTGGTTCCTCACCCAGAAGCTCTCCTGGAACGAGACGAACAAGCTGCCGCACCACACCTTCGACTGGGAAGGCATCGACGGCACCCGCATCTTCACCCACTTCCCGCCCGTCGACAGCTACAACGCGTCCCTCACGGCGGCCGAACTCGCCCACGCCGAGGCCAACTTCGCCGACAAGGGAGTGGCCACCCGCTCGCTGGTCCCCTTCGGATACGGCGACGGCGGCGGTGGCCCCACCCGCTCGATGCTGGAGAAGGCCCGCCGGCTGCGCGACCTCGAAGGCTCACCGAAGGTCGTCGTCGAGGCGCCCGACACGTTCTTCGCGGCGGCCCGCGCCGAACGGGACCAACTCCCCGTATGGCGGGGAGAGTTGTATCTGGAGAACCATCGCGGCACCTACACCAGCCAGGCCCGCACCAAGCGCGGCAACCGGCGCGCCGAGGCGCTGCTGCGCGAGGCCGAACTCTGGGCCGCCACCGCCGCCGTCCGGACCGGGGCGCCCTACCCGTACGAGCCGTTGGAATCGCTGTGGCGGCGGGTCCTGCTCAACCAGTTCCACGACATCCTGCCGGGCTCCTCGATCGCCTGGGTGCACCGGCAGGCCGAGCGCGAATACGCCGAGATCCACGGCGAGTTGGAGACGCTGATCGCCGAGGCGACCGGGCACCTGCCCGGGACTCCCGCGCTCCTCAACGCCGGACCGTACGCGCGCCGCGAGGTCGCCGTCGTCGCCGATGACACGATCGCCGGCGGGCAGCGCCTGTCCGACGGGCGTACGGCGGTCCTCGCCGAGGTCGCCCCCCTCGCCTCCGGCACCGCGGCCGGCGCGCCCGCCGACGCCGTCACCGCCCGCGCCCAGGACGGCGGTTTCGTCCTCGGCAACGGACTGCTGACCGTCGTCGTGGACCGGCGCGGCCTGCTCACCTCCGTCTACGACCGCACCGCGGGGCGGGAGGCCATCGCGCCCGGGGCCGCGGGCAACCTCCTCCAGCTCCACCCCGACGACCCCAACCTGTGGTCGGCGTGGAACATCGACTCGTACTACCGCGACACCGTGCGCGACCTGGACGAGGCCGAATCGGTGACGCTCGTGGACGAGGGACCGCTGCTGGCGTCGGTCCGGGTCGAGCGCGTCCACGGATCCTCCCGGTTCGTGCAGCACATCGAGGTCGCCGCCGAGAGCCGGCAGGTGACCGTCCGCAACGACATCGACTGGCAGGAGCGCGACACCGTACTCAAGGCGGCCTGGCCGCTCGACGTCCACGCGGAACGGGAGAGCGCCGAGATCCAGTTCGGCCATGTGCAGCGCCCCACCCACGAGAACACCAGCTGGGACGCGGCCCGCTTCGAACTGTGGGCGCACCGCTGGGTGCACGTCGGCGAGCGGCACTGGGGCGCCGCCCTCCTCAACGACTCCACCTACGGGCACGACGTCCGCCGCGACACCCGGGAACACGGCGGCACCACCACGACCGTACGGCTCTCCCTGCTCCGGTCCCCGCACAGCCCCGACCCGGAGGCCGACCGGGGACGGCACCGCTTCAGCTACGCGCTGCTCGCCGGCGCCGGGATCGAGGAGGCGATCGCCGGGGGGTACGCGCTGAACCTGCCCCTGCGTCCCGCCCCGGCGCGTGCTCAGGCACTGGTCGAGGTCGACACCACCGACGTGGTGGTGGAGTCGGTGAAGCTGGCGGACGACCGCAGCGGAGATGTCGTCGTACGGCTCTACGAAGCGTGCGGCGGAGCGGTCGCGGCACGCCTGTCCACGGGATTCCCCCTCGCCGCCGTCTTCGACTGCGACCTGCTGGAGCGGCCCGAGCGGGAGCCGGGACACGCGTCCGGCGAAGTGGACCTCGCCTTCCGGCCGTTCCAGATCCGCACCCTGCGACTGCGTCCCGCCGCGGACCGGGCGAGGCCCGACGAACCGACGGGCGGCTGAGCACGTCGCGCGCTCGGCACGGCCCCGCGTCGTACGATTCCATCGATCAGTTGCCCTCGGAGGGCGGCGGCGCGGCACCGCCGCCGCTCGCCCCGGGGCTGGGAGACACGTTGACCACGAACACGGAGCGATCCGAGAAGCGCACGATCCGGCGCGGCACCAATCTGCCGCGCATGGGGGACTTCAACGAGTCCGTGATCCTGGACGCCATCCGCCGGCACCCGACGGGCCTGAGCCGGGTCGAACTCGCGCAGGCCACCGGCCTGTCCGCGCAGACCGTCTCGAACATCACCCGCCGGCTGCTCGACCAGGGTGTGGCACGTGAGTCCGGCAAGCAGAACACCGGCAGCGGAAAACCCCGCACCCTCCTGGAGATCGTCCCGACGTCGCGATACGCCGTGGGAGTGCACCTCGATCCCGCCGTGATCACCTGCGTCCTGGTCGACCTTCTCGGCACCGTCGTGGGCCATCACAGCCAGCGGACCCCCAGCGGCGCGGACACCGACGGGACCGTCGCGGACATGGCCGCCTCCGTGCGCTCGCTCGTGGCGGAGTCGGGCATCGACGAGGAGCGGGTGCTGGGCCTGGGCATCGCCGCGCCGGGGCCGATAGACGCCGCCGCGGGCTGGGTGGTCGATCCGCCGGAGCTGCCCGGCTGGGGCCGCTATCCGCTGCGCGACCGGCTCAGCGAGGCGACCGGACTCCCGGCGCTCCTCGACAAGGACGTCACCGCGTCCGTCGTCGCGGAGCGCTGGGCGGGAGCGGCCACCGAGAGCCGCAACCTGCTCTTCTTCTACCTCGGTACCGGCTCCGGGATGGGGCTGGTGGTGGAGGACACCGTGCTGCGCGGTGTCTCGGGGAACGCCGGTGAGGTCGGCGGGCTCGGCGCCGCGTCCTCCACCCGGACGCTCGTGGACGAGGCCATCGCGCTGGGTGTGCTCGGCGCCGAGTACACGGTGCTCGATCCGGCCGACGCCCAGCGCGGTCTGGAGCGGCTGGCGGAACTGGCGGCCGAGGGCGACGTCCAGGCGGACGGCATCATCGAGCGGCTGGCCATCCGTATCGGCCGGGGAGTCTGCGCGGCGGGCACGCTCCTGGACGTCGACACCATCGTCTTCGGCGGACCGACCTGGCTCGTCCTGTCCCACCGTCTCCTCGCGACCATCGAACCGATGGTCGCCCGGTCCCCGTTCGTCAGGGCGACCCATCCGACCACGGTCGTCTCCACCACGCTGGGCGAGAACGTGGCCGCCGTGGGCGCCGCGTCCCTGGTCCTCGACCAGGCTCTCTCCGCCCAGCCCCGGTCCCTGCTGCTGGGCTGAACACCCGGGCCACCTCGGGGTCGTCCCGCCCAACTCGCCCGCTGCGAGCGCTCCGTGACCGTCCGACGGTCACGGAGCGTTCTTCATCCACGGGCTTACGCGGGGCGAAGTCGGCGGCTTATACCGGAGTGGTGTGTTTTGGTCCAGGCTGCCTGATGCGTCATATGGCGCTCTGTTAAGGCCAGTTGATGATCAAGCGGGTTGGGACACGGGCCGGGGAGGCAGGGCTCGGGTGTGGCGGGCGGCGAGCGGACCGGCCACACCGTCCGCGAGGGCGGCCGACGGCCCCGGCGGCGGACATGGAGGACGGCGTGTGCGGCGGTTACCGGGCGAGTCGGCCGGAGGCGGCGGGCGGGGAGGCGCTGGCGGCGCTCCTGGGCACCACCCGGGCGCGGGTGCTGCTGCACGTCGCCGCCGATCCCACCGCGACGGCGACCGATCTCGTACACCGGCTGGGTGTCTCGGCGGCCACGGTGTCGCAACACGCGTCGGTGCTGCGCCGGTCGGGACTGATCACCACGCGCCGCACCGGCGGCAGCGTCCACCACTCCGTCACCCCGCTGGGACACGCCGTCCTGGACGCCCACGGTATGGAAGGCCCCGGCTGATGCCCGGCTTTCCGTTCCCGTGTGGGAACGTCCGAGCGAGTTTGAATTGGCGAAACTGATATTCGCGGGGGCGTGCGCCGTCAGTCCGTTCCCGCCTAATTGTGCGCTCCTTTCGAGCAG
Source organism: Streptomyces sp. NPDC006643 (assembly GCF_042870175.1). Lineage (NCBI taxonomy): Bacteria > Bacillati > Actinomycetota > Actinomycetes > Kitasatosporales > Streptomycetaceae > Streptomyces > Streptomyces sp. NPDC006643. The sequence goes on along the minus strand of NZ_JBIAHA010000029.1, from coordinate 61,719 downwards.
TACTGAAAAGCTTGTCAGGCCGTTCCGTACGGGAACACACTGAGGGCATTCGGCGATACGGATCGCGGAAGTCCGGCCATTCTGTCGAGGGGTTCAGTGCGCCCTTCTCCGGTGCCGCCGAATGCTTTTCGGTGCCTTTCGATGGACCCGGCGCCACGTTATTCGGTGGTCATGAACGTGATCTGTTGGGCCCCGCTGAGCTGGTGCGACAACGCCGGCGATCGGGCCGGAGATGAGAGTGATGCACGTGGATTCTGTCTTTGTCATGCCCGGCACGGTGGCTGCCCCGCGCGGAGGCATCCTGCGCGATCCGCACAACCGTTACGAGACCGTACGTGAAGCGCTGTCCCGCATCGACAAGGCCGCCCGCGACATGGGGCTGCCCAACATCAGCACCCGGCTGATCGAACACAACGACACGAGCGACCGGCGCGGCCCGGAGGTCCAGTATCTGGAGATCTTCGCGGTCAGTATCGCGACGCACCACATGCTGGTCGCCGAGGGCGTCGAGCCCGTCGCGATCGTCGGGCAGAGCATCGGCGAACTGTGGGCCCTGGCCGCCGCCGGGCATCTGTCCGTGGAGGACGCCGCCCGGCTGGCCGTGGCACGGTCCGAGGTGCTCACCCGGCGGGGCTGGGACGGAAAGATGCTCGCGGTGGGGGTCGACGGCCGCCGGGCGGAGTCGCTGGCGGGGCTGATGAACCATCCCAACCTCGTACTGGCCTGTGAGAACGCCCCCCGGCAGAGTGTCATCAGCGGTCCCAAGCAGCTCATCGAGCAGGTGGAGCGGGTCGCCGACGCGTTCGGCTGGCCGAGCCTGCCGCTGGACGTGCCGCATCCGACCCACACGCCGGCGATGGCGGGGGCCGCGCGCGATCTGCGGGCGTCCGCGCCACGGGTTCCGTACGGCGCCGGGCGCTGGCGGGTGCGCTCCCCCTGGATGGGACGGGACGTCGCCGACGACGATCCGGTCGATCTGGTCGCCGGCGCGCTCACCGCACGGGTCCGGATGCTGCACACGATCCGGGAGTTGCACGCGGCGGGCGCGGACGCCTTCGTCGAGTGCGGGGAGTGGGCCGTCGTCACCAAGTTCGTCGAGGCGTCGATCCCGGGTGTTCGGTGCGTCGTCCCGCTCAGCGAGAGAGATCCGGTCGAGACCGTCCGCGCGCTGGCCGCCGAGTCCGCCGAACTCGGCCCGCCGCGCCCGCGCCCGGTTCGGCTGAGTGAGCGCGCGTCGGCGCCCGTGCCCGCTCCGCCGGCGCGCGCCACCGTGCCCGCCCCCTCGGCCCCGAAGCCGTACGTGGCACCCGAGGCCCCGGCCCCGGACGCCCCCGTCGAGACCGCCCTCGTCGAGACCGCCCCGGCCCCCGACGCCCCGGCCGACTCGGCGGTGTCCGACGGGCTCACCTACGAAACGGTGCTGGCCACGTTGCAGACGCTCTACGGCGATTTCCTCGGCTACCCACCGGACCTGCTCGGCGAGGACGACGGTCTGGAGTCCGAGCTGGGGGTGGAATCGCTCAAGCAGGTCGTTCTCCTCGGGCGGGTGTCCGACCAGTTCGAGCTGCCCGATCTGCGCTCGAACTCCTCCCTGCTGTCCGTCGGCACCCTGCGCCGGATCGCGGAATCCGTCGTCGCGGGCCGGGCGGAGGCTGCCGGGCGATGACCTCCGACAATCTGCGGGGCCGGGTCGCGCTCGTGACCGGGGCGGCGAAGAGCCTCGGCGCGGACATCGTGCGCCGTCTGGCGCTGGGCGGTGCCCATGTGATCGTCAACTACTTCCACTCGGCGGACCAGGCGAAGTCGCTGCGGGCGGAGCTGGAAGAGGCGGGACACAGCTGCGAGTTCATCCGTGCCTCGGTGGCCAAGACCGGCGAGATCGACCGGATGTTCGACGAGATCCGGGAGCGGCACGGCGGCTTGGACATTCTGATCAACAACGCGGCAGGCGGGGCGTTCCTGCCGCTGTTCGACATCGACGACACCTACTGGCAGCGGGCGTGGTCCACCAATGTCATGGGGGCTTATCACTGTTCGCGCCGTGCGGCCGAGCTGATGAAGGGAAGACCGGGCGCGAACATCCTCTGCCTGTCCAGCGTCGGCGCGCACCAGCCGGTCCCCGGCTACGGCCCCGGCGGGGTCACCAAGGCCGCCATGGAGTCGCTGGTCCGCTATCTGGCGCTCGAACTGGTCGACCAGGGTGTCCGCGTCAACACGGTGCTGCTGGGCTCCGTCGCCAGCGAGATCGTCGTCAATCTCGACGATCCGGCGGCGGTGCTCGCCGACCCGGTCAGGGGCGCCGAACTGATGAGCCGCACGATCTCGACGCCGGACGCCGCCCGACTCATCGTCCATCTCCTGCACGAGGACAGCGGCTTCATCACCGGGCAGACCATCGTCGCGGACGGCGGCATCGGCATCGGCGGCATGCAGGGCCTGCGGCTGAACAGCAGGCTCGCGGACCAGGTGACGACGCCCGCCCGGCGCCAACCGGCCCCGCCCGTCCGGGAGTCGGCGCAGGAGCCGGCCCCGACCCCGGCCCCGGAGCGTGAGCACGTACGCACCCAGACACCGGCTCCGACACCCCTCCCGGAGCCGGCCCAACTCCCCACCCCGGCCCCCGCCCAGGCGGCCGACCCCGAGTCCGACCCCGGAGCCGTCGCGGTGGTCGGACTCGGACTGGCCCTGCCCGGCGCCAACAACACGTCGGAGTTCTGGGACCGCCTGCGCGAGGGCGCGCTGCTCTCCAGCGAGCCGTCCGCCTTCGACCTGAAGCACTTCTGGGCCCCCACCCGGGCGGAGACCGACGCCTTCTACGTACGCGAGGCCGGATACCTCCACGACTTCGTACCCGACCCCGCCTCCCTCACCGAACCCGACGGGAACATCGGCCACCCCGGATGGCCCCGCACCACCCGATGGCTGCGGCACTGCGCCGTCCAGGCCCTGGCCGGAGTACGCCAGCACCCGACGGACCGGTGGCTCGCCGCGACCACCGGCATCCACGACCAGACGGGTCTCGGCACCCAGGGCGTCGTGCTCGGTGACGAATACCGCCGCATGGTGCGCGAGGCGATCCCCGACGGCCAGGACGGCGACTGGCTGGCCGAGTTGGCCGACCACGCGATCAGCGCGCACTACGGCGGCGACGGCGGCGACCCCAAGGCGTACCTCCCCGCGTCCGTCTCCCGCGACGCGCTGCGCGGGCTCATCCCCGCCGAGTCGCAGCATCTGACACTCGACGCGGCCTGCGCCAGCGGACTGTTCGCCATCGACGCGGCGGTGAAGGCCCTGCGCGACGGCTCGTGCGACGTGGCGCTCGCCGGTGGTACGTCGGTGATCGAGCCGATCGGATTCACCCTCTTCTGCCGGGCCCAGGGCATCTCGATGAGCGGCCGGGTGCGTCCCTTCGACCGGGCGGCCGACGGGACCCTGATCGGCGAGGGCGCCGTCGTGCTCACCCTCAAGACCTACGCGCGGGCCGTCGCGGACGGCGACCGGGTGCTCGGCGTCATCCGGGGCACCGGCCTCGCCGCCGACGGCCGGGGCAAGGGCATCCACGCCCCGGCCACCCGGGGGCAGGAGCTGGCCATCTCCCGGGCCTGGGCCGACGCCGGCGTGGAGGCCGACGACGTGGACTGGGTCGTGGCCCACGGCACCGGCACACCGGTGGGCGACGAGATCGAACTGCGGTCGCTGCTGGCCAAGTTGGGGCCGCGGGAGCGGGCCTGCCTGCTGACGTCGAACAAACAGGTCTTCGGACACACCGGGGTGCTGGCCGGCCTGGTCTCGGTCGCGCACGCCCTGGTCGCGCTCGAACGCGGGGCGGTCCCCGGTCAGCCCGTCGTCACCGATCCGCACCCCCTGCTCGGCGCCGGTGAGCAGCTGACCGTACCGGTCAAGGACGCGCCCTGGGCGGCGGACGAGAGCAGGCCGCGCGTGGTCGGGGTGTCGTCGTTCGGTCTCGGAGGCGCGGACGCGCACGTGGTCCTGTCGGACCGGGTGCCATCGGCCGCCGCCGCCGCCCGCAGGCTCGGCGCGGCCACGGACACGGAGGACCTGGTCGTCGTGGGCTGGAACACCCACCTGCCCGGCCTGGAGGCCGCCCAGGTGCCGGCCTGGCTGGGCGGCGAAAGGCCGCGTCCCGAGTCCGGTTTCGGTACGCCGTACCCGCTGCCGTCCCCGCGTGACGTACGCATCCCGCCACTGACGATGCGTCATATGGACGCGGCGCACCTGATGATGCTGCAGGCAATCGGCCCGCTGCTGGAGCGGCTCGGCGAGCCGGGCACCGGCCTGCGGCCCCGCACGGCCGTGATGGTCGGATCGACACTGCCGACCACGCACAACACCCAGGCGGCGCTGCGGGTGCACGCCCGCGAGTGCGCCACCACCTTCGACATCCTGCCCGACCCGCTCCAGGCCCGGACCCTGCGGACGTATCTGGAGAAGGGGATGGCGCAGGCCAAGGGGGTGATCCCCGGAGACCTCAACGAGGACGACTTCACCGGCGCCGTCTCCTGCATCCTGTCCGGCCGGGCCGCCAACTACTACGACTTCCAGGCCATGGGGGCCAGCCTCTACTCCCAGCGGGACTCCGCCCACACCGCCGTCGACCTGGCCCTGCGCCAACTCCGGCACCGGGCCTGCGACCTGGCCCTCGTCGGAGCCGTATGCCTGCGGCCGATCAGCGGCTGGGACCGCCACCTCGACACCCTGGTGCCGGACGGCCGGTCCATCGCGGAAGGCGCCGCCGTCCTGGCGGTCACCCGGCGCTCCACCGCCCTGGAACACCAACTCCCCGTCCTGGGCACGCTCTCCACCACCGTCGAGGGCATCGGCCCCCGGCAACGGGCCACGCCCGCGCACGAGTTGCCCGTACTGGTCGGCGCCGGACACACCTATCTGTCGCTGGACGCCCTGCTGGCGGTCCTCAAGGGCGTCGTCACCGGAACGGACACCGTCGTGACGCCCGCCGCCGCCGGATCACCACTGATCCGCTTCACACGTCCGGCGGACCGTACCGGACCGGCGGACACCGTACGGACCGGGGAACCGGTACCGCGCGCCCGTACGGTCCCGGCGCAAATCGCCCGCAGGGAACCGGCGTTGACCGTCCCCGACCGCACCGGCGGCTCCGGCGAATCAGGCGACTTCCGCGACCTGGGCCCCGAGCGCTCCGAGGAGTTCACCGGCCGCCGGCAGACCTTCCGGCTCGTCCCGACACCCCCGCCACCCGGCGGCCGGGACACCCCGCCGATCCCGCCGGGCACCGTCGTCCTCACCGACTCCGCGGATCTCGCCGCGGCGGTCACCGGCCACCCCGACGTCGCCGTCTGGTCACCACGACCCGGTGTCACGGGCGCCGACCATGTGCCGCCCGAGGAAGCAGCCGGAGCACTGGCCGAACTGCCGTTCATCCCACGCCACATCAGGGTCCTGTCCCGGCTGCCCGGCCCCGGCCGTCGGGACGACGACGCCGAGGCCACCCGGCTGGAAGACCTCCAGGACCTCACGTTCACCACGCTCCAGGCGGCGCTGCCCGCCCTGCGCACCGGCGGCACGCTCAGCGCCGTCCTGCTCGGAGCCGTACCGGACGAGCTGCCGCCCCCACTCGCCGGGCTGTTCACCGGACTCGTCCGCTCGGTGCGGGCCGAAGTCCCGCAGTGCGGCGGAGTGATCCTGCTCAGCGACACGGTGGACGCCGTGACCGCACTGCACCAGCTCGCGCGGGCCGGCACCAGCCGGGTGCCGACCCACACCCTCGTCCGCCGGGGCGACGACTGGCTCACCCTCGCCGTCACCGACGACCACGCGCCACCGCCCCCGGCGGGCGAACCGACACTGCCGCCCGGCGCGGTCGTGGTCGCCTTCGGCGGTGCCCGGGGCATCACCCCCGAACTCCTGCACGCGCTCGCCGCCACCAGCGACCGGCCCCACATCTACCTCGTCGGCCGCACCCCGCTGCCCGAATCCGGCGAAGACCTGCCCCCGCAGGCCGAGTTCATCGCCGCCGAACGCCGCAGACGGCCCGACGCGCCCCTCGGCGCGCTGCGCGCCGCCTACGAGAAGGCCGAGGCGCGCCTGGAGGCGCACCGTACGGTACGGCGGCTGACGGACCTCTGCGGCCCCGGCCGGGTCCACCACCGTGTGTGCGACGTACTCGACGCCGACCGCACCGCCGCCGTCCTCGACGAGGTGCTCGACCGGCACGGCCGGATCGACCTCCTCATCAACACCGTCCTGGATCTGCGCTCACGGGCGCTGCACGCCAAGACCCTGACCGATTTCCGTGCCGTGCGCGCCACCAAGGCGACCGGATACCGCAACCTCAAACGCGCGCTCGCCGGGCGCACGCCCCGCGTCTGGTGCAACTTCAGCACCCTCGCGACCCTCGCCCCCGCGCCGGGCGACATCGACTACTGCGCCGTCAACGAATACCTCGCGTACGCCGGCGCCCACGCCCAGCGGCACGCACCGCGAGGCCATCGGGAGACCACGATCCTGTGGAGCGGCTGGCGGGAGGTCGGTGTCGCCAGCAGCGTCAGCATGCGCGAAACCCTCAAACGCAACCAGATGGACGCCTACATCAGCACCGCGCAGGGGCGCGCGCAGTTCCTCTCCGCCGTGACCCGGCCACCGGCCGGCGGCGTGTCCTTCTTCATCCGCGACGAGGAACGCGTCCTGCTGGCCCGGCGCGGGATCGCCACCCACGGAGCCGCCGACGACGACCTGCGGATCCCCGCCCCGGACGCCCCGCCGCCCGCCCCACCGGATCCGGCCCTCACCAGCCCGCTGCTCGACGGTGTGCAGTACCGGGGCCGGAACTGGGCCGTCTTCACCAAGACCTGGGACCCGGCCACCCTGGCCGAGCGGGACGGACGGTGGATGCGCCACCACCGGGTCAACGGTGAGTACACACTGCCCGGCACCTTCACCCTGGAGGCGGCGGCCGGCGCCGCCGCGACCCTCTGCCCCGGCCTGGTGGTCACCGGCTTCCGCGCTCTCGCCTGCCGGACATCGATCACGGTCAGACTCGCGGGGCCGCCGCGCACCGTCGCCGTGGAGGCCCGGGTCACCCACCGCACGCGCGGCCGGGCCGAGGTGGCCGTCAGGATGACCGCGCACCGGATCGGCAGACACGACAAGGTGCTGCGCTTCAACGACCTGCTGTGCGAGACCACGGTCCTGCTCGCCGACCGCCACCCCGCGCTCGCCGCACCGCCCGACTGCTCCTCCTACGCACCCGAACCCGACTTCGCGATGCCGGTCTACTCGCCCGATCCGCCGATCTCGCTCACCGGCCCGTTCGCCGGCACGAGCGACTACGCGCGCGGGCCGGACGGCAACAGCGCCCGCTTCAGCCTGGACCACGAGGCCTGGGCCCCGGCCCTGGCCGGGATGACCGTCCCCACCATCCTGCTGGACGCGATGGTGCACCTGCTGCTGCTGCCACCCCGCGGGGACACCCCGCCCCTCGTCGGCCCGATGGCCGGCCTCGAAGAGGTCGATCTCGGCGGACCGGGCAACGACTGCCTGCTCAGTGCCGAGGACCCGGCCATCCGGCTGCACTGCGACTACGCCACCGGGGACCTGACCGCCACGACCGGACACGGCCGGGTGCTGGCCCGGATCACCGGGGTCACCGCCCACCCCCTCGACCACAGCGGGGAGTTGATCCGGCCACGTCCCCGCGTTCCCCAGTCGCCCGTTACGTGACAGCCAAGGAGACAGCAGTGTTGTGGCAGGACATCACGATCGCCGGGACCGGCGCGTGGGTACCCCCCATCAGACCCGAGCACGCGCCGAGCGGCGGACCGGGCAACGGGCAGCCGTCCTCGCTGGCGCTCAACGGATTCACCTCGGCCGCCGTCTCGACGGACAACACGGCGACCCAGATGGCGGCACGGGCCGGCCTCAAGGCGCTGCGGCACGCGGACGTCGCCAGTGCCGACCTGAGCCTGCTCGTGCACGCCGGTTTCCAGGACGGGGACCACTACACGCCCGCCGCCTACCTGTTGCGGGTGCTCGGCGGCAAGGACACCGCCGGGATCGAGGTCGGCGCCGCCAGTGACGGCGGCGGTGTCGCGCTCGTCACGGCGGCCGAACACCTCACCGCCCGCCCGGCCGCGAAAGCCGCGCTGGTCACCACCGGGGTCCGGTTCCCCGAGGAACGGTGGGGCTATTCAAGGGAGTTGGGCTATGTCGCCGGTGACGCCGGCGCCGCCGCCGTACTCACCCGGGGGACGGGCTTCGCCCGCCTGGTGGCCACCGCCCACGTCACCGAACCGCAGCTGGAGGGACAGACCCGGGCCAGGGAGGGATACACCGGCGCCGCCCGGCGGTTCCCCGTCGAGGAGACCGGGTTCATGCCGCACATCGACGTACTGCGCCGGGCCACCCACCGCTGCATCGGGACCGTCCTCGACGAGGCCGCCGTGCAACCGGCCGACATCGCGCACGTGGTGCCCATCGCGATCGGATCGGTCGTGCTCGACCTGCTGCTGACCGGCTCACGGCTGGGCCTGCGCGCCGACGACACCAGCTGGACCTACGGACGGCACCTCGGCCACGCGGGCCCCTCCGACGTGCTGCTCGCCCTCGACCGGACGTTCCGCTCCGAGGCGGTACGGGCGGGACAGCACGTCCTCGTCGTGAGTTTCGGCGTCGGCTTCCGCTGGACCACCGCACTCTTCGAGATCACCCGCGATCCCGTCGGCCGCGCCCGCGCCGCCGTCGCGCCATCCGCCGGTCACCCCCACACAGAAGGAAGTCGTCCATGACAGAAACGAGTACGGCGACCACCGCCTCCCTTCCGCTGGCGCCGCGTGCCCTGCCCCTGCTGGGCCACGCGCTGCCGCTGCTGCGCGATCCGCTGGCGTTCATCATGTCCCTGTCCGAGTACCGGAAAATGGTCCGCGTACGGCTCGGCCCGAGCACCGCCGTGATGATCTGCGACCCCGCCCTGACCCGGCAGGTGTTCCTGAACGACCGCGTCTTCGACAAGGGCGGCCCGATCTACGACCGGATCAGCGAGGTCATCGGCGACGGCCTGTCCACCTGCGCGTACCCCCTGCACCGGCGCCAACGGCGGCTGTGCCAGCCGTCGTTCCACCCCACCCGGCTCGTCGGGTACGGGGCGGTGTTCGCTCGCGCCGCCCAGCTCAAGGCGGCGTCCTGGCAGCACGGCGACGTCATCGACATCACCCAGGAGATGATGACGCTGACGACGCGCGCCACCATGGAGACGATGTTCAGCGGCGCGCTCCCGGCGGAGACCATGCGCCAGTCCCTGACCGACACCTCCACCGTCGTCAGCGCGTTCTTCCGCCGGATGATGACCCCCGCCCTGCTGCGCAAGCTGCCGACGCGGCAGAAGCGGCGGTACGACGAGGCCCGCAGCCGGCTGTCGGCCACCATCGCGGAGATCGTCGCCGAACGGCGGGCCGACCCGACCGACCGGGCCGACCTGCTCTCCGCGCTCGTCGCGGCCGTCGACGAGGAGAGCGAGGGCGGCCAGAAACAGCTCAACGACGGCGAACTCGCCGACGAGGCACTGACGTTCTTCCTCGGCGGGATGGAGACCACGGCCATCACCCTGGCCTGGGCGATGCATCTGCTCGCCACCAACCCCGACGTCCAGCGCCGGCTCCAGACCGAGACGGACGACGTCCTGGCGGCGGGACGGCTGGAGGCGTCGCACCTGCCCTCGCTCGACCTGGCCTCCCGGGTCGTGACCGAGACGCTGCGGCTGTATCCGCCCGCCTGGATGATGACGCGCGCCGTCAGACAGGACACCGAACTCGGCGGCGTACAGCTCAAGGGCGGCAGCACCATCGTCCTCAGCCCGTACCTCCTGCACCGCCGGCCCGACCTCTACACCGAGCCCGACCGGTTCGACCCGGACCGCTGGATCGGCGCCTCTCCCGACCGGAACACCTACATCCCGTTCGGCGCCGGCGCGCGCAAGTGCATCGGGGACCAGTTCGCCCTCGCCGAGTCGATCCTCGCCCTCACCGCGATCGTCGCCCGCTGGGAGCTGACCCCCGTGGGCGACGAGCCGTTCAAGCCCAAGGTCGAGACCAGCCTGAGTTCACGCGGGCTGACCCTGCGCCTCAGCGAACGCCGCACGGCCGGCGCCGACGCGCTCCGCGCCAAGGCACCCCGGACCGCGGACACCCAGTCATCCACGCAGCCGGGCGCGGCCACCTGCCCGGTGACGCACCAGGAGTGATGCCGTGAAGCCTCATCTGAAACCGCTCGTGAAGGGGCTTCTCGCCTCCCGCAAGGCCGATCTGCTCGGCGCGACCCCGGCCGACGCCCTGCACGCCCCCTCCCGCCCGTATCCGAACGGGTGGTTCTGTCTGGCCTTCAACGACGAACTGCGCAGCGGATCCGTCATCACCAGACCGCTCGCGGGCGGGGAGGTCGTCCTCTACCGGACGGCCAAGGGTGTCCTGCGGGCCGTCCGGCCGCAGTGCCCGCACCTCGGCGCGCACCTCGGGGTCGGCGGCTCGGTCGAGGGGGAGGAGATCGTCTGCCCCTTCCACCGGTTCGCCTTCGACCCGGCCGGTGTCTGCGTACGTACCGGCTACGACAAGCCACCGCCCAAGGCCTCCCTCACGCAGTACGCGGTGTGCGAGGCCAACGGCGGGATCTACGTGTGGTGGCACGCCCTCGGCCTGCCCCCGCAGTGGGAGGTCCCGGCCCTGCCCCTGGACGACCGGCAGCCGTTCAGCCACGACACCTTCGACATCGCCGGACACCCGCAGGACGTCATCGAGAACGCCTTCGACTGGGGTCATCTGCCGGCGCTGCACGGTCTGAAGGATCTCCTCATCGACGGCCCGCCGGTGTCGGGGGAACCGGTCAGCACCGTCACCGCGACCGCCCGGGGCACCGTCATGCGCGGATCCCGCCAGTCGTACACCCTGACCGTCATCGGACTGGCCACCATCGCGGCGCGCACGATCCTGCCCCGGGGCGCGGGAAATCTGTACGTGATGCTCCACGCGACCCCGACCAGCCTCGGGCGTATCCAGCTCCGGTTCGGCACGAAGCTGGAGCTGACCGGCATCCCCGGCGTACCGGCGAGGGTCGGGCGCGCGGCGGCGATGCCCGCGGCCCGGCTGCTCAGCACCGTCCTGCAACGGGTCGCGAGCGTCGACACCGGCGCGGACCTGCTGATGTGGCACCACCAGGAGCATGTCGAGCACCCGAAGCTCGCCAGGGGCGACGGTCCCATCGGCCGCTACCGGCAGTGGGCGCAGCAGTTCTACACGGAACCGACGGGCGGCGTCGTGTCGAGACCCGCGCGGACCGAGGCGCGCGGTTCGGAGGAGTGAGGGCCGGGACCGACAGGGAGGGCGACATGACAGCGCAGAACGGTACGCCCGGCGGCGGACAGCGGCTCGCTGTGCTCGGCGCGGGGGTGATGGGGTCGGGCATCGCCGCACTGGCGGTCGGGCACGGGGTCGCGGTGTCGCTGATCGACCTGGACCGGCGCCGGCTGGACGAGGCCCCGGCCCGGATCGCCCAACAGGTGCGCATGGCACGGCTGATGGGCGCGCTGCCGGACGGGACCGGCCCCGGCGCCCTGGTCACCGGCCAGTCCCTCGCCGATCTGGTGACGGCCGGCGACCCGCCCCCCACCGCGGTGATCGAGGCGGTCACCGAGGACCCCGACGCCAAGGCGAAGGTCCTCGCGGACGTCTGCTCACTGGTCGCGCCGGGCACCCCGATCGTCTCCAACACCTCCGCGATCCCCATCGACGAACTGGCGGGGGCGCTGGCACGGCCGGCCGATCTGATCGGCACCCACTTCATGAACCCGCCCTATCTGATCCGGACCGTCGAGGTCATCCGGGGCACCCACACCGGCGACGCCACCCTGGCCGCGCTGCGGGCGCTGCTCGGCGCGCTGCGCCGGGAGTCGATCGTGGTCGACGACGCGCCCGGCTTCGTCACCAGCCGGCTCCTGCATCCCATGATCAACGACGCGGTACGGGTGGTCGCGGCGGGCACCGCGAGCGCCGAGTCGGTCGATCTGCTGATGCAGGGCTGCCTCGGCCATCCGACGGGTCCACTGCGGACCGCCGACCTCATCGGGCTGGACAACCTGGTCGACTCGCTGTGGGTGCTCCACAGCAGGACCGGCGACGAGGGCTGCCGCCCCTGCGATCTGCTGCTGGAGCTGGTGGAGGCCGGCCGGCTCGGCCGCAAGAGCGGGCGCGGCTTCTACGAGTACGGGCACGAGTACGAGTACGGGCACGAGCACGGGCACGAGTCCGACTGCGAGGGAGAACACGCATGACCACGTCATCCGACACCGTCCAGGCGGATCTGCTGCGGTTCCTGGCGACACGTACGGGCCGGACCTGGGCGACCGACGCGGACGTCTTCGGCTCCGGGGGACTCTCCTCCCTCTTCGCCATGGAACTGGTGGTGCACCTGGAGCGGTCGTACGGCATCGCCGTGCGCGGCGCCGATCTGCGGATGGACAACTTCCGCACCGTGCTCCGGATGACCGCGCTGGTCGAGCGGCTCCAACAGCCGGCCGCCGGTGGCTCCGGTGCGTGAAGCCGTCGCGGCGGCCACCGCGCTCGTCGGCGACCGGGCCGCCGGCTGGGACCGCGCGGGCCGGCTGCCCGACGACGTGGTGCGGGGGTTCGCCGCGGCCGGCCACCTCACGGCCCAGATCCCGGCGGCGTACGGCGGACCGGGGTGGAACAGCGTGGACAGCGGCGAGTTCACCGCCCATGTCGGCAGTCTGTGCAGCTCGCTGCGGAGCGTCATGACCTCGGCGGGCATGGCCGCGTGGACCGTCGAACGGCTCGGTGACCGGGCCCAGTCGGCGGAACTGCTGCCCCGGCTGGCGGCGGGGGAGACGGCGGCGGTGGCCTTCAGCGAACCGCAGGCGGGCAGCGACCTGTCGGCCATCGGAACCACCGTCACCGTCGACGGGGACACCCTGGTGCTCACCGGCCGCAAGAAATGGGTGACCGCCGCCGAGTACGCCGATCTCTTCCTGGTCGTCGCACGGATGGGCGAGGACGGCGCTGTGGTCGTCGTCCCACGGACCGCCCCCGGGGTCCGGCTGCGCCGGGTGACCGATCCACTGGGCTGCCGCGCGGCCGGGCACGCGGACCTGTGGCTGGAGGAGGTGCGGCTGCCGCTGAGCGGTCTGCTCGGCGGCGGGCGGCAGCCGCTGTCGCTGCTCGTGACGACGGCCCTGGCCTACGGCCGTATCTCGGTCGCCTGGGGGTGCGTCGGAATCCTGCGTGCCTGTGTCGCCGCGGCCGTCGAACACGCGGGCTCCCGGCACCAGTTCGGCCGGCCGCTGGGGCGTCACCAACTCGTCGCCCGGCATCTGGCCGATCTCTGGACCGCCGAGCAGATCGCCACCCGGGTCTGTGAGCACGCCAGCCGAAGCTGGGACGAGAACGCCGCCGATCTGGGCACCGCGATCGTGCTGGCGAAGTACGTCAGCGCCGGCCAGGCGGCCAGGGGCGCCGCCGCGGCGGTCCAGGTGCTCGCGTCGGCCGGCGCGCAGGACGGCCACGCCGTCGCGCGGGCGTACCGCGACGCGAAGCTCATGGAGATCATCGAAGGCAGCAACGAGGTGTGCCAACTGATCCTCGCCGACCACGCGCTGAGCCGGCCATGAGCGGCGTCACCCTTGTGAAGTGCCTGGTCTGGGACCTCGACAACACACTCTGGCAGGGCACGTTGCTGGAGGACGAGAAGGTCGTCCTGTCCGAGGCGATCCGCGAGGTGATCGTCGGTCTGGACACCCGGGGCGTCCTCCAGTCGGTGTCCAGCCGCAACGACCACGCCCTGGCCTGGGCCCGGCTGGAGGCCCTGGGCGTCGCCGACTACTTCGTCGTGCCGCAGATCGGCTGGGGGCGCAAGTCGGACGCCGTACGCCGGATCTCCGAGCAGCTGAACTTCGCGCCCGGCACCCTCGCCTTCATCGACGACCAGCCGGCCGAACGGGCCGAGGTCGCCCACCATCTGCCGGACGTGCGCTGCTATCCGGCGGCGGACGCCACGACGCTGCTCGGCCTGCCCGAGTTCAGCCCGAGGTCGGTGACCGTCGACTCCCGCCGGCGCCGCACGATGTACCAGGCGGGCTTCCGGCGTACGGACGAACAGACCCGGTTCACCGGCTCGGACGAGGACTTCCTGCGCTCGCTGGACATGGTGCTGGGCATCGGGCGGGCCACGGAGGAGGACCTGACACGGGTCGAGGAACTGACCCTGCGCACCAGCCAGATGAACGCGACCGGGGTGCACTACCCGGACGAGGCGCTGCGCGCGCTCATCGCCGACCCCGGCCACGAGGTCCTGGTCACCACGCTCACCGACCGTTTCGGATCGCACGGTGCCGTGGGCGTGCTGCTGGTGGAGAAGCACCGGAGGGCGTGGCATCTCAAGCTGCTCGCCACCTCGTGCCGTGTGGTGGCCTTCGGCACCGGCACGATGATCCTCAACTGGCTGACCGACCAGGCCGCCCGCGCCGGTGTCCATCTACTGGCGGACTTCCGCCCCACCGACCGCAACCGGATGATGGAGATCGCCTACCGCTTCGCCGGCTTCGACGAACAGCCCTGCGACTGCCGGGGAATCGTCCCGTCGGCGCCCGACGCCGACGTCCAGCTGCTGCATCTGCTCGCCACCCGCCGGGACGCCCCCACGACGGCCCGCCTCGTCGCGCCGGATCTCAGCTCACCCGATCTCAGCTCACCCGATCTCGGCGCGCCGGATCTCACCGCCGGCGGACCAGAGTGATCCCGTCGGCCATCGGAAGCATGGACACGTCGACCCGCCGGTCGTCCCGGATCCTGGCATTGACCTCACGCACACCGGCGGTGTCGGCGTCGTCGGCGGCGGGATCCACGACCCGTCCGAAGAACAGGGTGTTGTCGACCACCACGAGACCACCCGGCCGTACGAGCCGAAGAGCCAGCTCGTAATACCGCGGATAATTCGCCTTGTCGGCGTCGATGAATACGAGCCCGAACCGGTCCGAACAACCGTCCGCGAGCATTTCCTCAAGCGTCTCGACCGCGTGGCCGACCCGCACCTCGATCCGCTCGGAAACACCCGCCCGCCGCCAGTAATCGGCGGCGATCTCGGGCCAACGGTCAGTTACGTCACAGGTGATGAGTTTCCCGCCCGGCGGCAGAGCACGAGCCATGCACAGAGTGCTGTAACCGGTGAAGGTACCGATCTCCAGCACATCGGTCACCCCCGTCACGGCGACCAGAAAAGCGAGGAACTGCCCCTCCTCGGCCATGACTTGCATGGCCTCCCCACCGGGCAGATCCGCCGTCGTCCGGCGCAGCTCGCGCAGAATGTCGTCCTCCCGGAGCGAGAACTCCCGCACATAGGCGAGAAGTTCGGGTCCGGTCCCGGCAGCAATCTGATTCGCCATACAGATAAGGGTAGTTGAGTGCCTATCGGGATTCAATGACGCCGATCCTCGAACGTCTATCCCCGAACGCCTATTCCCGAACACCTGGAAATCTCACGGCATTCGGGCGGTGAGGAGGAGATCTTCGTAGGCGTGATGCCGGCGGGTGGTGGTGCGGTGGTGCAACAGCCCGGCCGCGCGCTCGTGTTCGCCGGCGTCCATGAGGGCGCGGGCAAGGGTGTCCTGGATGATCTCGCGCTCGACCCGCACTCCGCCGATCCGCTCCGCCTTCTCACCCAGTTCGGTCAGCAGGTCCGCCGCGACGCGCGGGCGGCCCGCGGTGATCTCCGCCAACGCCCGCACCACAGGGGCCAGGACATCGCGGAAGTCGGGTCGTTCATCGGCGGCGGCCCGGCCTGCCAGGATGCGCAGGTCGTCGGTGGCGGCCTCCACGGCGAGCGCCAGGGCGAGGTTGAAGGTGTGGAAGATCTCCGCCATGCCGCCGGGTGCGGCAAGCAGCTCCCGTACCTGGTCCGGTTCGCTGAGGCCGGCCGGCGACTGCCCGATCAGCAGCAGCCGCCAGTTCGTCGCGGCCCGCATGCCGACATCCGTACGCGCCAGCGCGGTGTCCGCCCGTCGGCGCGCGTCCGGGAAGTCGCCGCAGGCGAGGGACTGGAGGGCGGCATGCCAGTTCAGGTGCCGTGACTGCGCCGCCTGCGGATCCGCCCGGAGCCACTCGTCCAGGAAGTCGGCGCCGGCGCGTCCGGTCCCCAACTCGTGATCGGCGTGCGCGAGGGCGTGCGCGGCCACTCCCGAGCGGGGATACAGGTCCAGTACACGCTCGGCCAGTTCGTACGCCTCCCGTGACCGGCCCTGCTCCGCCCGGGTCGAGGCCAGCCAGCTCATCCACGGCCAGCTGTCCGGTCCGGCCACCGCCGCCTGCCGCTCCATCAGCGCGTCGCCGCGCGCCCGGTAGCCGTCGTCCTCGCAGGAGGAGAACGCGCCCAGCATGAGCCCGGCCAGTTCATCGGCGGGCCACCGGTCGAAGTGCCCCACCAGATGATCGGCCGTCAGCCGGTACTGCCGATGGGTGTGGAGGAAGACCCCGTAGACCAGACTCGCCTCCCGCTCACCGGCGGCCAGCGCGTCCCGGTGCGCGATCGACAATTGCTCCTTCAGTACGGCGTCGTCCCACCGGTCACCGGTCGCCAGCGCGAGCAGCGCCCGCGCGACACCGCAGCCCGGATCCGAGCCGACCCACTGGCGCAGCAGAGGCAGCACCTGCCCGTTCAGGGACAGCAACGCCTCCACGGCCCGGTCCGCCACCGGTGTCCCGATCACGGCTGTTCGCCCGGTCATCTCGCGCTCACCGTCCCGTTCAGTAGAGGGCGCGGATCAGGACCGTGCAGATGATGCCGCTGTTGCCGCACTGGTTACGCCGCAGATCCAGCGGCAGGCCCGCCTGGTTGCCGTTCGCGAGTCCGCTCCCGGCGACCGTGGATCCCGCGGCCTGAGCACCGCCCTGGCTCACGCAGGCGTTGCCGAACACCGCGTTCCCGATCCCGACCACATTGGCGTGAGCGGCACCGGCCGGCAGCAGTGCCACCCCGGCCACCGCGCCCAGTACCGCCGCCCGCGCACCCACACGCCGCGTTTCCACGTTCATCGCGCTCCTCCTTCGTCACCCGGGACCGTGTTCCGGTGCCCGTGGCGATCACTTCGGCACGGCCGGACAGACCCGGCCCGCATTCCAACAACGAGAAATCGCGGCTCCCGACACGAGTGATCTTCCGTTGCGCGTGGCGTCCTGTTCCGCGACGTCACGCCGGTGAGTATGTGCGGACCCGACCCCCTTCCCCGTACCGAGGCGATGCGATGCCCGAGCAGTCGCTGTTCAGCGGTATCTACGGCCTGGTGCTGGCCAGCGCCCTGGCGGCGGCGCTGGACGCGACGGGTGAGAAGGCCGATCCCGGTCCGGACGTGCTGTGGGTACTGCTCACCGCGCTGGCGTCCGCCGCCGCCCATGGATACGCGCACGTCATCGCCCGGCGGGCGTCCGTCGACGGGGCGGCCACCGGGACCAGACTGCGGTTGGTGCTCGCGGAGTGGCCCCTGGTCGCGGCCGTGCTGCCCACGGTGGTGCTGCTGCTGACCGCGGTGGCCGGGTGGTGGCCGGAAGCCGCCGCTGTGGACGCGGCCCTGGTGTTCAACACAGCCGCCCTGTTCGGCTGGGGCGTCTGGACCGCCCGTACCGCCGGGCACGGATGGCCGTCCTCGTGCCGGGCGGGAGCCATGGACATGTTGATCGGCGTGGTGATCATCATCGCGAACGCCCTGATCAAGTAGGCGACCCCAACGCGCTTTCCGCGCATGGTGGTTGGTGCGACCGCGCTCCCCGGCTCGTCGGCGCCGCCCGGTCGAGCAGCGAGGCGGCCCGGGGGTCCGCCTGGAGGGCGGGCAGTAGCAGGAGCCACAGGTCGTGGAGTCTCTCCTCGATGTGCTCTCGTCCGTCCAGCGCGTCGGAGACGGTGTGCAGCCCGAAGAACGCGTACACGACGGCGTTCCCGGCCTTCTGGGGGATCACGGAAGGGGCGAGCGCGCCTTCACGACGGGCATCCTCCAACAGGGCGACCACCGTTCGGATCCAGCCCTCGAACGGGGAGGGCAGGGAGGCGTCCACGGACTTGCGTTCGGCCCAGAGCCGTGAGCCGCCTCGTACGACGACGTCGTCCCGGAACGCGCGGGCGACCGAGAAACTCAGTGCGACAAGTTTCTCCAGTGCGGGGATGTCCGTCTCGCGATGGCGTCTGATCAGGGCGGGCCAGGTCGCGAACAGTTCCTCCATCACCGCGAGGGCGAGCTTCTCCTTGCCCGCGTAGTGGAAGTAGATCGCGCCGCTGGTGCGGCCGGAAAGCGTGCTGATGTCGCTGATACTCGTGCCCGCGTAGCCGCGCTCCTCGAACAATTGCGCAGCCGCCTCCAGAAGAGAACGTCGTGTTGCTTCTGCCCGTCCCTGCACATTCATCCCCGATGCCGCACCGTCGTTTTACCGCAGGGAAATCTAGTCCATGAAGCCGCCATGATCATAAAGCGGGAGTGCGAATCCATGAGGCATGAGTTCTTCTGATTACATGGACAATGCAACGGGTGTATTCACCGGTGAATCCCGGCTGAGCTGGTCACGTACGGTCCCTCGTGAGCTGGTGCACCGTACGTCGGTCGCCGAGGTGCTGCTCACCGACGTATGTCCGAGTCCTGAACGGAACGTGTTCGACGCGGCGGCGTCCTGGCCGCGGTCGCATCCCACATTCCCGCAGGACGGCACGTCCCTGCACAGCCCGCTGATCCTCGTCGAGACAATGCGGCAGCTCGGCATCTATCTGCCCCTGACCTACTACGGGGTGCCTCCCCGGTTCCGGCTGCTGATCACCGACCTGTTCTTCCGGCTCGATCCGGAACTGGAACCGCACGCCACCGCGAACTCCACCGATGTCAGCTGCCGCGCCACCGTGAGCGCGATACGCACCGGGCCGGACGGCATCGTCACCGGATTCCGGATGGAGGTCTCCCTGCGCGTCGGCGCCCGGGTGTTCGCCCGGGCGGGCGGCGGCGCGCGCTTCGTGAGCCCGGCGCGGTACGCCGCCCTGCGAGGTGCCGGAGCGGCGGCTCGGCCGCCCGTACCCGGCGGGCACTGGGTCCCGCCGGACCTCGCGCGGATCGGGGCGGGTCACGCCCGCGATGTGATGATCGCGGTCGGCGACGACGGTGCGATACGTCTGCGGCCGGCCGATCCGCGGCATCCCTTCTTCTTCGACCACCCCTCGGACCATGTGCCGGGCATGGTCCTGCTGGAAGCGGCACGGCAGGCCGGTGCCCTGGCGAGCGACGGCCGGCGCCTTCGCCCTACCGCCGGTCGGCTGAAAGCCGTGAGCTTCGCCGAGTTCGCGCCGGCGGCCCGAGTGCTGTGCGTGCCGCACCACCGGACCTGCGGTTTTCGTGTCCTCCAGGGAGGCCGGTACGTCGCCTTCGGCGCCCTTGAGTACCGGTAGACACACCTTCATCACTATGTGTCCCTGCTTGACCGCATTTCGTGAAGCTACATAACGTAGCGATCGTTATGTTCCTGGCTGAGTCCGAGGGACTTCCCTCTTCGCGCATGCCCACCAGGAACCGATCCCGCCCCGGAGCGGGCGATCAACGCGGCGACCGTGCGTGAGCGCACGGTGCTCGGCGTTCCCCCGTCCTCGGGTACTTCGGAACGGAAACCAATCGCATGACCTCGGAACGCGTCCTCTCCTGGACACCGTCGGCCATCGTCTTCGACTGCGACGGCACCCTCATGGACACCGAAAAGCACTGGCAGGACGCCAGACAGAGCGCGCTCGGCGAGTACGGCCTGACCGCGGCCCCGGGTTTCGCGGACCGCGCCAAGGGCCTGCACTACGCCGAATGCGGCCGGCTCATGGCCGTGGAGAGCGGACGCCCCGACCTCGCCGCGGAGATGACCGACAGTCTGCTCCGGATCTTCCTCGAACTCGTCGCCGAGAATCCGGTGACCATGCCCGGCGCCCGTGAACTGGTCATGTCGGCGGCCACGTTCGCCCCACTGGCGGTGGCGAGCAACTGCCCGCGCGAGGTCGTCGAGTCCTGCCTCGACACATCGGAGCTGCGCGACTACTTCGACCACATCGTGGTCCCCGACGCCGAGACCCGGCCCAAACCGCAGCCCGACGTCTATCTGACCGCCGCGCGCCGCTGCGGCGCGGACCCGGCCGACGCGCTCGCCGTGGAGGACTCGCTGTGCGGCGTCGAAGCGGCGTCCCGGGCCGGTATGCGCATCCTCGGCGTCGGCCCCTGGCCCGGGGAGCGGACCACGGCGATGGTCGACCTCTGGGTCTCCTCCCTCGCCGAACCGGACCTCTCACGGTGGGCCGACGCGCGCATTCCCCAACAGGCCACCCGCTGAGGCCCGTAGGCCCTGCGGCGGCGCCGCTGGACCGATCGCGGGTGAACGTCGGACCCTGACCGGGTGACTGACAACGCTTCCTCCTCCCCGCGTACGCCGTCGTACTTGATACGGCCCGGCGCCCGTACCTGGCGGTGTGCCCCCGCACCCGCCGAGGTGCGGGACTTCCACGCCGCGCTGCCCGGCTACTCACCCACCCCGCTCACCGAACTCCCGCGACTGGCGGAGGAGTTGGGCGTGGGCCGGGTCTTCGTCAAGGACGAGTCGTCCCGTCTCGGGCTGCCCGCGTTCAAGGCGCTGGGTGCCTCCTGGGCGGTCCACCGCGTCCTCGCCGAACGGGCCGCGAGCGGGGAGGGAGCGCGCCCGGTCACCCTGGTGACGGCCACCGACGGCAACCACGGCCGGGCCGTGGCCCGTACGGCACGACTGCTCGGACAGCGCGCCCATGTCTTCGTGCCGCGAGGCGTGCATCCGGGGGCCGTGGCCGCCATCGCCGCCGAGGGAGCGGCGGTCACGGAGGTCGCGGGGGAGTACGACGAGGCCGTACGCCTGGCGGCCGAGGCGGCTGCCGGGCCGGACGCGGTCCTCGTCCAGGACACGGCGTGGGAGGGCTACGAGCGGATCCCGGGGTGGATCGTCGAGGGCTACTCCACCCTCTGCGCGGAGATCGACGAGCAGTTGACGGAAGGAGGGCACGCCCCGGGCCCCGATCTCGTCGCCATCCCCGTGGGGGTGGGCTCACTGGCCCAGGCCGTCGTCACGCACTACCGCGGTCGCCGCTCCGGGCGGGCTCCGGCGCTGCTGTCGGTGGAACCGGAGACCGCGGCGTGCGTCCTCGAAAGCCTGCGCCTCGGCGAACGGGTCGGCGTCAGCACCGGTGACACCATCATGGCCGGGCTGAACTGCGGCACCCCGTCCGGCATCGCCTGGCCCGTCCTGCGCGGCGGACTCGACGGCGCGGTGGCCGTCGCCGACGTCGACAGCGCGGGCGCGGCCGGCGATCTCGCCGCCCTCGGTGTCTCCTCGGGTCCCTGTGGCGCCGCGTCGCTGGCCGGCCTGCGCGCGGTGCTCGCCGGTACGGGCGGTGAGGAACGCCGTACGGCACTGGGACTCGACGCGTCGTCGGTGGTCGTGCTGCTCAACACCGAGGGCACGGCCGCCAACCCGTACACCACCGAGGACCACCGGACCCCCGGCGCCTGAAGGACCACGCGCCGCGCCGCCCGCCCCACGGATGGCGCGGCGCTACTTTCCGGACGCGTCCCGGAAGCGGTCGAGACGGCAGCCCGCCAGCAGCGGTTCGGCCGTGCCGTCGGTCAACTCCCGTGCGATCAGGCGGCCCACGGCCGGGCCGAGTGTGATCGCGGCGTGCAGCACCGCCACGTACAGGCCGGGCACCCCGGTGACCGGACCGACGATCGGCTCACCGTCGGCCGGCATGGGGCGTGCGCTGATCCGGGAGTCGAGCAGCTCGACATTCGCGGCGCCGTGGAAGGTGGACCGGACGGCGGCGAGAGTGAGTTCGGGCGAGTCCGCGGCGGCGATCAGCCGGTCCGCGGCGACCTGCCGGAGATCGAAGTCCAGGTTGTTGACCACGGTGCGGACCAGACCGGCCGGAGCGCTGAAGCGGAAGAGCGTCGCCGGTGACGGGTCGACCGGGACACGTACGCCGAGCGGCGCGCCCAGCGCGGCCGTGGCCACCCCGGCCGCGAGGACCACGGTGTCACCGGAGATTGGCCCCGCGGCCGTCTCGACCCCGGTCACCCGGCCCGAGGCGTCCCGCCGGACCGCCGTGACCTGGGCGTCCGGACGGACGCGGGCGCCATGGGCGCGGGCACCCGCGACCAGGTGTTCGGTCACGCCCACCGGATCGGCGGCGCCGTCACCGGCCGCCCAGACGGCCCACTCCGGAGGCTGCCGCAGGGCGGGTTCGAGCCTCGCCGCGGTGGCCGCGTCGACAATCTCCTGCCCGGGCCCCGCCTCCGGCGCCTCGTCCGTCGTGCCCCAGGACAGCGAGCCGGACCAGGTCACCGGGAGTCCGGGCAGCTCGGTCTCAAGCCGGTGGTACTCGTCCGTCGAGGTCGCCCGCAGCGCGGCTGCCGGACCGGTACGTACGCCGGACGCCCCGATCCAGGCGAACGAGCCCGCCGTCACACCGGCGCCCGGCCGGCCTGCGTCGACGAGGGTCACAGCGGCGCCCGCCCGCGCGGCGTGATAGGCCACCGAGGCGCCCACGATGCCGGCGCCGACAACCACCAGGTCGCCGCTCATCGGCGGCTCGGCATGTCGGACCCGGGCTCAACTCGGCCCCGGGCCAGGCGGGATCGGCAGACACGGTGCGCCGTGTGCGTCGTACGCTCGCTCATCCGCGAGACGGTACCGCAGGGCCGCGACATGTCCCGGGGATTTTTCGGCGCGCGGCGGCCGGCCGTGCCGTGCGGCTCCGAACGGGGCCCGCACCAGCATCATGCTGCGCATGAGTATCACGGGAAAGCTGGCGCACCGCCTGGTGCCGATGACCGGTCGCGATCCGGAAGAGCCCGGCCGGGTCTCCTCACCGCTGGAGCTGCTGTTCGACCTGACCTTCGTGGTCGCCGTCGGCACCGCGGCGGCCCAGTTCGCCGAGATGCTCGCCGAGGGACACACGGCTCACGCGATCACCGCGTTCGTCCTCGCGATGTTCGCGATCTGCGTGGCCTGGATCAGCTTCACCTGGTTCGCGTCCGCGTTCGGCACCGACGACTGGCTGGACCGTGTCCTGACGATGCTCCAGATGATCGGTGTCGTCGTCTTCGCGCTCGGCCTGCCGGCCATGTTCCACTCCGTCGAGGAGGGCGGCCGTCTCGAACTGCGGGCGATGGTGATCGGCTACGTCGTGATGCGGATCGCGATCGTGCTGCAATGGTGGCGCGCGGCCCGGCAGTCACCGTCCTTCCACACGGTCGGTATGGCCAACATCCGCTGGACGGTGATCGCCCAGGCCGGCTGGATCGTGGCCGGCTTCGTGGCACTGCCGCTCGCCGCCGTACTCGCCGCCTTCATCGTGCTCGGCGTCCTGGAACTGGCGCTGCCACTGCTCACCCAGGGCGGCGCCGGGGGAACGCCCTGGCATCCTCACCATGTCGCCGAGCGGTACGGCCTGTTCGCCATCATCACCCTGGGGGAGAGCGTCGTCGGCACGGTCGCCTCGTCCGGTGATCTCCTCGGCGGCGCGGACGGAACGGAATGGAGTACGAATGCCGTCGCGATCGTCGTCGCCGGTGTCGGACTGACGTTCGGGATGTGGTGGGTGTACTTCGCCGTCCCCTTCGGCGACATCCTCGCCCGCCGCCGTGGCCGTGGGTACCTCTTCGGATACGGCCACATCCTCGTGTACATCGCCATCGCCGGGGCCGGCGCGGGACTGCACGTGGCCGGACTGCATCTCGAACACCACTCGAAGCTCGGCGACGGCGCCGTCGTCCTGTCCCTGGCCCTTCCCATCGGTCTCTATCTGCTGATGGTGTATCTCCTGCACATCCTGCTGCTCGCCACGGCGGACCCGTTCCACCTCCTGCTCGTCTCCCTCACCCTCGCGCTGCTGGCCGCGGCGGTACTCATGGCCACGGCCGGTGTCGCCATCGCGGTGTGCCTGCTCGTGGTCATGCTCGTCCCCTATGTCACGGTGATCGGCTACGAGACGATCGGCCACCGGCACCAGGAGCACATGCTGAAGGACCTTGCTCCGCCGGGCCGTTGACGCCCCGTCGGCTCCCGTCGGCTTCCGTCGCCGGCTCAGGGCGATTCTCGGACACCGATGGGGTGGACCCGTGGAGAAGATGCCCGTTGTGTCCGCCCGGATGGGTAGGCTCGAAGGAGCGTGAGGCGACCGGCGGGCAGTGGAGGTGCGGGTGCGGATCGGCGAGCTCTCCCGGCGTACGGGAGTCAGCGAACGGCTCCTGCGGTACTACGAGGAGCAGGGGCTGTTGTATCCGCAGCGGCGCACCAGCGGCTACCGGGAGTACCGCGAGGGGGATGTCGCCGCGGTGCGGCAGATCCGCGCCCTGTTGGCGGCCGGCCTGGGCACGTCCCTGATCGCCGGGGTGCTTCCCTGTATGCGGGAGGACGGCGACCATCTCGTGCCCACCTGCGCGGAGATGCTCGACGACCTGCATGAGGCACGGGACCGGATGACCCGCGCGATCGACGAACTCCACGAGTCCCGCGACAAGTTGGACGCGGTCATCGCGTCGGCCCCGTCGGTGGCGGAAGCGTCGTAGCGGCGCCCGTACCGGGAGGCGGCCGAGGATCCGGACACCGTGCTCGCCGCCGCCTCTCACCCCTTGGCTCTCACCCCTTGGCTCTCACCCCTGCCTCTCGGCGTTGCGCCGGGCCGGGCGGCGGGCGGCCCTTTCGCGGCACCGCCGACGACCTCGCCGGGGCTGAAACACCGCTGCTGGGACGGGAGTTGGGGGCGGACCCTGGATTCCGTAACAATTGTTTTGTTACGCTCCGGACTGCCGCAGTGCCTGGACCGCTGCCTCGGGCAGCATCCGAGAGGTCGCCGTCGAGTTCATCAGGGGAGGACGTTCGGTGACGACAGCCAAGGAGTGTGGGGATGGGGGCCTTCCCGTGTCCGAGCGGGTCCCGCTGGACGATCTGGCGGTGGTCGACTCGCCTCGGCTGGGGGGCGTGGACATCGGCCACGCCAAGGCCCTGGCGGAGTCCGGCGGGGGACTCCCGCCCATCGCGGTGCACCGTCGCACCATGCGCGTCATCGACGGGGCGCATCGGGTGCAGGCGGCCAGGCTGCGCGGGGACGACACGATCGAGGTGCGCCTCTACGACGGTTCCGAGGCCGAGCTGTTCGTCCAGGCGGTGCGGGCGAACAACGCGCACGGCCTGCCCCTCACACTCGCGGAGCGCAAGGCGGCTGCCGCGCGCATCGTCGACAGTCACCCCCAGTGGTCCGACCGGGGCATAGCCGCCATCACGGCGCTGTCGCCGAAGACCGTCGGCCGGATCCGTCAAGAGCGGTGTGCGAGTGAGGAAGTTCCTCAGTCGCACACCCGGCTGGGCCGTGACGGGCGCCCCTCCTCCAGCGATGCCACGGCGGGCCGTGAGGTGGCCTCGCGGCTCTTCCGGGAGCAGCCCGGAATCTCGATGCGCCAGGTGGCACGGACGGCGGGTATCTCCACCACCACCGCGCGCGACGTGCAGGCGCGGCTGCGGCGCGGGGAGGCGCCCGTCGCACCGCGGCGCGGCGTCACGCGGCCGGCCGAACAGGGCGACGGCGCCGCCCCGGCCGAGGTGACCTCGGTACGGGCGCTGCGGAGGCCGGGTGTCCGGGACGTCGCCGGCGCCGCGTACGCCCTGCGCAAGGATCCCTCACTCCGGCTCTCGGAGACCGGTCGGACTTTGATACGGATGCTGGACGCCCTGCCGCCGCTGGGGCCGCAGCAGTGGCAGCAGATCGCGGACAATCTGCCGCCGCACTGCCTGGACCGGGTCGACGAGCTGGCCCGTCAACGTGCCGAGGAATGGCGGAACTTCGCCGAAATGATCAATCACAGGTTACGCAAGACCGCATAATTGATGCGGTACTTCCGTGTAATTCAAGCGGAGTTCTCCCGGCCGGGAGAACTCCGCTTTTTCTTTTCCCCGCAGTCCTGCGGCAGTTGATAGGCGGCCCGGGGTCGCGCATGATGTGAGGGCACGCGACATCATCTGTATGGACAATCGCCGGCGCACGGAGGATTTCACCGAAATGCTGGAAACTCCTGTTCATAGTCCCGGACCAGGACCGCTGAGCTATTTCTTCCAATGTCTGGAAGATCAATTCATCCGCACCGAGCCACGCGCGCACGCCTACAACTACCTGTGCGATCTCCTCGCGATTCCGGGACAACGGGCGGGCAGGGAGCGACACGTGGGGGGAGGGGAGGACGGCCGGAACAGGCTGCTGACCACGGCGCAGTGGGACGAGGACGCGGTGCGCGACCGCGTGCGCGACCTGGTGGTGGAGAACTTCGGAATGCGCGACTCGTATCTCATCCTCGCCGAGGACGGATTCGTGAAGAAGGGGAAGACTTCGGCGGGGGTCGGCAGACAGTACTGCGAGTCGTCCGGACGGGTGGACAACTACCAGATCGGACTGTTCCTGTTGTACGCGGACAGGACCGGGAATGCCGCTGCCATCGACCGGGAACTGCTGCTGTCCCCTTGCTGGTCGGAGAACCCGGTCGGCCGAAGGCGCGCCGGAATACCCGGACGGGAACAGCTGTACTCGCGCGAGCTGTCGGCCCTGGCCATGGTGGAGCGGGCGCTCGACCGGTCCGTACCGGCCTCTTGGGTGATCGCGGACGCCCCGTATTACGGGGACAGCGGATCATTCCGCGAGGCACTGGAACGCCGCCGTATGCCCTATGTGCTGGCGAGCAATTCCGCGGGGCCGCCGGTGGCGAAGGAGGACACGCGGGACGGCTTCGTCCGCTGGCGCCTCGCGCGCGGCGGCGGCGGCTCCTACCTGTGCTACGCCCCGTCGTGGACCGGACTCAGCGATCTGATCCCGGCCGCGTCCCAAGGGCACGTCGTGCGCTCGCACTTCGTCTCGGCGCGCGCGGAGGCCGGCCTCGCTCGTTACTCGGTCCGGAAATGGCGTGCCTGGTACCGGCACATGACCCTCGCGATGTTCGCCCACGCGGTACTGCGCGTCACCCAGCCCCCGGCGCGGTCACCGCACTCCGGAACGCTGTGCGGCCACGTGTGATCCGCTCGCCCGTGCCCCCTCTTCGTCATCCTTCCCTCGGACCAGGAGCAGACCATGCGGACACGGCAACTGGACCTGGACGGGGCCGTGGAGTTCCGTCCGCCCGTCCACCGGGACGAGCGCGGCGACTTCGTCTCCCCGTTCACGGCGCCGGACTTCTCCGGCGCGACCGGCCGTCCCGACTTCCCGGTGGCGCAGATCAGTTACAGCACATCGAGTCGCGGCACCGTGCGCGGCATCCACTTTACCCGCCACCCGCCCGGTATGGCCAAGTACGTGTGCTGTCTGCGGGGCGCGGCGCTCGACTTCGTCGTCGACCTCAGACAGGGATCCCCCACCTTCGGCCGTTGGGAGTCCGTACGGCTGGACGGGGAGAGCAAGCGCGCGCTCTATCTTCCCGTCGGCATCGGGCACGCCTTCCTGGCGCTCCAGGACGACACCCTGATGTCCTACGCGATGTCGGGCGCCTACGTCCCGGAGAACGAGCTGTCGGTCTCCCCGCTGGACCCCGATCTCGCGCTGCCCATACCGGCCGACCTCGAACCGGTCATGTCGGACCGGGACCGCACGGCGCCCCGTCTGGCCGACCAGGCCGCGAACGGCATGCTCCCGGACTACGCCGCGTGCGTACGGAACGAGGGGACGCTCTGATGGATCAGCGGCAGCCACCACTGGTCGCGGTGCTCGGCGCCTCCGGCTTCATCGGGTCCGCCGTCGTCCGTGAACTCGCCGGCCGCGCCGTACGGTTGAGGACCGTCGCACGCCGCCGGGTGGTGCTTCCACGGGCCGCCGTCGCCGAGCACGAGCATCTGACCGCCGATCTGACGGAGGCCGGGGCCATGGCGTCGGCCGTCGCGGACGCCGACGCGGTCATCTATCTGGTCGCTCATATCACCGGGCCGTCCGGCTGGCGCGCGGCCGAGGACGACCCCGAGGCCGTACGCGTCAACCTCGCCCCTTTGCGGTCCCTCACCGACGCGCTTCGTGACGCGCCGAGGCACGGCCCGCCGCCGGTGGTGGTGTTCGCCGGGACGACGATGCAGGCGGGGCTGGCCGCCACCACCCGGATCGACGGTTCCGAGCCGGACCGGCCGGAAACCCCGTATCCCCGGCAGAAGCTCGCCGCGGAGCGGTTGCTGAAACAGGCCGACGCCGACGGTGTGCTGCACGGGATCTCGCTGCGCCTTCCCACGGTGTACGGGCACGTACCCGGGTCGGCGGCCGGGGATCTGGGCGTGGTCTCGGTGATGGTGCGCCGGGCACTGTCGGGTCAGGGGCTGACGATGTGGAATGACGGGGCCGTACGGCGTGACCTGGTCCATGTCGAGGACGTGGCCCGGGCGTTCGTGGGGAGCCTTGACCACGCCACCGGCCTGCGTGGTCGCCACTGGGTCGTGGGCAGTGGGTTGAGCGTGTCGTTGCGCGAGCTGTTCGGCGGCATCTCCACGGCGGTGGCCGCGCACACGGGCGGGGAAGCCGTCCCGGTCGATTCGGTGCCGCCGCCGCAGTACGCGGAGCGCGGTGATTTCCACAGTGTGGAGGTGGACGCCTCGAAGTTCCGGCGGATCACCGGATGGCGTCCTCGGGTCGCGCTGACCGAGGGGCTGACTCGTACGGTGGCGTCGCTGAACGGACAGCGGGCCGCCGGCTGATCCGGCGATTCGGTGTCTCCGGGAACGAAGCGGCAGGGCGGGCACGGTGACGTGCCCGCCCTGCTTCGTGGTCGTCGTCCGCGCCGTTCAGCCCTGCCAGCGCAGATACGCGATCGGCGCGTCACGGCCCGGCACGTCGAGCCAGCGCAGCTCCGTGGTGTCCAGGCCCAGGGTCTCCTGGAGCGCGACGGTCTCCCCGGGCCACTTGGGGTGGGCGAACTCGTCGAAGGCGACGACGCCGCCCCGGGCCAGCCGGGGACGGATCGCTTCGAGTACGTCCCTGGTCGGCTCGTACAGATCGAGGTCGAAGTAGGCGAGCGCGATGACGGTTTGCGGGTTGTTCCGCAGATGCGCGGGCACGGTCTCCCGCACATCGCCCTCGACGACGAAGGTCCGCCGGATGTGCCCGAGCGGTTCGACACTCTCGTGGCAGTCGAGCACCTCGCGCAGGTGGCCGGGGAAGCCGTCGGCGGTGGCGAACCGGCCGGAGACCGCGCTCGGGCTGACCCGGTCCACGTCCGCGACCTCGGGGAAACCGGTGAAGGTGTCGAAGCCGATGATCCGGCGCGTCGAGTTGTACGGCTCGTGGATGCCGCGCAGGGCGGTGAGCGCGGCGAGGTGGCGCCCGTGCAGCACCCCGAACTCCATGATCTCGCCCGGGATGTCCCGGCACATGCGGTACAGGGCGTCCATGGACAGCAGGTCGGCCACCTGGTGCCGTCGCATGTAGATACCGAGGTGGTCGATGAGGTACTCGGGCGGTACGGGCGTGTCGACCATGAGCTTGGTCAGCCGTTCCCGGGCGGTACGTTCCTGCTCCGACTCGTGCGGGAGGATGCGCGGGTCCGTGTGCTCGGTGCCGGTCATGGAGTCCTTTCGGGTGGTGGGCAGGCGTGGTGCGGTCAGGTCAGCCAGGCGTCGGGGGCGCTGCCTCCGTGCCCCACCGGTGGGAAGAGTTCGTCCAGCCGCGCCAGTTCGGCCTCGGTCAGGGGCGTGTCCAGCGCTTCGAGCGCGTCCTTGATGTGGCCCGGCGTCCGGGGCCCGATGACGGTGGAGGTGACCCCGGGGCGCGACATCACCCAGGCGAGACCGACCTGCGCCGGGTCGCGTCCGGCGTCCGCGCAGAACCGTTCGTAGGCCTCGATGGTCCCGCGCATGCCGGCCAGCGCCGCCGCGGCCCGGCCCTGCGCCGACTTGACCGCGCGTCCCTCGGCGCTCTTGCGCAGCACGCCGCCGAGGAGTCCGCCGTGCAGTGGTGACCAGGGCAGCACGGCCAGACCGTACGCACGGGCCGCGGGCAGCAGCTCCAGCTCCGGATAGCGGACCGTGAGGTTGTAGAGGCACTGCTCGGAGACCAGCCCCAGGAA
Organism: Streptomyces sp. NPDC006643; assembly: GCF_042870175.1. Taxonomy (NCBI): domain Bacteria; kingdom Bacillati; phylum Actinomycetota; class Actinomycetes; order Kitasatosporales; family Streptomycetaceae; genus Streptomyces; species Streptomyces sp. NPDC006643. The sequence goes on along the minus strand of NZ_JBIAHA010000029.1, from coordinate 31,571 downwards.
ATGGCGCCGATCGGCCGCCTCCTGCGCCGACGCCACGTCCCAGCCCGCGAAGTTCGACGAGCCGACGTAGCGGACCTTGCCCTGCCGCACGAGGGTCTCCATGGCCTCCCACACCTCCTCCCAGCGTGCCGACCGGTCGACGTGGTGCATCTGGTAGAGGTCGATCCAGTCGGTATCGAGCCTGCGCAGCGACGCCTCGCAGGCGGAGATGATGTGGCGCGCGGAGAGCCCCTGTTCGTTGGGGTGCTCGCTCATCGGGTTGCCGACCTTCGTCGCGAGCACCACCCGGTCCCGGCGGCCCGGACGGTCCGCGAACCAGCGGCCGATGACCTCCTCGGTGTAGCCCTTGTACTCACGCCAGCCGTACATGTTGGCGGTGTCGATGAAGTTGAGGCCGGCGTCGAAGGCGTGGTCCATGATGTCCCGGGCGCCGGGCTCGTCGACGCGACCGCCGAAGTTCACGGTGCCCAGGCAGATCCGGCTGACGCGCAGGGCGGTACGGCCCAGCGTGGTGTGGAGCGGGGCGCCGTCGGCGGGTGTGTTCATCGTGTTCCTCCGGGAGGGGAGTCCTGCTCTGTCTCCAGGGAGCGCAGACAGGCCAGGAGGCTCCGCGCCTGCATGTTGAGGTAGTGGCTGTGCTGTACGAGGTCGCCGAGCTGGCGCAGCGTCATCCAGCGGTAGTCGGCGGGTGGGCGCAGCCACTTGGTCTCCACCACGACGTGTCTGCTGCCCGTGTGGTGGAAGCGCCCGCCCTCGTCCGACAGCACCGTGTCGAACCGGACGGCGTCCGGGGCGGCGCCCAGTACCCGCTCCAGGAACGGCGGCTGAGCCGAGGGCGGCAGTTGGGCGTGGTCGTGGGGGAAGCACTGGACGGTGGGCGCCAGTTCGGCGACATCGGTCAGGCCGGGTTCGGCGCGGATGTGCATGAGGACGTGCAGCACTCCGTCGACCCGGGTGACGAGGAAGGCCAGCAGCCCGTCCGCGCGGGCGGTGATCATCGGCTGGCACCATCGGCCGACCTCTCGGCCCACCGCCTCGACCCGTACGCCGATCACGTCGAAGTACCGACCGCTGTGATGGCTGATCCGCCCGTCGGTCTCCCGCCACGCGGGCAGGCCGGCCAGCGGGACCTGCCGCGCCACCAGGCCGGAGCGGATCCTGGCGTCGGTGATCCAGCTGAGCAGGTCGGTCATGGAGTGCGCGGTGGGCGCGTCGGGCGCCGACGACCGCAGCAGCGCGGCCCGGAAGGTGCCGTCGTCCACGGCCGGGCTCCGGTGCCCGTGGGGGACGGGCAGGCAGCCGAGTACCGAGCGGCTGTCCATGTTCACCAGGTCGTCCACGCCGAGCAGTTGGTGCAGCTGACCGAGCGTCAGCCAGACGAAGCCGTCTCGGACCGATACGTCCCGCGTGGTCTCGACGACCATGTTGCGATTGCGTTTACGGAGAAACCAGTCGCCCTGCTCGGACTGGCGCACGTCGGCGATCACCCGGTGGGGGCCGGTCTCCTGGAAGAACTCCAGATACGGGACCCGGCTGCCGCCGTGCACCCCCGTGTAGTTGCTCCTGGTGGCCTGCACGGTGGGGGAGAGCTGGATGCCGTTGCGGTTGCCCGGTTCGGCCTTGAGCTGGGTGAGGAAGTGCAGAACGCCGTCGAACTCCTTGGCCAGGAAACCGAGGAGCCCCACCTCCGGCTGGTCGATGATGGGCTGGTGCCACGCGGGCTCCGGCTGCTCCGGCGCTTCCACCCGCAGCCCGACGACGCTGAAGAAGCGACCGCTGTGATGTACGAGAGCGCCCTGTCCCGGGTCGTACTCCCAGCCGTCGAGACGGTCGAGGGGAACGCGCTCGGTCAGGGTGTACTGACTCTGCCGGGCGCTGTGCAGGCGTCGCAGGAAGCCGTCCAGGCCGGGGGTCGTGCACGCCGACTCGGACAGCCGGCGTGCCACCGAGGCGCTGCCCCTGGAGGGGGCCGCCGTTGGGGCGATCGGATGCGAACTCATAGTCCTCTCGGTTCGGAAAGTCCCGTCCGGACGGGCGGATGGCAGATGGCGGCCGGAACGGGGGCCGGGCAGGGGGAAGTTCTGGAAGACGGCGGCTCAGGAGACGGCCGTGACGCTGTGCCGGACGGCGATCTCCACCAGATACGCGCCGTAGCCGGATCCGGCGTTCTCGCGGCCCAGCCGGTGGCACTCGTCCGCCGTGATGAATCCCATGCGCAGCGCGATCTCCTCGATACAGGCGATGCGTTCGCCCTGTCGCTGCTCCAGCAGCTGCACGTACTGCCCGGACTGGAGCAGCGACTCGTGGGTGCCCATGTCCATCCACGCGAAGCCGCGTCCCAGCCGCTGGAGCCGGGCCCTTCCCCGCTCCAGATAGGCCTTGTTGACGTCGGTGATCTCCAACTCCCCCCGGCCCGACGGCGAGAGGCCCTTCGCGATGTCCACCACCTCGCTGTCGTAGAGGTAGAGCCCGGTGACCGCGAGGTTGGAGCGGGGCCGCTCCGGCTTCTCCTGGAGCGAGACGAGACGGCCCGACGGGTCCGTCTCGCCCACGCCGTACCGCCCGGGGTCGGTGACCGGGTAGCCGAACAGGGTGCAGCCCCGCAGGTCGGCCACCCGGTTCTGGAGCAGCAGGGAGAAGCCGGGGCCGTGGAAGAAGTTGTCACCGAGGATGAGTGCCACATCGTCGTCGCCGATGTGGTCCTCGCCGATGACGAACGCCTCGGCGATACCCCGGGGCTTCTCCTGCTCGGCGTACTCCACGTGCAGCCCCAGCCGGCCGCCGTCGCCGAACAGCTCCTGGAACAGCGCCAGATGCTGCCGGGAGGAGATGATCAGAATGTCCCTGATCCCGGCCAGCATCAGCACCGAGAGCGGGTAGTAGACCATGGGCTTGTCGTAGACGGGCAGCACCTGCTTGGACAGCGTCGTGGTGAGGGGCCGCAGCCGAGTGCCGCTTCCGCCGGCGAGAATGATCCCTTTCACAGTGCGGAGACCTCCGTGGGCGTGTCGTTCCTGGGCTGTGCGATACCGGGTGGCAGGTCGGCCGACAACGCCTCGTGCAGCGCCCGTTCGAGGATGCCGACGCCGTTCTCGGTGAGTACCGACTCGGGGTGGAACTGCATGGACACGAAGCCGGGGCCGCGCAGCGCGTGCACCTCGCCCGTGGTGGCGTCCCGGCTGATCTCGACCCGGCCGAGGCCCGGCAGCACCAGCTCCGGGTCGCCGGCGCGAGCGGCGAAGGAGTTGTAGAAGCCGACGTGCTCGGAGTGCCCGAACAGGTCGATCGGCTTCCGCAGCCCCTGGTTGGGTACGTCGCGCGGGCCGACCGGCAGCCCGAGTTCGAGACTGAGGAGCTGATGGCTGAGGCAGACGGCGAGGAACCGCCGCCGCTCCGCCAGCAGTCGTCGGAGCGCGCCCCGCATGCGCATGATCTTGGGGTGCCCCGGATCGCACGGGTCACCGGGACCGGGACCCATGACGACGAGGTCGTACGCGGCGGTGTCGTAGGGCTCGTCGAATCTCCGGATGTCCACCGTGAGGCGCAGCGACCGCAGTTGGTGCGCGAGCATCGCCGTGAACGTGTCCTCCCCGTCCACGACCAGGACGCTGGTGGTGGCCAGGGCGGGCCCGCGCGACCGGTCGCCGCCCTCCAGCCAGAACCGGGAGATGCCCTCGTTCCGCCGGGCCAGTGCCCGGCGGACGCCGGGGTCGTCGCTGAGCTGCCGCCGTGTCTGCTCCCCGCCGAGCGCGCTGAGCAGCGCCGCGGCCTTCGAACGGGTCTCCAGGACCTCCGAGGCGGGGACGGAGTGCCGTACGAGGGTGGCCCCGACGCCGATGCGCATACGGCCCGCCGCGTCGATGTCGGCGGTGCGTATCAGGATCCCGGAGTCCAGGGTCGGCGCCCCGTCCTCGTCGTGGCCGACGAGGGCGAGGGCCCCGCTGTAGTAACCGCGTCCGCCCGGCTCGTAACGGCTGATCACGGAGCAGGCGCTCTCCAGCGGGCTCCCGGTGACCGTCGGCGCGAACATCGTCTCGCGCAGCACCTCGCGGGGATCGAGGCGGCAGGTGCCGGAGATGAGGTACTCGGTGTGCGCCAGCCGGGACATCTCCTTGAGATGCGGGCCCGAGAGGGCGATGTCCCGGTCGCAGATCCGGGCCATCATCTTCAGCTCCTCGTCGACGACCATGTAGAGCTCGTCGGTCTCCTTGTCGTCGGAGAGGAACTCCATGGCCCCCCGCACGCTGGGTCCCGTGGGCGGATACCGGTAGGTGCCGCTCACGGGGTTCATCACGGCGCGCGCGCCCCGCATGCTCACGTGGCGCTCCGGGGTGGAGCCGACGAACGTGCGGTCGCCGGTGTGCACGAGGAAGGTCCAGTGCGCTCCCGTCTCGTGCGCGAGGAGCCGCCGGAACAGCGTGAGAGCCCTGTCGGTCGAGTAGCCCGGGATGTCGGCGACGTAGGAGCGCTTGATGACGAAGTTGGCGCCCTCCCCGCGGTTGATCTCGTTCTTCCTGATCCGGTCCACGACCTGCGCGTACTCCTCGTCGCCGATGTCGAAGCCGGCGTCGGTCAGCGCGATCGGGGTGTCCGGGATCCGGGCGAACGCCTCCGCGAGCGAGATCCAGGACTGCTCGGTGACCGGCATCGCCAGCAGCGGGGCGCCGTCGTCCACATGGTCGAAACCGCGCTCCGCGATCTGCCGGTACGGCATGACCACCAGCACGTCGTGTCCGGCGGAGCCGGGACGCGGAGCGACCGGGAGGGGGATGTCGGCGAGCTTGCCCGGGGTCTCGACGGGGCCGGTCAGCAGCTCCAGCCGGTCGGGGTCCGTGCCGGGGCGGTGCAGGAGCGCGAAGGCGTCGACGGCCCCCGAGATCATCCGCCGGAGCAACTCGACGCCAGGGCCCGGGACTTCGTGTCCCGCCGGCCCCGTCATCGGACCGTCTCCGGGGGCGCGGACAGCCGCGGCGGCTCACCGGTGGAGCCGAGCCGTCGCAGTACGTCGGACGTGGCGACCACCACGGCGCAGCGCCGCGCCGCGTACCGCAGGGCGAAGTCGTGGCTTCCCCGGTCGAAGTCGGCGATGGCGTCGGCGGCCAGGAACGTCTCGATGTCGTGCGAGAAGGAGTCGACCGCGGTCATGAGTACGCCGACATGACCGTAGACGCCGCCGATGACGAGCTGGTCGCGGCCGTGCGAGAGCAGGTACTCCAGCAGCGAGGATCGGTGAAAGGCGCTGTAGCGCCACTTGGTGAAGACCCGGTCGCCCGGTCCGGGCGCCAGCTCGGGCACGATCTCGCGGTGCTCCGGGGCGGCTTCCATGCCCGGCCCCCACACGTCGTGGAGCAGGCCGCGCTGTTCCCTGTCCATGCCGCCGGGCTGGGCGGTGTAGGCCACGGGGACGCCGCGGGCGACGCAGGCCTCGCGCAACGCCACGCAGTTGCGCAGGAGTCCGTGCAGCGGGTCCCGCGAGCGGTCGAAGGGGCGGAGGAAGTACCGCTGCATGTCGTGGAGCAGCAGGACGGCCCGGTCCGGGTCCACGGTCCACCGGGCGGGGCCGGCGGGGAGGTCGTCGGCGGCCGGGAGGGGGTAGGGGGCGATGGGGGGTATTCCGGTCATGACACTCCTCTGACAGGCCCTGGGGGGCGTCGGCCTCATCCGCGCCAGGCGGCGAGGACCTCGACGGCCTGGCGTGCGTTGAGCCTCGGGTCGCACAGGCTCGTGTAGTGCCCGACGACTTCGCCGCGCGACGTGTCGTTGAGGCACTCGGCGACGTCGTCGGGAGTGGCCTCCAGGTGCACTCCGCCGGCGACACCGCCGGCGGAGGCGAGGGCCTTCTGAAAGTCGGTCAGTTCCTGGGTGAGGTGCGACAGGTAGCGGGTCTTCCGGCCGCCGGGGCCCGGGACGGTGTTGCCGTGCATGGGGTCGCAGAGCCAGATGGCGGGGTGGCCCGCCGAGCGGACGGCGGTCACCAGGGGCGGAAGGCGGTCCAGCGCGAGGTCCGCGCCCATCCGGGCTATGAGCGTGAGCCGTCCGGGCTCGCGTCGGGGATCGAGCCGTCGGCACAGGGTGAGCAGCTCGTCGGCGGTGAGATCCGGGCCGATCTTCACGGAGACCGGGTTCGCGACGGCCGACAGCAGATCGATGTGGGCACCGTCGGGTTGGGCGGTTCTCTTGCCGACCCACGGCCAGTGGGTGGACGACAGATAGTGCCGGCCGTCGACGTCCCTGCGGACCTGCGGGATCTCGTAGTCGAGGACCAGGGCTTCGTGGCTCGTCCAGACCGGGGCGCCGACCCGTGGTCCCGGGGCCCCGGGGAGCCAGCCGAGGTGGCCCATGACGCTGCCCGCGGCCCGGAAGGCCGTCAACAGGCGCCGGGGGTCGGCCCTTCGGCTGAGGGGATCGGGCTCCGGGCCGTTCACCAAATGGCCGCGGAAGACGGGCAGTTCCACGCCGTCGACGTACTCCACGGGGCTGGAGCGCGGCTTGCCGTACTGTCCCGCCATCCGGCCGACCCTGATCACCGGGCGGTGCGTCGCCAGGGAGAGCGTGCCCGCCAGCAGGTCCAGCAGCGCGGCCTTGCGCACCACATGGGCCCGGGTGCTCTCGGCGGGATCCTCGGCGCAGTCGCCCGCCTGGACCACGCGGGCACCGTCGTCCGCGACACTCGCGAGCTGCGTCCGCAGATCGCGGATCTGACCGGGCGTGACGAGCGGGGGCCGGCGGGCCAACTGCTCCCGGGCCATGGCGAGTTCGGCGGCTCCTTCCCATGAGGGCTGCTGGGCGGCGGGCTTCTGGGAGATGTATGACAGAGCATCTTCCATGCTTCCTCCTGAAGCGGATGTCACGAAGGCGTCTGCGCCGCGGATCGGGAGAATCGCAGGGGCCGCCACCAGTCGGGATTGTCGTGGTACCAGCGAACCGTCCGGGCTATTCCCTCCTCGAAGGGGATCCGGGGCTCGTAACCGAGTTCCGTAAGGGCCTTGCGCGGGTCGACCGAATAGCGGCGGTCGTGAGCCTTGCGGTCCGTCACCCGCTGGACCGCGTCCCATCCCTTTCCTGACAGCCGGAGAATGTGGGAGACCAGTTCGGAGTTGGTCATCTCGGTGCCGCCGCCGATGTTGTAGATCTGACCGGGGCGCCCCTTCTCCGCCGCCAGCGCGACGGCACGGCAGTGGTCGTCCACATACAGCCAGTCGCGTGAGTTCTTTCCGTCCCCGTAGAGGGGGATGTCGAGGCCGCTCATCAGGTTGGTGGTGAAGAGGGGTATCGCTTTCTCGGGATGCTGATAGGGCCCGTAGTTGTTGGAACACCGCGTCACCCGCACATCGACACCGTGCGTGCGGTGATAGGCCAGTGCCAGCAGATCCGACGACGCCTTGGAGGCGGAGTAGGGGGAATTGGGGCTCAGCGGATGGTCCTCGGGCCAGGACCCCTCGTCGATGGAGCCGTACACCTCGTCCGTCGACACATGGACGAACCGGACGGAGCCCGCGGCGACCGCGGCGGTCAGCAGGGTGTCCGTGCCCAGCACGTTGGTCCTGACGAAGTCGCCGGAGGCGTCGATCGACCGGTCCACATGGGACTCGGCGGCGAAATGCACCACCAGGTCCGCCGCGCCCACGAGTCGGTGGACCAGTGGGGCGTCGCAGATGTCCCCGAGGACGAATTCATGGCGTGGGCTGTCGGCCACAGGGGCCAGGTTCGCGAGGTTTCCCGCATAGGTCAGCTTGTCCAGCACCGTCACCCGGGCACCCGTCAGCGCCGGATAGGTGTCGTTCAGCACCTCGCGTACGAAATGCGATCCGATGAAGCCGGCACCTCCGGTAACCAGGACACGCATATGTGGATCACCTCTCGGGGGTCTGCCGTGGAGAGAAAGGAATTACGTGAAAAGCTGGCCCGGGGAGCTGGATCGAACGGCTGTCGGCCAACCTTTCAGAGGGTCATGGCAGCGTCAAACGCGGCCCGGAGGGTGGCCGGGAAATGCGGAATTCGCCAAACGGGTCGTAGGTTGCTGAAGAGTTCCGCACTTCCCCTTGTGCGGAACGCGGCCCGCGCCGAGGCTCCTGCGCGGTGGACGCGTCGCTTTCGGGTGCCGCGTACCTGTGCGCGTAACCCGGGCACGCGCGGCGTGCGTACGCCGGCACGCGCGGCCCTCCCGTCATCGTCGCGAGTTGACTCTCACATTGATGAGAAGGTCTAGCGTCACCGGTGTGTGACGCCCCGTCACGGACCGGGAGAGGTCCCGTGCGGGCGCGCGCTGTGCGACGTCCCGCAGCGCGACGCGGGGCTCACGTACGTCATTTGACTATGTGACGACCGGAAGGTCGGAGGAGGAATGCGACGTGTCCAGAGAGGCTCCGGCTCGGGCCGGACGGCGGGAGTGGATCGGCCTGGGAGTGCTGGCCCTGCCGACCATGGTGCTGTCGATGGATCTGACGGTGCTGCACCTGGCGGCGCCCAGCCTCAGCGCCGATCTCGCGCCGACCGGCGGCCAGTTGCTGTGGATCCTGGACATCTACGGATTCCTCGTCGCGGGATTCCTGATGACCATGGGCACGCTGGGCGACCGGATCGGCCGGCGCAGGCTGCTGCTCCTTGGCGCGGCGGCGTTCGCTGTCGCCTCCGCGGTGGCCGCGTTCGCCCCGACGGCCGAACTGCTGATCGTGGCCCGCGCCTTGCTGGGGATCGCCGGATCCACGGTGATGCCGTCGACGCTGGCGCTGCTGTCGGGCATGTTCCGCGATTCGGGCCAGCGGACGTTCGCCTTCGCGGTCTGGATGACGTGCTTCACCGCGGGTGAGGCCATCGGCCCGCTCGTGGGCGGGGCACTGCTCCAGTACTTCTGGTGGGGCTCGGTGTTCCTGATCGGTGTGCCGGTCATGGTGCTCCTGCTGGTCACCGGTCCCGTACTGCTCCCGGAGCAGCGGGAGAAGGCGACCGGGCGATTCGACGTGGCCGGTGCCGCGCTGTCCCTGGCGGCCGTGCTGGGCGTCGTCTACGGCGCCAAGCACGCGGCGTCCTCGGGGCTGTCGGTGCAGGCCGGGGCGTTCCTGCTGGGCGGTCTGGTGGTGGGCGCGCTGTTCCTGCGCCGTCAGCGCCGGATCGAGAACCCCCTGGTGGATCTCGGGCTGTTCCGGCGGTCCGCGTTCAGCGCGGGACTGGCCACGCAGACCCTCGCGGTCGCGGCGATGGCGGGCTCGCAGCTGCTGGTGATGCAGTACTTGCAGGCGGTGATCGGTCTGTCCCCGTTGGCCGCCGGACTGTGGACGGTGCCGTCGGTGCTGTTCGGTATCGGTGCGACGCTGCTGGCGCCGAGGCTGGTACGCCGGGTGCGGCCGGCCGTCGTGATCGGTGCGGGGCTCGGCATGGCCGCCGTGGGAGCGGCGATGATCAGCGTGACCGCGGGGCAGAGCAGTCTGGCCTGGACGGTGGTCAGCTTCACGATTCTGTACACGGGCGTGACGCCGACGCTGGCGCTGACAACGGACGCGATCGTGGGCTCCGCCCCCACCGAACAGGCGGGCCTGGCCTCCGGAATCTCCCAGAGCGGCGCCGAGTTGGGGCTGGCGGGCGGGATGGCGTTCTTCGGCACCGTCTCCATGGTGACCTATCAGGGCGGGCTCTCCGACAGCATGCCGGACGGAGTGGCCGCCGCGGCGCGGGACCAGGCACGGGAGACCGTGGGTGGTGCCCTGGCCGCGGCCGAGCGGCTGCCCGAGGGGGTCGGGTCAGCGCTGCGGGAGGCCGCGCAGAACGCGTTCGCCGGAGGACTCCAGGCCGCCACCCTGCTCAGCGCGGTGGGCCTGGCCGGCGCGGCGCTGCTCGCGGGACTGTTCCTTCGTGCGCTGCCCGCCACCAAGGACGCACCGGAGGCACCACCGTCGGACGAAGGCGACGGCGAGGGCGACGGCGACGGGAAGGGGGACGGCGGCCGAGACGGCGGCATGGACAAGACCACCGGGCAGATCCGGGTGGAGTCCTCCGGAGACACGGAGGGCGTGTCCGCCAAGTACTGACACCGCGTCACCCGGGGTCCGGCAGCCGTACAAGGCCGCCGGACCTCTTCGCGTACCCGCCCGAATTCGGATACGGGCGGTGGCTCAGAACTGCCCGGCATCAACCGCGGGATGCTCTCCCAATTGCGGAAAGCGGCGCCGCGTAAGGGATTTGGCGCCGGCCTCCCGGCTTCTCTTTGACGGGCCGATACGCGAAGGTCACAGTGGCACCTCTGGCTGAGAGATTTTCTCTCCGGCAACAGGCTCAGCCGTCTTCGGAACAAGGCCGAGTCACAGCGTCGACGACACATGAGAGGTGTCCAAGGTGGAGAAAATCGATGTGGCGGAAGAGCGCTACCGACTCGGCCGCCGGCTCGCCGACGAGCTGGGCACGACAGGGGAGTCGTCCACGTTCGAACTGCTGGGCATGGAGTGGGAGCTGCTGCCCGGCGCGTACGCCCCGCGTCCCGGTACGGGCACGGAGTGGTACACCGGGACCATCCCGTATCCGAGGAACGGCCGCTTCCTGGAGATCGGCTGCGGCGCCGGCGTCACCGCGGTGTGGGCCGCGCGGCACGGGTGCGCGCACGTCACCGCCACGGACATCACGGAATCCGCGGTGGAGAACGCCGCCCGCAACGCCGTTCGGCACGGCGTGAGCGACCGCGTCAGAGTGCTGCGCAGCGACGTCTTCTCCGGCCTCGACGAGGGCGAACGGTTCGACACCGTCTTCTGGAATTGCAGCGTCATCGAGGCGCCACAGGAATTCGAATTCACCCGGGACGTCGAATGGGCCATATTCGACCGTGGTTACGGGGCGCTGGGCCGCTATCTGAGCGAGGTGCACTCATGGCTGACGCCGAACGGCAGGGCACTCGTCACGTTCAACTCCCTCGGCGACAGCGACCGGCTGCGTGAGGTGGCCGAGCAGGCCGGCACCACCCTCAAGCCGCTCGACAGCGCGACCAGGCGACTGGTGGGGCACGACGTCACCTTCAAGATCATGGAGATATTTCCGAAGGCCGGCTGACCGCGGTGCCCGAACGAGGAGAAGACGTGCGAATTCTGTTCATCGCCCGAGGCAATCCGGCCTCCATATTCGGGCTCGTTCCGCTGGCGACATCCGCCAGGAACGCCGGGCACGTGGTCCTGATGACCTCGACCGAGACCATGACACCGGTCGTCGCGTCCGTCGGTCTGCCGGGAGTCGGAGTCTCCCCCTTCACCGAAGACCACTTCGGTGAACACGACCGGTTCGGCGGTCCGTTGACCTTCCCCGCCCAAGGCGCCCGCGAACAGCGGCTGTTCGCGGGCGGCTGGTACGGGAGGCTCGCGGCCTCAAGTCTCGACCGGCTCTTCGAGCTGGCCGACGACTGGCGTCCTGACCTGGTGGTGGGCGGCAGGCTCGACTACGCGGCGCCGATCCTCGCCACCCGGCTGGGCGTCCCCTTCGTACGGCAGGCCGTCGACATGGGGGAGTGGAGCGAGGTCGACGAGGGCGCCGCCGAAGAGCTGCGGGTCGAGCTGAAGGACGCCGGGCTGGACGGGTTCCCCGCCCCCGATCTGCCGATCGAGATCTACCCGCCCAGCCTCCGCCCCCAGAACGCCTCGCCCGCGACGCTGATGCGCTGGCGCCCCGGAGGCGGTCAGCGCGAGGTGAAGCGGTGGATGTACACCGCCGGCCCGCGGCCACGGGTCTGTGTGACTCCGGGGAGCCGGGCCACACCCGAGAACCACCTCGCGTACGTGCGCTATCTGGCCGAGGCCGTCGGCGCGCTGGACGTCGAACTCGTCCTCGCCGTCCCCGACTCGATGGCGGACGCGCTGCGTGCGGACTTCCCCGGCGCGCACGTCGGATGGACGCCCCTGGACGTGGTGGCCCCGACCTGTGACGCGATCGTGCACCACGCGGGCGGCATGACGTCACTGACCTCGCTCGATGCCGCGTTGCCGCAGCTGATCCTCCCCGAGGAGGACGCCACGTTCGAACTGGGCCAGCGCGTCGCGGACTTCGGTGCCGCACTGAACATCGCACGGTCCGCCGCGTCCGCCGACGTCGTCCGGGACGCCTGTGCGGAACTGCTGGGACAGCCCCGATACCGGGAGCGCGCCGGACTCCTCGCCGCGGAGATCGCCCGGCTCACCCCGCCGCCTGCCGTGGTCCCGGCGCTGGAGGCGCTGGTGCGCTGAGGGGCGTGCGTTCGGCCGGTCACCACCACACGGTGGTGGTGACCGGCCGCACTCGTCATTGCCGCGGGACGTGCGCGCTCACCAGGCAGGTGAAGACCGTGCGGTCGTGCTGCCGGGCGGAGACTTCGGTGGACACCACCCCCGGCCGTACGCGGGTCAGTGGGGACGCCTCGATCCAGCAGGGCTCGTCCAGCTCGGTGTAGCGCTTGAAGCCGGCGTCCAGCCCGGTGATCACGGCGGGTCCGGAGTCCACGAGACCGCGCAGGGCCTGGGCAGAGGCCCCCAGCAGCACCATCCCGGGCATGTGGTCGTGCGGGTGGTCGAAGAGAACCGGGTGAGAGGTGTCCGCCCGTAACCGCCAGCGGCGCGTGAGTTCGGTGGGCGAGAGCAGTACGTCCGCCGGGCGGAGGCAGCCGACGGTCGTCGGCGGGGACAGCGGCGCGCCGGGAGGCAGCGCACGGGACGTCGCCTCCAGCGCGTTCGCGTAGGTGCCGCGCAGCCGATCGTAGATCGCCGGCGGGTGGGCGGTGTAGTGGACCTTCGCCGCGCCCAGCGGCTCGCCGTCGCGCGTGGCCGCGATGTGCGCCGTGAGGTGGGTGGACCCGAGACGGCGGCGCACGGGCTCGGTGTGTGTGACGGTCAACTCCACCGCGGCGCCCTCAGGGTCACCGCGCAGCGCCGCGGGCGCCAGGGACGTGTGGAAGTACTCCCAGCTCAGCCGGTGGCTGAGGGGTATGTCATGGGCCGTGTGGGACAGCAGAGACAGAGCTTGCCGGATGGTCTCGGCGAAGATCAGAGGATTGTAGGAATCCGGGCCGGAGGTGTAGAAGGAATGGGTGTCGGGCCACCGCGAGTTGACGGTGTGGGTAGTTCCGGCGAGATGCCGCCAGTCCTCCAGGAGCATCTCCTCCCGGACGGTCTTCCGTGTGTACTTCAAGAGGACCGCGCTGGTCGGGCGCGGTTCGATGGTGGATCCTGCGGTCGTTGCCATGGTGCGTCCTCTTTCTTGGACAGCATTGTGCGCAGCGGAATCCGGGGGCGGGTGTTGAGCTGGGACTGTTGGGTCGAAGGCGTGGGTTCCCCGTCGAGCACAAGGTAAAGAGCGCCCCAAATGCTTGTCGAGTGTTTCTTAAGAGGCGGAGTGATACTGAAGTGCCACAGGATCGCGGGATGCGTACACGCACAGCTCTTCTCCGGGCGGCGGCGGAAGTGTTCGCGGCTCGCGGGTTCGCGGGATCGAGCGTGCACCGGATCACCAAACACGCCGGGGTGACCCTCGGCGCGCTGTACTGGCACTTCCCGTCGAAGGAGGAGCTGGCGCGGGAGATAGTGCGGCAGCAGCCGGCTCAGCTCAAGCTCGCCGGGGACTCGACCGGTCTGCAAAGCGCCGTCGACACCACGCTGACCTGGGCCCAGAATCTGCTGGACGACCCGATTCTGCTGGCGGGCGCACGGCTGGTGATGGACCAGGAGTACTTCGTCAGCGACGAGCAGGAGAACTCGTACCACCAGTGGGGCGAGTTGATCGCGGTCGCCCTGCGACGCGCCTGCGACGACGGTGAGTTGCTGCCCGGCATCGATGTGGACGCGCTGGCGCGAGTGATAGTGAACGCGTGCACCGGAGCCCAGATGCATGCCCAACTCGCCACTCGCCGACAGGACTTGCCCGAGCGAATAGAGGAGATGTGGCGGCTGATGCTGCCACTGGTGGCCACCCCCGAGGCCGGATCCGGCATCCGGTGGAGCGGCGACAGGGAGAGTTCCGCGCTCTGACACCCGACGTGCGGGGACGGCTTGGGTGGATGCCTCCGCGGGCGGAAGAGACGCCTTCCGCCCGCGCCGCCGCTTGGTGTTGAGTGAGGTGCATGACAACACGGGGGATGTTGCACGGCAGAACAGCGATGGTCACCGGCGCGTCGAGCGGGATCGGCGCCGCGGCGGCACGGCTCTTCGCGGCCGAGGGCGCCGCGGTGACCCTGGTGGCCCGCCGGGGCGACCGGCTGGAGGAAGTCGCCGACGGGATCCGGGCCGCGGGCGGTGTGGCGCTGGCGGTGACGGCCGATGTCACCGTGGCGGAGGACGTGCGGCGGGCCGTCGACACGACCGTGCGGGAATTCGGCGGTCTGGACGCCGCGTTCAACAACGCCGGCTGGGGGACGTTCGGGGACCGCCTGCACGAACTCGACGACTCCGCCTATGACGCGATCATGGACGTCAACGTTCGCGGAGTCTGGAACTGTCTGCGTCTGCAAGTCCCCGCGATGCTCAGCGGCGGCTCCGGCGGAGCGATAGTCAACATGTCGAGCACGGCGGGCCTGTTCGCGACCGGCGCCGCCGCGCCGTACGTGGCCGCGAAGCACGCGGTCATCGGTCTGACCCGCGCCGCGGCTGCCGAGTACGGCCCTGACAGCATCCGCGTGAACGCGCTCGTGGCGGGCAGCACGGACACCGACCTCCTCGCCCCGGTGATCGACAAGACCTCGGTGGAGGCGATGACCACGCGCGCGATCCAGCCGAGACTGGCCGACCCGGACGAGGTGGCCCAGGCCGCCCTGTGGCTGTGCAGCGAGCGCTCCTCCTTCGTCACGGGAGCGGCGATGCCGGTGGACGGCGGGTGCAGCGCGGTGTGACGCGGCGCGGCGGGGCGGTGGTGGTGGCCCGGTCCTACAGGTCGAGTACGGCCCAGAGCCGACGGCCGTCTTCCGCCGTGTCGGCGCCGCAGCTCGACGCGCCGAGCGCGGCGACGGCGGGCAGGATCTGTTCATCGGCCACCGCGAGGCCGGCCCGGTGTGAGAGCACCACGATCAGTGCCTGACGGTCCTGGTCGGCCAGGTGCAGACTGACTCGCCGGCCGCCGTCGTGCACGGCCGTCGACACGAGCAGTTCGGCGATGCTCCCGGCCGTGTCGTCGGCTTCCCCAAATCCCCATGCGTGGAGCTGGTCAACCACATGGCCGCGGGCCTTCGAGGGGGCCCAAAGGGCGGACTCCAGACCCCAGTTCGCCGCTCGCCGGTTCGCCATGCTCATTCGTAGCCGACCGCGTGCCTTCACCGGTTCTCCCGGTGTTGGTCGCGGCGGCTCAACAGGACGTTCCGGCGGGGGCGGGGTCTTGGGCGAATGGTCCGGGTGGTGCTCGGCGGCCATACGAACTCCAGAGACGCGGGTCACCCATCGTAAGACCCGCGCTACCAGGCGTGCCGACAGTTGGCGGAATCGGCCCGCCTGGTCGCGGTCAGCCGCTCACCTCTCCCCAAGGGTGCGTCGGGCGCAGGCGGTGACCATGGAGCGCAGATCACCCGTCCGAGCCAGGAGTTCGCGCTGGACCCGTGCCCCGCTGCCGGTCTTCAGGAGTGTGGCCAGCGCTTCCTGCGCGGCCAGGGTGTCGTTGCTGTCCTCCAGCGCGCTCCGTACGTGTTCGAACAGGGCGCGCAGGACGGCTTCGGCGGGGGCGGGCTCCATGGTGAGGGGGTGGATCAGCTGGTCCTCCAGCCCCGACCGCGCGGAGCGCCAGGAGGCGAGCCGGAGCAGCTCCACCCGGTGCCGGGGCGGCGGTTCGCCCGCTTTCCACTGCCGGGAGGCCGTCTCCACCAGGGCGCGGACCAACGTGGCCAGGAGCACAGTGGTGGAGGAGTCCAGGCAGACGTCGGCGACCCGGACCTCGACGGTCGGAAAGGAGTGGGAGAGCCGCGCGTCGAAGTAGATCATTCCCTCGTCCAGCAGGGCCCCGGTGCCGATCATCTCGCGTACCTGCTGGTGGTAGCGGTCGGCCGAGCCGAAGGGTTCGACCGGTCCCGCCGACGGCCACCTTCCCCACACCCGGCTGCGGTAGCTGCTGTATTTGCTGTCCTGGCCCTGCCAGAAGGGCGAGTTCGAGCTGACCGCGAGCAGTACGGCCAGCCAGGGGCGGATCCGGTCGAGGACCGCCACGCCCTCCTCGTCGGACTCGACCGACACATGAACGTGGCAGCCGCAGGTGAGCTGCTCCTGGGTGGTCAGTCCGAAGTGCTCCGCCAGCCAGCGGTGCCTTTCGCCGAAGCCGATGGAGGGGCTGACGGGGAGCGGTGAGGTGGCGAGCGCGGCGACCGTCGCGCCCAGCCCTTCTGCGTGCCGGGCGGCCTCGGCCCGGCAGCGGTCGATCTCCTCCGCCAGTTCGCCCATGTCGGTCTGGGGCCGGGTGGCGAACTCCAGCTGCTGGCGGTGGAGTTCGGCCTCGAACACCTCCTCCTCGCCGCCGGCCTCACGTGAGGCGGCTGCCAGCACGGCCGTCGCCAGCGCGCGTGGCTCACCACTCTCCCCGTCCACCAGGAGAAGTTCCTCCTCGACACCCACACTCCGCACCATCACTGCCCTTTCGCCGCCGATCGCTGAGAGCCCGCAGCGAGGGAGATGCCCGCGCACGGCCAAGAGAAGCTGCCGGGGCTCACAACCCGAAGATCACTCTGTCCTGCGGGTGCCCCAAGCCCGCGCGTTGAAGCGAGATTCACCCCACCGAAGCCCGGCCGGTCCACCGACGGGCGCCTTCCGCGCGAATCCGGGCACCGGCTGTTGAACCAATTCGAAATTGAGTAAATGGTCAATCCGCTCCCCGCTGTCGATCCGCGAAATTCCTTTTGGAGGACACACGAGTGGGGCGGACCGGAAAGTACCCGGTCCGCCCACACTCGGAATGTGGTGCTCCGCGTCAGCGGGGGCGGTGGCCCTCGTAGTAACCGCCCACCTGCTGGTGATATCCCGTGTCGCCGACGTGCTTGTCCTTGTCGAACTCCGGGGAGTCCTTGATCTGGTCCTTGGTGAGATCGACAAGAACCGTGCGCGCGGCCTGGTCCACCGTGCGTACGACGCCGGCCGGCAGCAGAACGTGCTTGCCGAAGATCCAGACGCCCGTGTCGACCACGAGGTACGAGGAGCTGACGTCGTCGGAGTGCTTGTCGACCTTGCCGATGCTGCCGTCGGTCGCCTCGACCTTGTAACCGATCAGGTCGGTGCCCGCGGTGTGGCCGGCGGTCGGCTTGTAACCCCAGATGTTGTCACTCATGAAACGTCTCCCTCACACATAGAAATGCTTTCCCAGCACTAAAAACTGACAGCTGGGCGGAATTCGCGCTCCGTCCGTTCAACGGCGAACGCTTTCCCTGACTCAGCGAGTGCCCGACGATCCGGTCCTCACACACCCTGCCGCCCAGAATGAATTCCGGCGTCGACCGCAGCGGCCTGCCCCCACCGGTCCCCACCTGCGTATTTCCGCAGGTGACAAGGCGAAAATTTCCCTAGGGCAACTGTTGGATCAGAGGCAATGTGGCGGCCGTCACATCAGGGCTCGCGTGACGGCTCGTCAGCCGCTGCCGCTGCGGCATTCCTCGCCCACGGTCACCCTCGGTTACTATGCTCACTTCATGCCGGAGGCCGGGAGCAAGGCCGGAACCAGGGGCACGGCGCGATCGACGGGCCGACGGGGACTCCTGGCCGCTGCCGTCCCGGACGGCATCCGTGGGTTCCAAGGTTGATGAGATGGGTGGCCTGGGAGAATGCTGAGTGAGGTCATCGCGACCCGCTATGTCACACCGCTGCGTGAGGGCGGTTCGCTGCCGGGGATCGTCGAGGCCGACGATCTCGGAACGTATGTCATGAAGTTCACCGGCGCCGGGCAGGGCCGCAAGACGCTCGTCGCCGAGGTCATCTGCGGGCAGCTCGGGCGCCGGATCGGGCTGCGGGTGCCGGAGTTGGTGACCATGCAGCTCGACCCCGTGATCGGTCTCGGGGAGCCCGACCAGGAGGTGCAGGAGCTGCTGAAGGCGAGTGGTGGGCTGAACCTCGGGATGGACTTTCTGCCCGGGTCGCTCGGGTTCGATCCGCTCGCGTACGAGGTGGGTCCGGCGGAGGCCGGGCGGATCGTGTGGTTCGACGCGCTCATCAACAATGTCGACCGGTCCTGGCGCAACCCCAACATGCTGGTGTGGCACGGGGATGTCTGGCTCATCGACCACGGCGCCACCATGATCTGGCACCACAACTGGCCGGGGGCCGAGGCGTCGGCCGCGAAGGGGTACGACGCGTCCGACCATGTCCTCGCGCCGTTCCGGCCCGACATCGCCTCGGCCGCCGCGGACCTCGCGCCGCTGGTCACCGAGGAGCTGCTGACCGAGGTCGCCGCCGATGTGCCGGACGAATGGCTCGTCGACGAGCCGGGGTTCGAGTCCACCGACGCGGTGCGCCGCGCCTACGTCGAGGCGCTGCTGCCGCGCGCCGCCACCATCCACGAACGCCTCACGCTCGACGCGCCCACCGGGAAGCGCCCCTCCCAGGCCCCCGGCTGGCTGACCGAACACGCCACGCCCTGGCCGCATCCCACGAAGAAGAACAGCGGAGGCGACGCCCGGTGAACGGACGCGATGTGTTCGAGTACGCGCCGCTGCGCGTGGTGCCGAGGGTCGAGCGCGGGGAGTTCATCAACGCGGGTGTGCTCGTCTACTGCCGCGCCAAGTCCTTCGTCGCCGCCCGTACGCACCTGGACGAGTCCCGCCTCACGGCGCTGGCGCCGGACGCCGACGTGGCGGGCGTACGGGCCGCGCTGCGGGCCGTCGAGGGTGTCTGCGCGGGCGGGGATCCCGCCGGGCCGGCGGCGCGCGACGACGCGGGGCGCCGGTTCCGCTGGCTGATCGCGCCCCGCTCGACGGTCGTCCAGCCCGGCCCCGTACACACGGGTCTGACTCTCGACCCGTCGGCCGAGGTGGAGCGGCTGCTCGACCTGCTGGTGCGGTAGCGCCTCGCGGTGTGACATATCTTCGCCGCCCCCGTGGGCCGTTGACACCGGGTGGCCGGGCTTCTAGCGTCACGGCAGCTGAATACTAAGCGGTCGCTCAGCGCGCTCGCGCCGGACGCCGCGATCCAAGGACGAGGAGAAGCAGCATGTCCACCACCGAGCAGCGTGTCGCCGTCGTGACCGGGGCGGCGCGGGGCATTGGCGCCGCGACCGCGGTACGTCTCGCGGCCGAGGGCCGGGCCGTCGCCGTACTCGACCTGGACGAGGCGGCCTGCGCGGAGACCGTCGGCGCCATCACCGCCGCCGGCGGCAAGGCCCTCGCCGTCGGCTGCGACGTCTCCGACGCCGCCCAGGTGGAGGCCGCCGTGGCGCGCGTCGCGGCCGAGCTGGGCGCGCCCACCGTCCTCGTCAACAACGCCGGCGTGCTGCGGGACAACCTCCTCTTCAAGATGAGCGAGTCCGACTGGGACACCGTGATGGACGTGCATCTCAAGGGCGCCTTCCTGATGGCGCGGGCGTGCCAGGCGCACATGGTGGACGCGAAGTTCGGCCGTATCGTCAATCTGTCCTCCAGCTCTGCGCTGGGCAACCGCGGCCAGGCCAACTACGCCGCGGTCAAGGCGGGACTCCAGGGCTTCACCAAGACACTGGCGAAGGAGCTGGGCAAGTTCGGCGTCACCGCCAACGCCGTCGCCCCCGGGTTCATCGTCACCGAGATGACCGCCCAGACCGCCGCCCGCGTCGGCATGGGCTTCGAGGATTTCCAGGCGGCGGCGGCCACCCAGATCCCCGTCCAGCGGGTCGGCGTCCCCGACGACATCGCGAATGCGATCGCCTTCTTCACGGGCGAGGACGCCGGATTCGTCTCCGGCCAGGTGCTGTACGTCGCCGGCGGACCCCTCAACTGAAGCGGAGAGTGAGCGACATGACGCAGCAGTCGAACGACGGCGGCTGGCCCGACAGCGGCAAGGTCGCACTGATCACCGGTGCGAGCCGCGGCATCGGGTACGGCATCGCCGAGGCGTTCGTCGCCCGCGGCGACCGGGTGTGCATCACCGGACGGAACGAGGACGCTCTCAAGGAGGCGGTCGAGCGTCTGGGCGCGGACCGCGCCATCGGCTTCCCCGGCAAGGCCCACGACGAGGCCCACCAGGCCGCCGCGGTCGACCGGGTCATGGAGGAGTTCGGCCGCGTCGACCATCTGGTGAACAACGCCGGGACGAACCCGGTGTTCGGCCCGATGGCCGAGCTGGACCTGGGCGTGGCGCGCAAGGTCTACGAGACCAACGTCATCTCGGCCCTGGGCTTCGCCCAGCGGACCTGGCACGCCTGGCAGAAGGACCACGGCGGTGCGATTGTGAACATCGCGTCGATCGCCGGGGTGTCCGCGTCGCCGTTCATCGGCGCGTACGGGATGAGCAAGGCCGCGATGGTCAATCTGACCCTCCAGCTGGCTCACGAGTTCGCGCCCGGCGTGCGGGTCAACGCCATCGCGCCGGCCGTGGTGAAGACGAAGTTCGCGCAGGCGATCTACGAGGGCCGGGAGGCCGAGGCCGCGGGCGCCTACCCGCTGGGCCGCCTCGGGGTGCCGGAGGACGTCGGCGGCGCGGCGGCGTTCCTCACGTCCGACCAGTCGGACTGGATCACCGGGCAGACACTGGTCGTCGACGGCGGAATTTTCCTCAATGCCGGTGTGCACTGACACGCTTTGTCGGTAAATGGCTTTAAGTGCCCCATCGGACATGCATATTGAACCGATGGGGCGCTGCGGTATGGTCGGCCGACTCGTGGCTGAACAAGGAGCGTGCACGTGTTCAACCGGACCAGTCTGCAGGCGGCTGCAGCCCTCGCGTCCATATCCCTGCTGGCCGGATGTGGCTTGTTCTCGGCGGACAGCGCCGAAGGGGATCAGAAGATCACGATCGGTACCACCAGTGAGCCGAGCACGCTCGATCCGGCCGCCGCGTGGGACAACTCCTGGGAGCTGTACCGCAACGTTTTCCAGACCCTCGTCGCCTTCCCCACCGGCAGCACGACTCCCCAGCCCGACGCCGCCGACGACTGCAAGTTCACGGACTCGACCAACAAGGTCTACCGCTGCGAGCTCCGCGAGGGCCTGACGTTCTCCAACGGGCACAAGCTCGACGCCGACGCCGTCAAGCACTCGTTCGACCGCATCGTGAAGATCAACGCGAACGGTGGTCCCAACGGACTCCTCGCGTCCCTCGACAGCGTCACCACGGACGGCGATCTGATCGTCACGTTCAATCTGAACAAGCCCGACGCCACGTTCCCGTTCGTCCTCGCCGCCCCCGCGATGTCCATCGTCGACCCGGCGGAGTACCCGGCCGGCAAGCTCCGCGACGACGGCGAACTCACCGGCTCCGGCCCGTACACGCTCCAGTCGTACACACCGGGCAGCGACGCCGAACTCGCCGAGAACACCAGCTACAAGGGCTTCGCCGACCGCAAGAACAAGGCCGTCACGATCCAGTACTTCCAGGACTCTGACAAGATGTTCGGAGCCCTGAAGAAGAAGGAGATCGATGTCATCTACCGAGGTCTGACCTCGGAGGAAGTCGTCGAGCTGGAACAGAAGAAGGAGGAGAACGACCACCTTCAGCTGATCGAGACCGTCGGCGCCGACATCCGCTACCTGGTGTTCAACCCCAAGGACGAGTCGGCGGCGAAGCTGCCGGTACGGCAGGCGGTGGCCCAGGTGGTCGACCGCGACGCGCTGGTGGCCAAGGTCTACCAGGGCACGGCGGAGCCGCTGTACTCGATGGTCCCCAAGGGCATCTCCGGGCACGCCACGAGCTTCTTCGACGAGTACGGCGACCCGGACGTCGACAAGGCGCGCGGGATCCTCCAGGACGCCGGCATCGACACACCCGTGCCGCTGACCCTGTGGTTCACGACCGACCGCTACGGCTCCGGCACGGTGGCCGAGTTCGCGGAACTCAAGCGCCAGCTCGAAGCCTCCGGCCTCTTCAAGATCACACTGAAGAGCAAGCCCTGGAAGGACTTCCAGGCGGGCTTCCAGAAGGGCGAGTACCCGGTCTTCGGCCGAGGCTGGTTCCCCGACTTCCCGGACCCGGACAACTTCGTGGCCCCCTTCGTCGGCAAGAACAACGCGCTCAGCACCCCCTACGAGAGCTCCGAGATCACCGACGAACTGCTGCCGCAGTCGCGGCGCGAGAGCGACCGCGGCGCGGTGATCGAGCAGTTCGAACGGGCCCAGGAGATCCTCGTCGAGGACGTCCGGCTGCTGCCCCTGTGGCAGGGCAAGCTCTACGTGGCGGCGTCCGAGGAGATCAGCGGCGGCGAGCGGGCGCTCGACCCGCAGACGGTCATGCAGCTGTGGGAGTTCAGCCGCAAGGCCAGCTGGTAGCCGTCCCGCGACGGCGATTGTCAGTGGTCACCGGTAGGTTCAGGAGTGGACCAACTGATCGCTTACCGGAGGTTGTTGACGTGACCGACACCGACATGCTGCCCGCGTCCTGGCGCGGCGTCCTCGGCGACGAGCTGCAGAAGCCCTATTTCAAGGAGCTCACCGAGTTCGTCGAGGACGAGCGCGCGAAGGGACCGGTCTACCCTCCGCGCGACGAGGTGTTCGCCGCGCTCGACGCCACGCCGTACGACCAGGTGAAGGTGCTGGTCCTCGGCCAGGATCCGTACCACGGCGAGGGCCAGGGACACGGTCTCTGCTTCTCGGTGCGGCCCGGTGTGCGCACGCCCCCTTCCTTGCGGAACATCTACAAGGAGATGAAGGAGGAGCTGGGCCACCCGATCCCGGACAACGGATATCTGATGCCGTGGGCCGAGCAGGGTGTGCTGCTGCTCAACGCGGTCCTGACGGTGCGGGCGGGCGAGGCCAACTCGCACAAGGGCAAGGGCTGGGAGCAGGTGACGGACGCGGTGATCCGCGCCGTGGACGCCCGGCCGGATCCCGCGGTCTTCGTGCTCTGGGGTGCCTACGCGCAGAAGAAGCTGCCGCTGATCGACGAGACACGGCACGTGGTGGTGAAGGGCGCGCACCCGTCGCCGCTGTCGGCGAAGAAGTTCTTCGGCTCGCGCCCGTTCACCCAGATCAACGAGGCCATCGCCGCGCAGGGACACAAGGCGATCGACTGGCGCATCCCCGACCTGGGCTGACCGGACCCCGCCCGCGCCCGGCGGTCCGCGCCGGGCGGGTGAGCCTGTGCCGGATTGCCGGTCGCTGCGGTTAGCGTCGGGCCGGACGGGATCGACCGTACGGGCGCGGGAGGCGGCAGACGATGGAGCAGCGCGAAGTGTCGGAGGACGCCGTCCTGACCAGGATCGGCCAGGCGGTCATGCTGCTCCACGGCGGTGACCGCGAGGAGGCGCGCAACCGGTTCGGCGAGCTGTGGACCGAGATCGGCGAGTCGGGCGACCCGCTCCACCGCTGCACACTGGCGCACTACATGGCGGACACCCAGGACGACCCCGGTGACGAACTGGCCTGGGACCTGCGCGCACTGACCGCGGCGCAGGACCCGGGTCCGGCCCCGGCCCGCACGGCGTCGGCGGTACGGGCGTTCTACCCCTCGCTCCATCTCAACCTCGCCGCCGACTATCTGAAGCTCCAGCGCCCCGACGCCGCACGGCTCCATCTCTCCCAGGCACGCGCCGCGGTGAACGTGCTGGGGGACGACGGTTACGGGAACGGCGTCCGGACCGCCATCGGCCGGCTGGAGAGCCGCCTGCTGGACGACTGAGCGGCGACTGAGCGGCCACCGAGTGGCGACGAGAGGCACCGTCAGCCGCCGTACACCTCCCGGCAGATACGGCTCTCCGGACCGCCCGGCGCCCAGGACCCGTACCCCGTACCGAGCGCGCACAGCCCGGCGCCCAGGTCCGGCAGCGCGGTCGGCACCGCCGGGACGGTCGGCGCGGCCGGCTCGGGCGGCGCCGGCGGGCGTACGGCCGTGACACGGCGGGGCGACTCCGCCGGTGGCCGTACGGCGTCGGTCCCGGCCTGGCGCGACGGGCGCGGCGCGGGCGTACGACGGGGCGGGGACGCGGCCTCCAGCACCTCGCGCGCCTGCGGCTGCACGATGCGCGGCGCCACGGCGGCCCGCGCCGGAGCCCCCCGTACGGCGCCGACACCCGACCCGGACGCGCCGGAGCCGCTGCCAACCGGAGGCTCCACCGCCACACAGGCCGACACCCCGCCGACGGCCACACCGAACAGGACCACCGCTGTCGCTCTTCTCCGCCGCGTCACCCGGTCAACTCTGCTGACCGCACGTCGTGCCGGGGCGGTAACCGCGGGGGTGTGACCCGCACGGGTGACGCGGCGGACCCAGGTGTTGCCGACCGGCGGCCCCCGCCACGCCCGTATGCTGCGAGGAAGGGTCCGCAGGTGAGGCCCTCGCGCACGGGCGCGCGGGAACTCAGGACCGCGGCAAGGCGACAGGGAGACCCACGTGAAGGTCGGCTGCATAGGGCTCGGCGACATCGCCCAGAAGGCGTATCTGCCGGTGCTCACCACGCTGCCCGGGACCGAGCTGCATCTACAGACGCGGACCCCGGCCACCCTCACGCGGGTCGGCGACACCCACCACATCCCCGCCGAGCGGCGCCACGCCGACCTCGACGCCCTGCTCGCCCAGGACCTGGACGCCGCGTTCGTGCACGCGCCGACGTCCGCCCACGCCGAGATCGTCACCCGGCTGCTCGAAGCGGGCGTACCGACCTTCGTCGACAAGCCCCTCGCGTACGAACTGGCGGACTCCGAGCGGCTGGTGGCCCTCGCCGAGGAGCGCGGGACGAGCCTGGCCGTCGGTTTCAACCGGCGTTTCGCGCCCGGCTACGCGCAGTGCCTGGAACATCCGCGCGACCTGATCCTCATGCAGAAGAACCGCGTCGGCCTGCCCGAGGACGCCCGCACCCTCGTCCTGGACGACTTCATCCATGTCGTCGACACCCTGCGCTTCCTGCTCCCCGGCCCCGTCGAGCACATCGACGTCCGCGCCCGGACCCGCGAGGGCCTGGCCCACCACGTCGTGCTCCAGCTCTCCGGCGACGGCTTCACCGCCATCGGCATGATGAACCGGATGAACGGCTCGACCGAGGAGATCCTCGAAGTCTCCGGCCAGGACACCAAGCGGGCCGTCCACAACCTCGCCGAGATCATCGACCACAAGGGCCAGCCCAGTGTCCGCAGGCGCGGCGACTGGGTGCCGGTGGCCCGGCAGCGCGGCATCGAGCAGTGCGTGCTGACGTTCCTGGACGCCGTACGCGCCGGGAAGACGCTCAGCGCCCGGGATGCTCTGCTGACGCACGAGCTGTGTGAACGGGTGGTTCTGGCGGTACGGGCACAGGCCGCCTGAGCGCGCGGGCGCCCTCGGCGGCGCACAGGGCCGCCAGCACGGCCAGCGCGCCGTACACCGGCCAGTCGCCGTACCGGACGTACGCGGTGGTGCCGCCCGCCAGCGGCAGCTCGTACACGGCGCTCGCGTCGCCGCCCGTGCCGAGCGGGCTGCCGACCCGCTCGCCCTCGGGGCCGTACACCGCGCTCATGCCCGTGAGGGTGGCGTGCACGGTGGGCCGGCCTGTCTCGGCCGCCCGCAGCGCGGCCAGCGACGCGTGCTGCTCCGGTGCCCAGCTCCGCTGGAAGGACGATGTCGACGACTGCGCGACGAGCAACTGCGCGCCGTCCCTGGCGAGGCGCCGGCTCATGTCGGGGAAGGCCGACTCGAAGCAGATCAGCGGGCCGAGCCGCAGCCCGCCCCGCCCCTCGCCCGGCAGCACCATGACCACCTGGCGGGTGCCGCGCCTGCGGTCCTCGCCCGCCGCCTTGCCCACCGATGTCGCCCAGCCGAGCGCCGAGCGCGCCGGGACGTACTCGCCGAAGGGCACCAGCCGCATCTTGTCGTAGCGGTCGCCCGTCGGACCGTTCGGACCCACCAGCACCGCACTCTTGAAGATCCCCGTGCGTCCCGCCGCGTCCGAGCCGGACGCGTCCACGTTGACCAGGATCTCGGCGCCGACCCGGCGGGAGAGCACGGCGATACGCGCGGCCAGATCGGGCCGGGTGGCCAGGTCGTGACCCACACTGCTCTCGCCCCACACCACGAGATCGACATCCCGGCCGGCCAGCGAGCGGGTCAGCTCCTCGCTGTGGTCGAAGCGTCGCTCGACGCTGTCGTGGCCGCCGAAGACACCCGGCTGGACGACGGCGACACGCGCCTGCCCCGAGTGCTCCGGGCGCGGCGCCCACAGCCAAGCGGACGTCACGGCGACGGCGGACCCCACGAGCCCCGCGACGGCGGCCGTACGGGCCGTGGACACCGTCAGCAGCACGGTCAGGGCGGTGTTCACCGCGACCACCAGAAGAGTCACCAGCCACACACCGCCCACCGAGGCGAGCCGCAGCGCGGGGGCGACCTCCCACTGACTGGCGCCCAGCAGCCCCCACGGACCGCCCAGGCCCTCGAAGGACCGCGCCGTCTCGATCAGCAGCCAGCCCGACGGCAGCACGGCGAGCGCGGCGGCAGTACGGCGCGCTGACGGGCGCCCGCCGAGCATCCGGCGCACCAGCCAGCCCCACGGCGCCCACAGCAGCCCCAGCAGCCCGGCCAGCAACACAGTGAACACATGCAGACTCGGCATCAGCCAGTGATGGACGGCGAGCATGAAGCCCAGCCCGCCGAGCCAGCCGTCCAGGGCTGCGCGGCGGCCCGTCGGAGCCGTACGCATGAGCAGCATCCATGGGACGAGCGCGCCGTACGCGAACCACCAGAGGCCCGGTTCGGGGAAGGAGAGCGCGGGCAGCGCGCCGGCCGTCACGGCCGCGGCGCCCCGCCACACCGGTGAGGTGGAGCGGCGGACCCAGCTCTCCCGGTCGGCCGGAACCCGCATGCCGCGCCTCCTCGTGCCGCCCGTCCGCCGTGGAGTCTGTCCGCCTGCCGCGCCCGTACACCCGTCCCACCGGCGGGTGGCGCTTTCCGATCAGTCTGCGGCAGACGGGACGGACGGCAACAGGGCGGCCACGGCGCGTCGGCGCCGCGCCGTGTCAGCCCTCCGCGGTGGCACCGGCACCACGCCGGGCCTGCTCCCGGGCCACGACCTGGTGGAGCCGCCAGCCGTCGTCCGTGCGGGACAGGCCGAATGTGTAGCGGCTGATGGCGCAGGTCACCTCGCCGGACTCCGGGAACATCGTGGTCAGGCAGTCGGCCCGTACCTCGGCGCGATCACCCGGGTAGCCGCCGCCGTCCTGGAAGGTGAGCCGCCGGTTGCCGATCAGGTGCTGGCGTACGGGAAAGCGGCCCAGCACACCCGCGAGCCAGTCGGCGACCTCGGCGGCCGGTCCCTCGATGCCACCGGCGGCCCGGTGGTCGGCGCGCCCGTCGGGCGTGAAGAGGGCACGGAGGCCGGGCCAGTCGGAGTCGTCAACGGCTGTCGCGTAACCGCTGATCACCTCGTCGATGGCCAGTTGGTCCATCACGGTCGCGAGATCCACACGCTGCGTCATCGGGTCAGTCTCCGGCAGCGGAGGCCCCAGGCCAAGGGCTGAGCGGATCTGTCGATCATCCGGTCCATGAGATCGGCCGGATATCGCCCGGCGTTCACGCCCCGTGCATGTACGAGGACGGCGGCACCGGCCACGGAGAAGGGCCCGGTCACGGAGAGAGGCCCGGTCACGGAAAGGGACCCAGCCATGCGGAAGGCCCGGTCACGCGGTGTCACCGCGTAACCGGGCCTGACGTCTGACGTTCGATACGCGCGCCTTCGCGCGTGGCCCGCGTGGGCCGTACGGGCTCCCGGGCTAGGCGGCTTCGTCGACCGAGTCGTGCAAGGCCGCCGCCCATTCCAGCAGCAGGACTTCGTACTCCTCGGCCGGCCAGGTGCCGTCGGCCGCGTCGACCAGGGCGCGGATGCGCTCGTTGGCCGCGACGGCGCCGGACGCCGCGGAAGCGGAGGAGGAAGTGGTGGACATATGGCAACCGTACGGGCCGCCGCGCACCTCCCGGGCCGTTCGGGGAGCGTCATACCTCACACGCCGACAGGGCAACCCCACGGAGTGTCAGCTCCGATCCCAGTCCCGCCAAGGGTTTCGGCCACCGCCCGGCCGTCCTGGACCGGGCGTCACGCAAACGTGTCCTTCGGCACACCGGGCGGCCAACCGCCCCTTTCGTACGGGCCCTCCGCACGGCCCCGGACGTGCGGTCAGCCGCCGGATTCGCCCGCGTGCGGGCTCAGGGTGTCCGTACCGACAAGGACGAACAGCGCGATGCCGAGCAGAATCCGGTAGATCACGAACGGCATGAAGCTCTTCGTGGTGATGAACTTCATGAACCACGCGATAACGGCGTATCCGACGAAGAAGGCGACGATCGTCGCGAAGATCGTCGGCCCCCACGAGACATGCCCCTCGCCCGCGTCCTTCAACTCGAAGGCCCCCGAGGCCAGTACGGCCGGGACGGCCAGCAGGAACGAGTAACGCGCCGCCGCCTCACGGGTGTAGCCCATCAGCAGACCACCACTGATCGTCGCACCCGACCGCGAGACACCCGGAACCAGCGCCAGGGCCTGGCAGAAACCGAAGATCAGACCGTCCTTGACGCCCAGTTCCTTCAGCGACTTGCGCTCCTTCACGGCGCGGTGCTTGCCGCCGGACTCGTCGCGCGCCGCCAGCCGGTCCGCGATGCCGAGGATGATGCCCATCACGATCAACGTCGTCGCGATCAGCCGCAGATCACGGAACGGCCCCTCGATCTGGTCCTTGAACGCCAGCCCGAGCACACCGATCGGGATCGAGCCGACGATGACCAACCAGCCCATCTTCGCGTCATGGTCGGAGCGCATCGCCTTGTTCGTCAGCGACCGGAACCAGGCCGACACGATCCGGGCGATGTCCTTGCGGAAGTAGATGAGGACCGCCGCCTCCGTGCCGATCTGTGTGATCGCGGTGAACGCCGCACCCGGGTCGTGCCAGCCGGCGAAGGCGGCCGTCAGCCGCAGGTGCGCGCTGGAGGAGATGGGCAGGAACTCGGTCAGCCCCTGGACGAGTCCGAGGATGAGTGATTCGAACCAAGACATTGGGTGCTACGCCATCCAAGAAAAGATCGTGCACCGGCCGGTGTGAACACGGGGCAGTGGCGGGTTTCGGACTGAAAAATCGGCGCGCGGAAATCGCTCATCCGTACGGGTGTGTGGAGGGGGCATCACGCGCCGGTCTGGGGCAGCGTAGCCGCTGCGGATTACGCTCCGGCGCCAACCCCCTGCCCAGGCGTGGGAGACCCGGAACCGAAGGCGCCCCTAGGGGGGTGAGGGGTCGGCGGGGGAGCGCATAGGGGGGCAGTCAGGGGGCGTACGAGGGAGAGGGCAAGGTCACATCGGTTCAACCTGATGACCGCCGAACGCGCTGTCCTAACATCGCGGCATGACGCTCCTGCCCGACAGCGGGCTATCGCTGGCAGCCGAGTTCCCCGCACCGACCCATGAGCAGTGGCAGGGTCTGGTGGCCGGGGTACTCCGGAAATCCGGTCGGGACGTCTCGGGGGCCGCCGCCGAGGACGCACTCTCGACATCACTTGAGGACGGGCTGACGACCCGTCCCCTCTACACCGCCACCGACGACCCGGGCGACGGCGGCCTGCCGGGCTTCGCGCCCTTCACCCGGGGCGGCACCCCCGGCGGCCCGGCGCCGGGCGGCTGGGACGTACGCCAGCGCCACGCGCGCACCGACCCCGCGCGCACCAACGAGGCCGTCCTGGACGACCTGGCGGGCGGCGCCACCTCGCTGTGGCTCGCGGTCGGCGCGGCGGGCGTGCCCGTCGCCGCACTCGCCGAAGCACTCGACGGCGTCTATCTCGACCTCGCCCCGATCGCGCTCGACGCGGGCGACGAATTCCCCGGCGCGGCGGCCGAGTTGCTGCGCCTGTACGACGAACGGGACGTCCCGCGCGGCGAGGTGCGCGGCACCCTCGGCGCCGACCCGATCGGCCGCCTCGCCCGCACCGGCGACGAGACCCCCGGACTCCAGGACGCCGCCGCCGAACTCGCCGGGCTGTGCCACCGGGAGTACCCCGGGCTGCGCGCCCTGGTCGTCGACGCCCTGCCCTACCACGACGCCGGCGGCTCACCCGCACAGGAACTCGGCTGCTCGCTCGCCGCGGGCGTCGCCGCGCTGCGCGACCTGACCGCCGCCGGACTCTCCGTCGAAGCGGCCTGCGGCCAGCTGGAGTTCAGATACGCCGCCACCGCCGACCAGTTCCTCACCATCGCCAAACTCCGTGCCGCGCGCCGGCTGTGGGCGCGGGTCGCCGAGGTCAGCGGAGCGGGATCGGCCGGCGCCGCCCAGCGCCAACACGCCGTGACCTCCTCGGTGATGATGACCCGTCGGGACCCGTGGGTGAACATGCTGCGCACCACGGTCGCCTCGCTGGCCGCCGGGGTCGGCGGCGCCGACGCCGTGACCGTGCTGCCCTTCGACCACACCCTCGGGCTCCCCGACGGCTTCGCCCGCCGCATCGCCCGCAACACCTCGACCATCCTCATCGAGGAGTCCCACCTCGGCCGTGTCATCGACCCGGCCGGCGGCTCCTGGTACGTCGAACGCCTCACCGACGACCTCGCGCACGCCGCCTGGGCCTGGTTCCAGGATATCGAACGGGCCGGCGGCCAGCGCGCCGCGCTGCGCGACGGTCTGATCGCCGAACGCCTCGCGGCGACCTGGGCCACCCGCTCCGAGAAGCTGGCCCGCCGACGTGAACCGGTCACCGGCGTCAGCGAGTTCCCCCAACTGGCCGAGACACCCGTCGTACGCGACGCACCGCCCCCGGCCGCGACCGGCGGACTGCCCACCGTCCACCGCGACGACGCCTTCGAGACCCTGCGGGCCCGCTCCGACGCGCACCTCGCGTCGACCGGCGCCCGCCCCCGCGTCCTGCTCGCCGCACTGGGCCCGGCAGCCGCGCACACGGCGCGCGTGACCTTCGCGTCCAACCTCTTCCAGTCCGGCGGCATCGAACCGGTCCACGACCCGGTCACCGTCGACGCCACCACGGTGGCCGACGCCCTCACCGCCTCGGGCGCGACCCTCGCCTGTCTCTGCTCCAGCGACCCGCTCTACGCCGAGCAGGCCGAACAGGTCGCCGCCGCACTCAAGGCGGCGGGCGCCACCCGCGTCTATCTCGCGGGCCGCCCCGGCGAACAGCGCGAGACCCTCATCCGGGCCGGAGTCGACGAGTTCGTCGCCGTGGGCGTCGACGCCGTCGCCGTACTCTCGGTCGCCCTCGACCACCTGGGAGTGGAGCGATGACCGTCCCCGACTTCACCGGCATCGACCTGGGGCCCGCCACGGCCACCGGCGGACACGAGGAACAGTGGCGCGCCGCCGTCAAGGAGAGCACCGGCAGGAGCGACGCCGACCTCGTCTGGAACACTCCCGAGGGCATCGACGTCAAACCGCTCTACACGCCGCAGGACCTGGCGGGCGTGGACTTCCTCGGGACGTATCCGGGGATCGCGCCGTATCTTCGGGGTCCTTATCCGACGATGTACGTCAATCAGCCGTGGACGATCCGTCAGTACGCGGGCTTCTCGACCGCCGAGGAGTCCAACGCGTTCTACCGGCGCAATCTCGC
>NZ_JBIAHA010000028.1:0-136385 GCF_042870175.1 Streptomyces sp. NPDC006643 | reverse complement strand
CCCCGCCGCCCCCCCCCCCGCCCCCCCCCCCCCCCCCCCCCCCGCCCGCCCGCCCCCACCCCCCCCCCCCCCCCCCCCCCCCCCCCCCCCCCCCCCCCCCGCCGCCCCCCCCCCCCCCCCCCCCCCCCCCCCCCCCCACTCCTCTGTCGCCGTGGTGCTGTTCCGCTGTTCCGCCGTCTCGGACTAGAGAGCGCCGAAGCCCACCCGTCGGGTCGTCGGCTCGCCGATCTCCACGTACGCGATCCGTTCGGCCGGTACGAGCACCTTCCGCCCCTTTTCGTCCGTGAGGCTGAGCAGCTTCGCCTTGCCGGCGAGTGCGTCGGCCACGGCGCTCTCGACCTCCTCGGCGGACTGCCCGCTCTCCAGAACGATCTCGCGGGGCGTGTGCTGCACGCCGATCTTGACCTCCACCGCTATGTCCCTCCGAACGGTCGGTGCGTTTGCGCGGTCAAC
Source organism: Streptomyces sp. NPDC006643 (assembly GCF_042870175.1). Classification (NCBI taxonomy): domain Bacteria; kingdom Bacillati; phylum Actinomycetota; class Actinomycetes; order Kitasatosporales; family Streptomycetaceae; genus Streptomyces; species Streptomyces sp. NPDC006643. Next base: position 135,932 of record NZ_JBIAHA010000028.1, on the reverse strand, counting down.
CGCGCGGTACGCAGCACACATTAGCCCGGAGAGACGCCGCCGATGACGGTGGTGGGACACGCCCGCAGCGAACACGGACGGCGCCGGGAGGCCCGGACGCCGGTGGGCCGGGAGGCTCGGGGGTCCGGCTCGGGTGCTCGTCAGGCGCCGGGGTGCTGCTCGCTGCCGTGCAGCGGGAATCCGGCGATACCGCGCCAGGCGAGCGAGGTGAGAAGCTCCACGGCCTTGTCGCGGGGGATGACCGACTCGCTGGACAGCCAGTAGCGCGCCACCACTTGGGAGACGCCGCCGAGCCCGACGGCCAGCATCATGGACTCCTCCTTGGAGAGGCCCGTGTCCGACGCGATCACGTCGGAGATCGCCTCCGCGCACTGGAGGGCCACCCGGTCGACGCGCTCACGCACCGCGGGCTCGTTCGTCAGGTCGGACTCGAAGACCAGCCGGAACGCGCCGCCCTCGTCCTCGACGTAGGCGAAGTACGCGTCCATCGTGGCCGCGACCCGGAGCTTGTTGTCGGTCGTCGACGCCAGGGCCGTACGCACGGCCTGGAGCAGGGCCTCGCAGTGCTGGTCGAGAAGGGCCAGATAGAGGTCCAGCTTGCCCGGGAAGTGCTGGTAGAGAACGGGCTTGCTGACGCCGGCCCGTTCCGCGATGTCGTCCATCGCGGCGGCGTGGTAGCCCTGTGCGACGAAGACTTCCTGAGCCGCGCCCAGAAGCTGATTGCGTCGAGCGCGGCGTGGCAGGCGCGTGCCTCGCGGGCGCGCCGCCTCGGTCTGCTCTATGGCTGTCACGCCGCCTCCCAGAATCGTTCCGTGCGGCTGTGCGCCGCCCGGCCATCGTACTTTTGGGTAACCCGGCTGTGCGTGGTCAGGTCGGAGAATTTCACGGACCGGACAGTCGGGGGAGCTGGATATCCGCCCGGCCGCGAGTGCGGCGGCGGAGAAAAGTATCCAATGCTGACAAAAGGCGAACCCCGACCTGAGCGGGTGCTCAGCGGTAGTCGTCCTCGTCGAGAGAGACGATACGCGCCTGTTCGGCGGCGTCCGCCTCGTCGGCCTCGGCCGTATCGATGGGGGCGGGCGGATCGTCGTCGGACGGTTGTACGTCCGTGTGCTGCTCGGCGGCGTCCGCCTCCGGGGTCGAGTCGTCGAGTTCTTCGAGTTCGCCGGAATCCGCCCCGGCGCTCCGCTCTTCCTTCTCGCTGTCGTTCGGGAATGTGTCCGGGTCGCTCGGGTCCGCCGGCATGGGGCGCCCTTTCTTCTCCGGTCGTCTTCCGTCCGCTTCCGCCGTCCATTCGCGAAATGAGGCGAATATGCACGCGTACTTACGAGGGTAGGAGGTCCGCACCCCGGACGCTATGCGTCTTGTGACGGTGAACACGCCGAACGGCGCGTGATCGTCTCGTAACATTGCCCGCATGTCTTCGACCGAGCTGCCGGAAACCCTCGCCGCCGCCGTCCCGCGCGTGAGTGCCGTCAGGGTCGCCGAGGGCGAGCGGCTGCACACGGTCGCCCTGCCGGGCCTGGCCCTCACGGTGCGCTCACGGCCCCCGACGCGCGCCGGACTGCCGCGCGCGCTGTACGTGCACGGCCTCGGCGGCTCCTCGCAGAACTGGTCCGCCCTGATGTCCCTGCTGGCCGGCACGGTCGACGGCGAGGCGGTCGATCTGCCGGGCTTCGGCGACTCCCCGCCGCCCCAGGACCGCAACTACTCGATCACCGGCCACGCACGCGCCGTGATCCGCCTGCTCGACGCGCGCGGACGCGGCGCGGTGCATCTCTTCGGCAACTCCATGGGCGGCGCCGTCGCGACCCGGGTCGCCGCCGCCCGTCCCGACCTGGTGCGCAGCCTGACCCTCGTCTCACCCGCGCTGCCCGAGATCCGCGTCCAGCGCAACGCCGTGCCGACCGCGTTGCTGGCACTGCCCGGTGTCGCCGCGCTGTTCGGCCGGATGACCCGCGAGTGGACGGCCGAGCAGCGCACGCGCGGGGTGATGGCCCTCTGTTACGGCGACCCCGGCCGGGTCTCCGACGAGGCGCTGCGGCACGCGGTGGAGGAGATGGAGCGGCGGCAGAGCCTGCCGCACTTCTGGGAGGCGATGAGCCGCTCCGCGCGGGGCATCGTCGACGCGTACACCCTCGGCGGACAGCAGGGGCTGTGGCGCCAGGCCGAGCGGGTCCTCGCGCCGACACTGCTGGTGTACGGAGGGCGGGATCAGCTCGTTTCGTACCGAATGGCACGCAAGGCGTCCGCCGCTTTCCGTGATTCCCGCCTCCTGACGCTTCCGGACGCCGGGCATGTTGCCATGATGGAGTACCCCGAGGTGGTCGCGGAGGCCGCGCGGGGGCTCATCCGGGAGTCCGAGAGGGCGGCGGATGAGACGAACGGGCGTGCCGGCCGTAATGACGGTGAAGGCACCGGCGCCCTCGGGGACGGCGACAGCGGTGCTGACAACAACGGCGGTAACGACAGTGGCGGGAGCTGATCCGGGGCGTGGGACGACACAGCCGTAAAGGCCCCGCACCCCAGGGATCCGACAGCAGGAGGAGGGCACCGGCCGCGAACGGCCCGTCGGCCGGTGAGCGACAGGCACCGCCCGGCCCGCCCCCGGGTGGGCGGGAACGCGTCGACCCGGCGTACGGGACCCCCGCGCACGGCGTGCCACAGGTACGCGGCGGGCATCCCGAGCACCGTGAGCCGGGCGGCGGCTGGGGTGATCAGCGGCGGTACGGGGACCGGCAGGGCGGGCCGCAGGGGTCCGGTCAGCCGCAGGGGCCGCGCGGGCAGTCACGTCCGGCGCCGCCCGTCCGGGGCCGGGTGCCGGGGCCGCGCCGCGAGTTCATCGACGCCTTCGACGCGCCGCCCTCTCCGTACCGATCCGGCGCGGGCAGCGGCCTAGGTACGGATGCCGACACCGGACAGTGGCGGCCCGACCCGTCCGGTTCCGTCACCGACTGGGACGACGAGGCCAGCCATCCCCGCGCGGCCATGGGCTCCGACTCCGGGCGCGGCTCCGGCCGGGACGGCCCCGGGACCCCGGACGCCGGAGGCGACGGCAGACGGCCCGCCAAGGGCGGGGCGGGGCGCACCCTCACCGGGATCGCCGCGGCGGCCGTGACGACGGTGCTCGCCGTGGTGGTGGCCGGTCAGGTCACCGACGGCCGTGACTCCCGGGCCGACGCGCTGCCCACCGGCGGGCTCGCCCGCGGCGGCGAGGGCCCCGCATCGCGCTCGGACGACAGGACGACCGCGCCGACGGAATCCGCGCCGGCGATCCCGCCGCCGCCCAGCTACGGCCAGTTGATGGCCATGCAGTTCCCGCTGGCCGCCGATCTGAGGGCGTCGGGGGAGTTCGAGGCCGTCCCCGGACTGGCCAGGGCGCCCGGCAAGGGCGAGAAGATCACCTACCGGATCGACATCGAGAAGGGCCTCGGGCTCGACCGGAAGCTGTTCGCCGACGCCGTGCAGAAAACCCTGAACGACGACCGGAGTTGGGCCCACAACGGCGCCATGACCTTCGAGCGGATCTCCGGCGGCTCGCCCCGGTTCGTGATCACGCTGGCGAGCCCCGGTACGACGGCCGAGTGGTGCGCCAAGTCCGGTCTGGACACCACCATCGACAACGTGTCCTGCGACTCCGCCGCGACCGACCGGGTCATGATCAACGCGTTCCGCTGGGCGCAGGGGGCCAAGACGTACGGCCCCAAGTCGATGCTCACCTACCGGCAGATGCTGATCAACCACGAGGTCGGGCACCGGCTCGGATACGACCACGTGAGCTGCAAGACGCCCGGCTCGCTCGCGCCCGTGATGCAGCAGCAGACCAAGACGCTCAATCTCGACGGCGTGAAGTGCAGGCCCAACCCGTGGGCGTATCCCGGCAGTTGAGGCACCCGCCGAAGCCTGACGCAGTGTGACCGTGCGGTTCCATACCGCGACGGAACGCTGCCGTGGTGCGAAAGTTACGTGCATTCACCCCTTCTGGTGGCGCGACGGACAACCGTCCGCCGTTCCACCGTCATGTCCGCTTACGGTCGTCCCGCTGCGAGTCGCCGATCCAACGGCGGCTTCCCACAAGGGAGATCAGGGGTGTGCTCGTGCGGATCGGACTACTCACGGACGGTGGCTACCCGTACGCCAGGGGTGAGTCCAGGCTGTGGTGCGACCGGCTCGTACGCGGGCTCGCGCAGCACGAGTTCGACGTCTACGCGCTCAGCCGCAGCGCCCACCAGGAGGGCAACGGCTGGATCCAGCTGCCGCCCTCCGTACAGCGGGTGCGCACCGCGCCCCTCTGGTCGGCGCAGGGCGACGGGAGGGCGTACGGGCGGCGCGAACGACGGCGCTTCGTGGGGCACTTCGAGACTCTGATCACCGCCGTCCGCACCCCGGACGAGGGCGCCGCCGAGAGCGCGGGCGGCGACCGCGCGCGCCTTGTGAGCGCCTTCGCCGAAGGGCTGTACGGGCTCGCCGAACTGGCACGCGACCATGGCGGCCTCGCCACGGCACTGCGTTCGGAGACCGCCGTACGGATCCTGGAATCCGGCTGCCTCGCACCCGGCGCACGCCGGGGCGTGCGCGGTGCCACCGTCCCCGACTACCTGGTCTTCGCAGACCAGCTGGAGCGCGCGCTGCGCCCGCTCTCCCTCGACTGGTACGACGACGACGGCCTCGGCGCCGTCGATCTGTGCCACGCGACGACGGGCGGATCCGCCGCCCTGCCCGGACTGCTGGCCAAACGCTTCTTCGGTACGCCGCTGCTGGTCACCGAGTACGGCGTCCAGCTCCGCGCCCACTATCTGGCCGCCGGACCCGGCGGTGACACGCCCCTGAGTGCGCCGGTGCGCGCCCTGCTCGCGGCCTTCCAGGGCCGGCTCGCCGCCGAGGTCTACCGACAGGCCACCGTCATCACCCCCGGCAACACGCACGCCCGGCGCTGGCAGGAGCGCTGCGGCGCCGACCGCGCCAAACTGCGCACCGTCTACCCCGGGATGGAGACCGAGCGCTTCGCGGCGCTGGGCGAGCGCGACGCGGGCACGGACAGCGGCGATCCGAACACCCTCGTCTGGGTCGGCAGGATCGAGCCCGCCAAGGACCTCATCTCCCTGCTGCACGCCTTCGCCGAGATCCGCGCGGAGGAGCCCGAGGCGCGGCTGCGGATCATCGGCGCCGCCGCGCAGGGCGCGGAGGCGACGGCGTATCTCGCCCACTGCCGGTCGCTGGCGGCCCGGTTGTTCCCCGACGAGGCGGCCGACGCGCACGCCGTGGGCGACAACCCCGTCTCCTTCGAGGAGGTCGGCGGGCCCGGCGCGCCGGAGCTGGTGGACGCGTACGCGGCGGGCGGCGTGATCGTCCTGTCCAGCATCGTCGAGGGCTTCCCGGTCAGCCTGGTCGAGGCGATGTTCTGCGGGCGCGCGACGGTCTCCACCGACGTCGGCGCGGTCGTCGAAGTCATCGGTGGTACAGGGCTTGTCGTGCCCCCGCGCAATCCGCGGGCGCTCGCCGACGCCTGTGTCGCGCTGTTGCGCGACCCGGAGCGGCGCGCACGGCTCGGCGCCGCCGCGCGGGCCCGCGCGCTCGAACTCTTCACCGTCGAGCAGAACGTGGCCGCCTTCCGCGGCATTTATCTGGAGCTGATCTCGCACGCCCCGGTCCGGCGCCCGGCCGAGACGGTGGACGCCCATGGCGGGCCACGGCCGTTCGCCAACCCGGCGGAGGCATACGTACCAGGTGACTGGACCGCCGGACGGGTCGGCACCATACCGGCACCGGCCGTGGTGCCCGCCCCGCTGTCCGTCCCCGCCCCGCTGTCCGTCCCCGTCCCGGTCGCACTGTCCTTGGCCGCGGTGCCACGGGCGTCGCGTCCTACGGAGGCGGCGGTCGGCGTGGGCGCCGGAGCGGCCCTGGGGGAGAGCGATGTCTGAGACAGGCACCACGTCCCCGGGGACCACGAGACCCGCACGGCGCGCGGGCGGCCCGGCCGACCCCGTCAAAACCCTCATGCACAGCCATCGCGACCTGTGCGCCCGCGCCGTCGACCCGCTGGAGATCGCGGCCGGTCTGGAGGCGCACGGCGTCACCGACCGGGCCGCCGCGCGCTTCCGGCACCGGGACGTCTTCTCCCTCGCGGAAGAGCTGTACGCGCGCGTGCCGCGCGCCACCGACGGCGGCGCGGACACCACCGTCGCGTCCACGCCCCCTCCGGCGCGGGCCGGCGATCCGCGCGCCGGATGGGCGCTGCGCACCCTGCTTCCGGGCGCCGTGTGCGCCGTCGCGCTCGTCGCCCTCCGGTACGCCGGCGGCACCGGCGCGGGGATACGGCTCGCGATAGGCGCTGCGGGGGCCGCCGCCCTCGCCGTCGCGCTCAACCTCGCCCTCCGGCGCGGCCCGCTGCGCGTCGAGGGCCACACGGCGCGCGTCTCGCGCCTGTGGGTGTGCTGGCTGCTGGCGTACGCGCTGTACGGCGACGGGCCGCTGCTCGCGGGGACCGGCGACGGGCGGTACGGGACCACGCCCCTCGCGGAGGCGGCGGCACCGCTCGTGGCCCTGGCGTTCGCCGTGGCTCCCGCCGCCTGGTGCGCCCATCTGCTGTCCGTACAGGCGCGGCGCAGGCTCACCGACAGCCGTGGGCTGGCCGAGTTCGCCGCCCGGACCCGGCCGGTGCTGCTCGCACTGTTCGCGCTGTACGCCGGCGCGTTGACCGCCCTGGCCGTCCTCGCCGAACTCGTCCTCAGCGGCGGTGGTGACGGTGGTGGTGGCGGGGAAAGCCAGGACCCCGGCACCGGCCGACTCGCCGCGACCGTCGCCCTCGGCTCTCTGCTGCTCCTCGCCCGGCTGCTCACCGTCCACGGCTTCCCGAAGGCGGCGGCGACCGGCCTCGTCATCGCCTGCACCACCGAGGCGGCGGCTCTCGCCCTGGCCACGGCGGGCCGCGTCCCCGGCTTCGAGAGCGCCGCCGCCCCCGTCCGAGCACTGGTCGACGCGGGGGGACCCGGCGCCGTACCGGCCGTCGCCTGCGGCGCCGCCGCGCTCGGCCTGCTGATCCACGCCGCCGTCACCCTGTCCCGGGCCTCGGCCCACACCTGACCGGCCGACCACCGACCTCCGGCGCACGCCCCCCTCCGGGCCACCCGTCCGGACCCAGAGACCTCCCGCGGAGCCGACGCCGCGGGCGTAACCCCGAAGCACCCGGTAACACCCTCTAAGGAGACGACAGATCATGACCCCTCAACCCCCAGCACCGGCGCGTCGGAAGCAAGGGGCCGCGCGATGAGGGTCCTGCTGCTCGGTGCCAACGGCTTCCTCGGGCGCTTCGTCGCCGACCGGCTGCTCGCCGACCCCGCCGTGCATCTGACCGCACTCGGCCGCGGCGACGACGCCGACGTACGGTTCGACCTCGCCGGCGGCAGCCCCGGAGCGCTCACCCGCTTCCTGGACGCCGTCCACCCGGGCGTCGTCATCAACTGCGCCGGTGCCACCCGGGGCGGCGCCCGCGACCTGACCCGGCACAACACCGTCGCCGTCGCCACCGTCTGCGAGGCACTGCGCCGCAGCCGCTGCGGCGCCCGGCTCGTCCAGCTCGGCTGCTCGTCCGAGTACGGGCCCTCCCAGCCCGGCTCGTCCACCGCCGAGGACGCGGTGCCCCGGCCCGGCGGGCCGTACGGCGTGAGCAAGCTGGCCGCCAGCGAACTGGTGCTCGGCGCGGGCCTGGACGCCGTCGTCCTGCGGGTCTTCTCGCCCGTCGGACCCGGCACCCCCGCGGGCTCCCCGCTCGGCCGTCTCGCCGAGGCGATGCGCCGCGCCATGCAGTCCGGCGACGGTGAGCTGAAGCTCAGCGGGCTCGGCGTACAGCGCGACTTCGTCGACGTACGCGACGTGGCGCGCGCCGTGCACGCCGCCTCGCTCTCCGCCGCCCAGGGTGTCGTCAACATCGGTACGGGGCGCGCCGTCCGGCTCAGGGACGCCGCGGCCGTCCTCGCCAGGGTCGCCGGATACGGGGGCGCCCTGCACGAACTGGACGCGCCCACCGGCCCACAGCGCCCCGCGCCCGCGCACGCCGGGCACGCCACCCTCGGACCGCCGCGCGGCGAGCACCCCTCCGAGCAGCTGGGCAGCGGCCCGTCCCCGTACCCCGACGGCTGCGGCGGCTGGCAGCAGGCCGACGTCCGCACCGCGCGCGACCGGCTCGGCTGGCGGCCCCGGATCAATCTGGAGGAATCCCTCGCCGACATCTGGATGGAGGCCGCGTGTCGCATCTGACGAGAGCCGGCGGCAGCCGGCCGGCCACCGGCGCCGCCGGGCTCGGCTTCGGCATCCCCGGTTACGCGCATCCGCTGCTCGCCCCGGTCGAGTGGGCCGAACTGACGCGCCCCGGCACGCCGTTGCACTGGGCCGTGCTCAACGTCGCCGACGGGCCCGGCGTCATGCCGGACCCGCACTGTCTGGAGGCCGCGGGCCGGCTCAGGAACGCGGGCGTACGGGTGCTCGGGCATCTCGATCTCGCGTACGGCGCCCGGAGCTTCGGCGAGATCATCTCCGAGGCGCACGACTTCCACGACTGGTACCGCGTCGACGGCTTCTACCTGGACCGGTGTCCGGCCCAGGCGTCGTACCTCCCCGACGTCAGGCTGACGGCGGCGACGCTGGACACGATCGCCCACGGCGGGCATCTGGTCCTCGGCCATGGGACGCATCCGTACCCCGGATACGCCGAGATCGCCGACCAGTTGGTCACCTTCCGCGGCCCGTGGACCGACTACCGCTGGTCACAGGTGGCCGAGTGGACGGCGGACCATCCGCCCGAGCGCTTCGCGCATCTCGTCCACGGGGTGCCCCGCAGCCATCTGAACGAGGCGATGCGGATCGCGCGCTGGCAGGGCGCGGGCACGATCTTCTTCACCGACCGGAGCGATCACGACGAACGGATCGGCCGGAACAGCCCATTCGCGGCGCTGCCCGGCTACTGGGACGAAATCGTCTCGCAGATCGGACCGGGTGTCTCGGAATGAGAAGGCGCGTGGCAGTGTTACCGGAGGAACAAACGTACTGACCAACCGACGAATCCCCTGTTGAGGTCCCTGTGTCGCTACCACCCCTGGTAGAGCCCGCTGCCGAGCTCACCGTCGACGAGGTCCGCAGGTACTCCCGTCACCTGATCATCCCGGACGTCGGGATGGACGGGCAGAAGCGGCTGAAGAACGCGAAGGTGCTCGTCGTCGGCGCGGGCGGGCTCGGTTCGCCCGCGCTGATGTATCTGGCCGCCGCCGGTGTCGGCACGCTCGGCATCGTGGAGTTCGACGAGGTCGACGAGTCGAATCTCCAGCGTCAGATCATCCACAGCCAGGCGGACATCGGCCGTTCCAAGGCCGCTTCCGCGCGTGACTCCGTCCTCGGTATCAACCCGCTCGTGAAGGTCGTCCTTCACGAGGAGCGGCTCGAGTCCGAGAACGTGATGGAGATCTTCGCCCAGTACGACCTGATCGTGGACGGCACGGACAACTTCGCCACCCGCTATCTGGTCAACGACGCGTGTGTGCTGCTCGGCAAGCCGTACGTATGGGGCTCGATCTACCGCTTCGACGGCCAGGCGAGCGTCTTCTGGTCCGAGCACGGTCCCTGCTACCGCTGCCTCTACCCGGAGCCGCCGCCGCCCGGCATGGTCCCCAGCTGCGCCGAGGGCGGCGTCCTCGGCGTGCTGTGCGCGTCGATCGGGTCCATCCAGGTCAACGAGGCGATCAAGCTCCTCGCGGGCATCGGCGAGCCGCTGCTCGGCCGGCTGATGATCTACGACGCGCTGGAGATGCAGTACCGCCAGGTCAAGGTCCGCAAGGACCCCGACTGCGCGGTCTGCGGCGAGAACCCGACCGTCACCGAACTCATCGACTACGAGGCCTTCTGCGGTGTCGTGTCCGAGGAGGCGCAGGTGGCGGCGGCCGGTTCGACGATCACTCCCAAGCAGCTCAAGGAGTGGCTCGACGACGGTGAGAACATCGAGCTGATCGATGTGCGGGAGCCGAACGAGTTCGAGATCGTGTCCATCCCGGGCGCCAAGCTGATCCCCAAGAACGAGTTCCTGATGGGCAACGCGCTCCAGGACCTGCCGCAGGACAAGAAGATCGTTTTGAACTGCAAGACGGGTGTCCGCAGTGCGGAAGTACTCGCGGTGCTGAAGTCGGCCGGCTTCGCCGACGCCGTGCACGTCGGCGGCGGAGTCGTGGGCTGGGTCAACCAGATCGAGCCGGAGAAGCCGATCTACTGAGCGATCCGCTGAACGACCCTCTTACGTAGGAGGCCGGTCCACACACCGTGTGGGCCGGCCTCCTACGTAAGTCACTTCAGTTCTCACTCGGTCACTCGGTCACTCGGTGGGTCACTTGCAGACCGTCCCGGCCTTCGGCACCTTGCCGTTCAGCAGATAACCGTCCACGGCGTTCTGCACGCACGTGCTGCCCGCGTTGTACGCGCCGTGCCCCTGGCCCTCGTACGTCAGCTCGACGCCGACCCCCTTGCCGAGCGCCTTCGCCATCGCCCGCGCGCCCTCGTAAGGAGTCGCCGGGTCACCGGTGTTGCCGATGACCAGGATCGGCGCCGCGCCCGGCGCGCTGACGTCGGGCTTGTCCCGCTCGCCCGGCACCGGCCACTCGGAACAGCCCAGCAGGCCCCAGCCGAGGAAGTCGCCGAAGACCGGCGACACCTTCTCGAACTCGGGGAGCTTCGCCTTCGTCTGCGCGAGCGTGTAACGCTGCTTGGAGTCCACGCAGTTGACCGCCGCGTTGGCCGCCTGGATGTTGCTGTACTGACCCTTCTCGTTGCGGCCGTTCATGGCGTCCGACAGGACGAGCAGCAGCGCGCCGCTGCCGCCGTCGGCCTCGTCCAGACCCTGTTCCAGCAGCGGCCAGTACTCCTTCGAATAGAGCGCCTGGGCAATGCCGTTGGTGGCCTGGGTCTGGGTGAGCTTCCGGCCGCCGAGTCCGGCGATCGGCTTCTTGTCGAGCCGGTCGAGCAGCTCCACGACGAAGTTCTCGATCTCCTGCGGTGTGCTGCCCGGCAGCTTGCACGCGTCGCCGCGGCTCACGCAGTCCTTCGCGAAGTTGTCGAGGGCGAGCTGGAAGCCCTTGGCCTGGCCGAGCGAGCCCTGTTCGGAGCTCTCACTCGGGTCCACGACGGCGTCGAAGACGGCGCGGCCCACGGACTTCGGATACAGGTGCGCGTAGACGCCGCCCAGCTCGGTGCCGTACGAGATCCCGAAGTAGTTGAGCTTGTCGTCGCCGAGCACCTGGCGCATCAGCTCCATGTCGCGTGCGGCGTTGACGGTGCCGACGTGCGGCAGTGCCTTGCCGGACTTCTGCTCGCAGCCGCCCGCGTACCACTTGAGGCCGTCCACGTAGGACTTCTCCTCGGCGGCGTCGTCCGGGGTCATGTCCTGCGCGTAGTACGCGTCGAGCTGCTTGTCGTCCTTGCATTCGACGGGGTCGCTGCGGCCGACGCCGCGCGGGTCGAAGCTGACCAGGTCGTAGCGGGTGCGCAGCTTCTCGTAGTCGTCGCCGAAGGAGGGCAGTCCGGTCACACCGGAGCCGCCGGGCCCGCCGAAGTTGAAGACGAGTGAGCCGATGCGCTTGCCCGGGTCGCTGGTCTTCGCGCGGATCAGGGCCAGCTCGATGGTGTCGCCCTTGGGCTCGGCGTAGTCGAGCGGGGCGGCCATGGAGGCGCACTCCCACTTCGTGCCGCCGGGCAGGGGCGAGGGGGCCGTACCGCCGCCCTCGGCCGCCGACGGGGTGGGGCACGCCTTCCAGTCCAGCTTCTGGGACGTCAGATTCTGGGGCGCGGCGGTCGTGTCGGTCGTGTTCTGGCCGTCCTGACCGTCCTGGTCGTTCCGGCTGGTCTGCCCGCCCCGGCCGCCGCTGTCCGCGTCGGAACCGGAGCATCCGGCGGCGGCCAGCAGCGTGGCGACGGTGACGGCGGTGACCGCGGTCAGCGCCGGGTGGCGCCGCCCGGCGGGTGCGGTGGGCGTGGGGAAGCGGTGCGTCGGCATCTCCCCATGGTGCGTCGTGCCGGTCAGCGGCGCGCGGCCCGGGGTCCAGCCGGGTGGTGGCGCCGCTCCACGGGCAGCCCGACGGCGGCGTCAGAGGGCTCCCTTGCGCGTGAGGTGGTTGAAGCAGATCCACCCGGGCAGCACCGGCAGCCACAGGGTCATCATCCGGTACAGCAGCACCGCCGGGGCCGCGACCTCCTTCGGCACCCCTGTCGCGATGAGACCGATCGTCAGCGCGCCCTCGACCGCGCCCACACCGCCCGGCGTCGGCGCCGCCGACCCCAGCGCGTTGCCCGCGAGGAACACGACGGCGATGCTCGCGTAGCTCAGCTGCTGATGCCCGTCGTCGAAGGCCCGGATCGAGGCGTCCAGGCACATCACGAACAGACCGGTCAGCAGCAGCATCCCGCCGATGCCGGTGACCAGCTTCATGGGCCGCTGGAGCACGTCGAGCATGCGCGGCACCACGCCCGCGAACAGCGAACGCAGCCGCGTCACCACGAACTTCCTGAGGAACGGGATCGCGGTGACGACCAGCACCAGCACGGCGACCGTCAGCAGTCCCGCGATCACCGTCCTCGACGGGGTGAGGGAGGTCGTCTTCTCCGTACCGGTGAGATAGCCGAAGGCCAGCAGCAGCAGGATGTGCGCGCCGAGCCCGAACAGCTGCGAGGCGCCGACGCTCGCCACGGCGAGCCCCGGGCGCACGCCCGCGCGTTGCAGGAAGCGGGTGTTGAGGGCCACTCCGCCGACCGCGGCGGGGGCGACGAGCTTGACGAAGGACCCGGCGACCTGGGCGACGACCGTACGCAGGAAGCCCACCCGCTCCGGTACGAAGCCGAGGAGGCTCATCGCGGCGGCGACGTAACTGAGCGCCGAGAACAGGACGGCGGCGGCCACCCAGCCCCAGTGGGTGTTGGCGAAGACATTGCCGAAGTCGATCCCGGCGAGCTGGGTGAGCAGGAAGTACGCGGCGATCGCACCGGCGATGAAGCTGACGAGCGTACGAGGTCTGATGCGCTCGAGCCGGACCGGTTCGACCGGCGCCTGCGGTCTGATCAGCAGCACCTGCCCCCGGATCTGGGAGAGCAGATCCTCCTCGCGCACCTCGTCGAGCGCGTCGTCCATGGCCTTCTTCTCGGCCTGCTTCTCCGCGCGCAGGGATCTGCGGGCCGCCTTGCGCTCGGCGTCCGTGGTCGCAGCCGCCACCTCCGCCGTACGGGCGTGCTTGGCCGCCTCGGTGGCCTGGAGCACCGCGTCGCGCTCCCGCTGGGCCCGCTCACGGGCGAGCCGGCGCAGGGTCGTGCGCGTGGAGCGGCTGAGCGCGATCGGCTGGAGCAGCGGCAGACAGTCGGCGACGGCGTCGGGGCCGAGGACGTCCACGGCGGCGGCCACCGCGCGCTCGGCGCCGATCCGCAGTCCGACCGTGGTGAGGAGCTGCGCGGTGTCCATCCGGAGCACGACATCGCCCGCCGCGATCTCACCGCCGCGCAGATCCGTGACGATCACGTTCCCGTCGCGGTCGACGAGCAGCGCGTCGCCGGTGAGTCTGCGGTGGGCGATACGGCGCGACTGGAGCGCCTTGACCTGCCGCCAGGCGCCCCGCACCAGCTCGTCGGTGATCTCGTCGTCGGACAGCGAGTCCAGGGAGCGCCCGCCCATGTGCTCGTACACCAGGATGACGGCGTCCGGCCCGAGTTCGGAGGTGGCGATCAGCTTGGGGGCGTTGGCGCCGGCGGCGATGGCGGCGTACGCGAGGAGCGCCTCCTGCTCCAGCGCCTGGCGCAGGGAGGGGATCGAGCGGCGGGTGCTGATCGAGCGCAGGGTGAGACGGCGCCAGACTCTGTAGAAGAAGCCCTGCGCCTGCTGTTCCCGGTCGACGACGGTGACGTCCAGCGGTGGGCCCTCGTCGAGGGTCACCAGATAGCGGCGGCCCCGTTCGCCCTGCTCGGTCGATTCGCCGGCGTCCTCCGGCTCGGCGCGCATCGCGCTGACGGGGCGGAAACCCACATGGCGAAGACCCGCCATCAGCGTCTGGCCGGTGGGCCGTACGTTCGGCGAACCGACGGTGTAGAGCGTGCCGTACGCGACGGTCCAGCCGATCAGCACGGTGAGGATGATCGAGAACGGGGTCGTGTAGCCGGCGACCAGCATCGCGAACGCGTCGAGCAGCAGGACCACCCACAGCACGACGCGCCAGCGGGGTCTGCGGGCCATCCCGACGGCGGTCATATAGGCGATGACGGGCGCGAGATAGCCGTGTACGGGGTCGGTGAGTCCCTCGCCGGGCTGGGCGCGGGTGAGGGCGTCCTGGATGGATCCGGGCGCCGCGCGGGCGACCCAGAGATCGGTCGCGAGCGTCACCCCGTGGGCGAGGACGGCGGCGAGCACACCGTCCGCGATCCGCAGGCCGTCGCGTTTGATCAGACGCTCGATCGCGAAGGCGACCGGGACGAGCAGCACGGCGATGCTGGAGATCAGACCGGCGACCTTGACGAGCAGGTCGGGGGCCTGGCCGGTGCCCTTGCTGATGTCCTGTTCGAGGCCGGACGTGGTGCCGTGGGCGAAGGCGGAGAGGCCGATGACGACGGCGATGGCGAGGATGCCGATGAGCAGACGCAGCAGGTCGGAGGGGCGGTGCACGCGGGCGGCGAGCAGCGGTTCGTCGCCGGACAGCGGGTCGGCGTGGCTGCCGGGAGGGGCGTCGCGGCGGACGACCTCGTCGGCGTCGGGGGTGGCGTCGGTGTGGCTTTGCTTGCCGGTGCCGGTGCCGGTGCCGGTGCCGGTGCCGGTGCCGGTGCCGCTGCCGCTGCCGGTGCCCGATCCCGTGCCCGTTTCGGCGCGGGTGTCCTTGCCGGTGGCTGCGTCCCTGCCCGGCTCCGCACCGGCGTCGGGGGCGGATTCCGGGCGCGGCTCGGCATCAGGGGTGCCCGCCACCGTCGGAGGCTGCACGCCCTGCTCCTTCGTCGAATCCGTGTCTTCTTGATCTCGTATCACCAGTCACCGCCCGCATGATGGTGGCACGCCAGGGTGACAGAGGGGGGTATCAGGGTGCATTGAGGAACACCGCGTCGGCTGTGCCGGGGCCGGGCGGCGGCCCGTCCGGCCGGGCCCGGTGGGCGGGCGGACTGTCGGTGGCGTGCGGCAGGATGGGGCGGATGAGGAGCGACGAGCCCGACGAGGTGTCCGGAGATCTGCCCGAGTACGCGGAGCGGGTGCTGGATGTGGCCGACCTGATCCCGCCCGGCCGGGTCATGGCGTACGGCGACATCGCCGAGTGGCTGGGCGAGGGCGGTCCCCGTCAGGTCGGCCGGGCGATGGCGCTGTACGGCGGGGCCGTGCCCTGGTGGCGTGTGGTCCGCTCGGACGGTGCGCTGCTGGCCGGTCATGAGCTGGAGGCCCTGGCGCACTACCGCGAGGAGGCCACCCCCCTGCGGGAGGCCTCGCGCGCCGCCGAAGGCCATCTGCCGCGCCTCGATATGAAACGGGCGCGATGGGACGGCCGCCCGCCGGAAACGGGCAGGGACGCGGGCGCTGATGACGCGGGCGCTGATTGGGACAGGGATACGGGCGGCGCTGCTCACATCTGACAGTTTCTGACATTCCGCCGCGCCGCGGGCGATCGGGCCGGTTCGCTGGGGACCGTACGGATGACCGCGCCCCGCGATCACCGCGCCCCCGGCAGCCACCGAGGCCGTCAGATCATCAGGCGGACTCGCCGCTTCCGCGCCGTCCCCCGGCGTAGCCTCGTCAGCTCGCGACCCACAGACCTCAGAAAGCCCCGTCACCACCAGCACCCCCTCCAGGACCGGCGATCCACGTGAGCTCCTCCTCCTTCACCGGGCGTACCCCGCACCGTCGGGTACGGCAGCGGACTTCCGGTGCGTACCGACTGCTGCGCACAGCGCCGGTCGCGGCGGATCCCCCTGTGCTGGACGCAGCGCAGCGCCCGGTGGTTGACCATGACCGCGGACCGTTGCTCGTCCTCGCGGGGCCCGGCACGGGGAAGACGACCACGCTGGTCGAGAGCGTCGCCGCGCGGGTCGCGCGCGGCGCCGATCCGGAACGGATGCTCGTCCTCACCTTCAGCCGCAAGGCCGCCGTCGAACTGCGCGACCGTACGGCGGTCAGGCTGGGCGGCGCGCAGGGGCCGCAGGCGACCACGTTCCACTCATTCTGTTACGCGCTGATCCGTGCCCACCAGGAGGCCGACCTCTTCACCGAGCCGCTGCGGCTGCTCTCGGGACCGGAGCAGGACGTCGCCGTACGGGACCTGCTCGCCGGCCAGCTCGACCTGGAGCGCCAGGGGCTGGCGCGCGTCCGCTGGCCCGACGAGCTGCGGGCCTGCCTCACCACGCGCGGCTTCGCCGACGAGGTACGCGCGGTGCTCGCCCGCAGCCGTGAACTGGGGCTCGGCCCGGACTCCCTGGGTGCCTTCGCGCGGCGCACGGGCCGCCCCGACTGGACGGCCGCCGCCTCCTTCCTCGCCGAATACCTCGACGTCCTGGACATGCAGGGCGTCCTCGACTACTCGGAACTGGTCCATCGGGCCGTGCTGCTCGCCGAGCGGCCCGAGGTCGCGGCGCACCTGGCCGACCGGTACGACGCGGTGTTCGTCGACGAGTACCAGGACACCGACCCGGCGCAGGTCAGACTGCTCAGGGCGGTCGCCGGGCACGGGCGCACGCTGGTCGCGTTCGGCGACCCGGACCAGTCCATCTACGCCTTCCGGGGCGCCGATGTGAACGGCATCCTCGACTTCCCGGACGCCTTCCCGCGCGCCGACGGCCGGCCGGCCCCGGTGGAGGTCCTGACGACCTCCCGGCGCGCCGGCGCGGCGCTGCTCGCCGCGACCCGGCTACTGACCCGCAGGATGCCGCTGAACCGGCTGCCCGCCGAGAAGGTACGGGCTCACCGCGAGCTGGCGGCGGTCCGCGAGGGCGGCCGGGTCGAGACGTACACCTATCCGACCGCCTCGACCGAACTGGAGAACGTCGCCGACATCCTGCGGCGCGCGCATCTTGAAGAGGGCGTGCCGTGGAGCGAGATGGCGGTGCTGGTACGTGCCGGAGGCCGGACGATCCCGGCCGTGCGACGGGCGCTGACCTCGGCGGGCGTGCCGCTGGAGATCGACGGCGACGATGTGCCACTGCGTCACGAACCGGCGGTGTCGCCGCTGCTGACGGCGCTGCGCGCGGTCGCCACGGCGGCGGTGCGGTCGGCACGGGGGGAGACGGAGAGCGGGGCGGAGCCGGACGTCGCGGACACCGGCCCGGACGCCTCCACCTCCGCTGACGCCGACGGCGGTGCCGAAGCCGAGGGCGGCGACGGGCTCGACGTCGAGACCGCGCTCGCGCTGCTCACCTCCCCCCTCGGCGGCATGGACGCCGCCGACCTCCGCCGCCTCGGCCGGGCGCTGCGCGACGAGGAGCGGGCCGCCGGCAACCGCGTACCGCCGCCCTCGGACGTACTCCTGGCCCGTGCCCTCGCCGAACCGCAGCGGCTCGTCACCCACGACCCCGCCCACGCGCGCGGCGCGCAGCGGCTCGGCGCGCTGCTCGCCAAGGCACGCGACCTGCTGGCGGGCGGCGGCACCGCCGAGGAGGCGCTCTGGGAGCTGTGGGACGGCACCCCCTGGCCGGCCAGGCTGGAGAGGTCCGCCCTGCGCGGCGGGGCCGCGGGCCGTAACGCCGACCGCGACCTCGACGCCGTGTGCGCCCTGTTCGACGCCGCGGCACGGGCCGAGGAACGCACCGGCGGGCGCGGCGCCCTCAACTTCCTTGAGGAGATCGACGCACAGGACATCGCCGCCGACACGCTCAGCGGCAGGGCCGTACGCCCCGACGCCGTCCGTCTGATGACCGCGCACCGCTCCAAGGGCCTTGAGTGGCGGCTCGTCGTCGTCGCGGGAGTCCAGGAGGGGCTCTGGCCCGACCTCCGGCGTCGCGGCTCTCTTCTGGAGGCGGACAGGATCGGCCGCGACGGCCTGGCCGAGCCCCTGACTCCCGGCGCCCTCCTCACGGAGGAGCGACGCCTCTTCTACGTGGCGGCGACCCGCGCCCGTGAACGACTCGTCGTCACGGCGGTCAAGGCGCCCGCCGACGACGGCGACCAGCCGTCCCGCTTCCTCACCGAACTCGGCGTCGACCCCAAGGACGTCACCGGCCGGCCGCGCCGCCCGCTGGCCGTCGCCGCGCTCGTGGCCGAGCTGCGCGCCACGACCGTCGACCCGCGGGCGACACCGGTGCTGCGCGACGCGGCGGCCCGCCGCCTCGCCCGGCTCGCCGCGCTCAGCGACGAGGAGGGCCAGCCACTCGTCCCCACCGCCCATCCGGACCGCTGGTGGGGGCTGTACGAGCCGACGCACAGCGCCGTCCCCCTGCGCGACAGGGACCGGCCCGTCGCGCTCTCCGGCAGCGCGCTGGACCAACTCGCCAACACCTGCGCCCTCCAGTGGTTCCTGGGCCGCGAGGTCAAGGCGGACGAACTGTCCACGGCCGCGCAGGGCTTCGGCAACGTCGTCCACGTCCTGGCGGACGAGGTGGCCTCCGGCCGTACCCCCGCCGACCTCGCCGTCCTCATGGAGCGCCTCGACTCCGTCTGGGACGGACTCGCCTTCGACGCGCCCTGGAAGTCCCAGCAGGAGAAGAAGCACGCGCGCGTGGCGCTGGAGCGCTTCCTGCGCTGGCATGTGATGGACCGCGCCGGGCGTACCCCGGCGGCCACCGAGCACGCCTTCGACGTCACCCTGGAGGCGGGCGCGTACGAGGTACGGATCCGGGGCTCAATGGACCGCGTGGAGCAGGACCCCCAAGGGCGCGCCTACGTGGTCGACTTCAAGACCGGCAAGGCCGCTCCTACCAAGGAAGAGGTCGCGCACCACCCGCAGCTCGCCGTGTATCAGCTCGCGGTGGGGGAGGGCGCGGTGGACGAGGTCTTCGACGGGCGGCGACCGGAGCCGGGCGGCGCCGAACTCGTACAACTGAGGCAGGCCGCGGCCAAGAAGGAAGGCGGCGAGGACCTGCCCAAGATCCAGGCGCAGGAGCCGCTGGCGGGTGAGTGGGTCGGCGATCTGCTGGCTACGGCGGCCGGGCGCGTCCTGGACGAACGCTTCACCCCCAGCGCCGGCCAGCACTGCGCGCACTGCTCCTTCCGCGCCTCGTGCAGCGCGCGGCCGGAAGGGCAGCAGATCGTGGAGTGAGTGCCTCTCCCGGATGAATCCCCTCGTGCACATGCACCCTTCGCGACTCCTCACACGGCCGGAAAGGGAACGGCACCCGGGCACGGCGTGCGAAACGTGCCAGAGGTGCGAGGAGAGACGATGACCGCGATCAGAAGGAAGTTCCTGATGCCGGCGCTGGTGGGCGCCATTACCGTGGCCGGTGCGGCGAGTTGCGCCACCGGCGGCGCCGCCCATGTGGCGGCGGGCACGGCCGAGAAGGAGGCGGCGGCTGCCGCGAAGCGGGCGACCGCGCAGTCGACGGGAGCCACGGATCCGTTCGCGGGCCTGACCGCCGAGCGGATCGCCCGCGAGGCCGTGACGGCGACCAAGGGCGCGCCGTCGCTGCGTCTGACGGCGGAGGGTACGGAGGACGGGCGACGCCTCAAGGTCGACTTCTCGCTGGACAAGGACGGCACGTGCACGGGGGGACTGCGCCGGGACGACAGCGAGGCGGAGTTCGCCGTGGTGAAGGGCGTCACGTACGTCAGGGGCGACGACGAGTTCTGGCGGTCGATCGCGTCCGGCGAGAACGACGTGACCGACGCGAACGACGAGACCGGTGGGAACGACGCGAACGACCAGACCGGCGCGAACGACGAGACCGGTGCGAACGACGTGAACGCCGACACCGGCATGGCCGACGAACTGGTCGCGTCGCTGCGGGGCAAGTGGCTCCACATCCCCGCGGGCGCCGGCGCCTCCGCCCGCGCGCTCGGCGGCGCGTGCGACCTGGACGCGATGCTGGACGGCGTGCACGCCGCCGACGCCAAGGGTCTCACCAGAGGCGCAGCCGCCGAGGTCGAAGGCCGCAAGGCGGCGACGCTGGTGAAGCGGGAGACCGACGGGACCCGCACGGCCTATGTGGCGGCCGAGGGGAAGCCCTATCTGCTGAAGACGGTCAGCGAGGGCGGCCAGGCGCCGGGCACGGTCCTCTTCACGGACTTCGGCGTGCCGGTCAAGGCCGCGGCGCCGGCCGCCGCCGAGACCGTCGACCTGCGTGACCTCCGGCGGTCGACGAGCGGGTCACCCGCCCTGTGAGGCGCCGGGGACCCCTGACGGTCCGGCAGCCGGCCCGTCGGCCATGACGTCCCGATCTGTCCGATGTGCCCGGCGTCCGCCTGTCAGTGGTCCCCGATAGCCTCTCTGAAGTGTCCGCACGTATCACCGACCCCGCGCAGCTCAACGAACTCCTCGGCATCCCGTTCACCCCGGAGCAGACGGCGTGCATCACCGCACCGCCCGCGCCGCAGGTGATCGTCGCCGGGGCGGGCTCGGGCAAGACGACGGTGATGGCCGCGCGCGTGGTGTGGCTGGTGGGCACCGGCCAGGTCGCCCCCGAACAGGTCCTCGGGCTCACCTTCACCAACAAGGCGGCGGCCGAGCTGGCCGAGCGGGTCCGCACCGCGCTCGTACGGGCCGGGGTGACCGACCCCGATCTGCTCGACCAGGACAACCCGCCGGGCGAGCCCCGCATCTCCACCTACCACGCGTTCGCCGGGCAGCTCCTCACCGACCACGGGCTGCGGATAGGGCTGGAGCCGACCGCCCGGCTGCTCGCCGACGCCACGCGCTACCAACTCGCCGCGCGGGTGCTGAAGGAAGCCCCCGGCCCGTACCCCTCCCTGACCCGGTCGTTCCCCGCCCTGGTCGGCGATCTGCTGGCGCTCGACGCCGAGTTGGCCGAGCATCTCGTGCCGACCGGCGACCTCGCCGCGTACGACACCGAACTGCTGCACACCCTCGAAGCCGCCCGGCTCAGCAACGCCGACCTGCGCAAGGTGCCCGAGACCGCCACCGCCCGCCGTGAACTCCTCGATCTGGTGGAGCGCTACCGGGCGGCCAAGAGCGCCCGCGACCTGCTCGACTTCGGCGACCAGATCGCCCTCTCCGCGCGGCTGGCCCTCACCAGGCCCGAGGTCGGCCGCATCCTGCGGGACGAGTTCCGCGTCGTCCTGCTGGACGAGTACCAGGACACGTCCGTGGCCCAACGCCTGCTCCTGTCCGGCCTCTTCGGCGCCGGCACCGGCCACGCCGTGACGGCCGTCGGCGACCCCTGTCAGGCGATCTACGGCTGGCGCGGTGCCTCAGTCGCCAACCTGGACGACTTCCCCTCCCACTTCCCGTTCGGCGACGGCACCCCCGCGGCCCGCTTCTCGCTCAGCGAGAACCGCCGCAGTGGTGGCCGCCTGCTCGATCTCGCCAACGGCCTCGCGGCGCCGCTGCGCGCCATGCACGCGGGCGTGGAGGCCCTGCGTCCCGCGCCCGGCGCCGAACGCGACGGCATCGTGCGGTGCGCCCTTCTCCGTACCCATGCCGACGAGTTGGACTGGCTCGCCGACTCCGTGGCGCATCTGGTGCGCACGGGCAAGGAGCCCGGCCAGATCGCGGTACTGTGCCGCACCGCCGGTGACTTCCCCGCGATCCAGAGCGCGCTGGTCGCCCGTGACGTGCCCGTCGAGGTCGTCGGTCTCTCCGGGCTGCTGCATCTTCCGGAGGTCGCCGACCTCGTGGCGATGTGCGAGGTCCTCCAGGATCCCGGCGCCAACGCCTCCTTGGTACGGCTGCTCACCGGCCCGCGCTGGCGGATCGGCCCCCGAGACCTGGCCCTCCTCGGCCGCCGCGCGCGCCTGCTGGTCCACCGCGCGGGCGGCGCCGACGCGGACGACATCGACGAACGGCTGGCGGCGGCAGTCGAGGGCACCGACCCCGCCGAGGTGATATCGCTCGCCGACGCGCTCGACACGTTCCTGGAGTCGGCCGGCGGCAAGGACGACGGTCTGCCGTTCTCGGCCGCCGCGCGCGTCCGGTTCGCCCGGCTCGCCGCCGAACTGCGTGATCTGCGCCGCTCGCTGGCCGACCCGCTGATGGACGTCCTGCACCGGGTCCTCGCCACCACCGGCCTGGAGGTCGAACTCTCCGCGTCGCCGCACGCCCTGGCCGCGCGCCGGCGCGAGACCCTCGGCAACTTTCTCGACACGGCGGCCTCCTTCGCCGCGCTCGACGGGGACGCCACGCTCCTCGCCTTCCTCGCCTTCCTGAGGACGGCCGCGCAGTACGAGAAGGGACTCGACAACGCGCTGCCGGGCGGCGAGAACACGGTCAAGGTCCTCACCGCGCACAAGTCCAAGGGACTGGAGTGGGACGTCGTGGCCGTCCCCGGGCTGGTCACCGGGCAGTTCCCCAACAACAAGGCGCGCGAGGCCTGGACGTCCCAGTCGAAGGTCCTGCCGCACGCCCTGCGCGGTGACGCCCCGACGCTCCCGGAGGTGCCCGAGTGGGACGCCAAGGGCCTCAAGGAGTTCAAGGACGAGATGCGCGCACACCAGCACACGGAGGAACTGCGCCTCGGCTACGTGACGTTCACCCGCCCGCGCACGCTGCTGCTGGGCTCCGGCCACTGGTGGGGCCCTACCCAGAAGCGCGCCCGCGGCCCCTCGGACTTCCTGAACGCCCTGCACGACCACTGCGCGGCCGGCTTCGGCGAGATCGAGGTGTGGGCCGACGAGCCGCCGGAGACGGAGGAGAATCCCGCCCTGCTCGCGGCGGCCGAGACCCGGGCGTGGCCGCTCCCGCTGGACCCGGAGTCCCTGGCCCGCCGCCGCACGGCGGCGGACACGGTCCTGGCGCATCTGGACGCGCTGACGGCCTCGCCCGGGGCCGGAGAGCCGCCGTACGACGAAGCGGCGCCGGAGGAGCCCGACGCCCCCCTGTACGACCCGGCGGAGGAGCCCGCCGAGTGGGCGGCCGAGGAGTGGGAGCGGGACGAGTGGGAGCACGACGACCTGGCGGACTGGGACGACTGGGAGACGGGACGCGAACACCCGCAGCTCGGGGAGGCACCGCAGCACCGTGAGACCCCAGAGACCCCGGAGACCCCGCGGACCGCGGACCGGCTGCCGGCCCCCCGTACTCCGGCCGACCCACCCCCGGCCTCGGACCCGGCCTCCGAAAGAGGCGGGCCCCGCGAACGCCTCACGCCCGAGGAGACCCGCACCCTCGCCTCCTGGGACCGCGACCTCGACGCGCTCTCCGGCGAGCTGCTGCGCGCCCGCGCACGCGTGCGTGACGTGCCCGTACCGCCATCGCTCTCGGCCTCTCAACTCCTTCGCCTCGCCGCCGACCCCGACGGCTTCGCGCAGGAGCTGGCCCGCCCCATGCCCCGGCCGCCGCACCGCGCGGCCCGTCGCGGCACCCGGTTCCACGCCTGGGTGGAGTCGCGGTTCGATGAGCTGCCGCTGCCGCTGCTCGGCCCCGACGAACTGCCCGGCGGCGCCGACGACGAGCCGGAGATCGCCGACGAACGGGATCTGGCGGCTCTGAAGGAGGCCTTCGACCGCACCCCGTACGCCCGGCGCACGCCGTACCGCGTCGAGGCGCCGTTCCAGCTCACCCTCGCCGGCCGGGTGATCCGGGGGCGTATCGACGCGGTGTACCGCGACGTCGACCCGGCGACGGACACCGTGACGTACGAGATCGTCGACTGGAAGACCGGCCGCGGCCGTACCGCCGACCCGCTCCAGCTCGCCGTCTACCGCCTGGCCTGGGCCGAGCAGCACGGCATCCCGCCGGACGCGGTCACGGCCACCTTCCTCTACGTACGGAGCGGCGAGACCGTACGCCCCGAGGGCCTGCCCGGCCGCACCGAACTGGAACGCGTCCTCCTTTACGGCACGGACGACGGCACGGACGACGACGTGCACGGGGGCACGGGCGCCGACGGAGACCCCTCCGCCCCCGTCACTGGCGAGCACACGCCAGAGCCCCATCTCGAACGGCGAACGGCAGACGAGAGCACCCCCGGAGCCGGATAGGCTCGACACATGAGCGAGACCCCGGACAGCGCCGTCCGTACGCACACCCGTGACTACATCCGGTCCCACCGTGCGGCCTTCCTCGACGATCTCGCCGAGTGGCTGCGCATCCCGTCGGTCTCGGCCCAGCCCGACCACGACGCGGACGTACGGCGCAGCGCCGACTGGCTCGCGGCGAAACTTCGCGAGACCGGCTTCCCCGTCGCGGAGGTCTGGGAGACGCCCGGCGCCCCCGCCGTCTTCGCCGAGTGGCCGTCCGAGGACCCGGATGCCCCGGTCGTCCTGGTCTACGGCCACCACGACGTACAGCCCGCGGCCCGCGAGGACGGCTGGCACACCGACCCCTTCGAACCCGTCGTCCGGGACGGCCGGCTGTACGCGCGCGGCGCCGCCGACGACAAGGGGCAGGTGTTCTTCCACACACTCGGCGTCCGCGCCCATCTCGCCGTCACCGGCCGCACCACCCCCGCCGTACATCTGAAACTGCTCGTCGAGGGCGAGGAGGAGTCCGGCTCACCCCACTTCCGCGCCCTCGTCGAACAGCGCGCGGCCCGTCTCGCCGCCGACGCCGTGATCGTCTCCGACACCGGCATGTGGTCCGAGGACACCCCCACGGTCTGCACCGGGATGCGCGGCCTCGCGGAGTGCGAGATCGAGCTGTACGGCCCCGACCAGGACATCCACTCCGGCTCCTTCGGCGGCGCCGTACCCAACCCGGCGACCGTCGCCGCCCGCCTCGTGGCGGCGCTGCACGACGAGCACGAGCGGGTCACCGTGCCCGGCTTCTACGACGGCGTCACGCCGCTCAGCGACGCCGAGCGTGCGCTGATCGCCGAGCTGCCCTTCGACGAGGACGCCTGGCTGCGTACGGCCAAGTCGCACAGCACACTCGGCGAGGCGGGCCACTCCACCCTGGAGCGCGTCTGGGCCCGCCCCACCGCCGAGGTCAACGGCATGGGCGGCGGCTACCAGGGCCCCGGCGGCAAGACGATCATCCCGTCGTCCGCCCGGCTGAAGCTCTCGTTCCGGCTCGTCGCCGGCCAGGACCCGCACCGGATCGAGCGGGCCGTCGCCGACTGGGTCGACACCAGGATCCCGGCCGGGATCCGCCACAAGACCACCTTCGCCGCGGGCACGCGCCCCTGTCTGACCCCGCTGGACCATCCCGCGCTCCGGTCGGTCGCACGGGCCATGGGCCGCGCCTTCGACCAGAAGATCCTCTTCACCCGAGAGGGCGGCTCGGGACCCGCCGCCGACCTCCAGGACGTGCTCGGCGCACCCGTGCTGTTCCTGGGCATCTCCGTACCGTCCGACGGCTGGCACGCGCCCGACGAGAAGGTCGAGATCGACCTTCTTATGAAGGGCGTGGAGACGACCGCCTACCTCTGGAGCGATCTCGCCGCCGCTCTCCGCTGAACAGACACCCATCCATCCGGGGGAGTTGGAAGTACCAGTGAGTACCACCACCAGCGGCGGAGGCTCCGCCGCAGACCGGCCGATCGTCCTCGCCGCCCACAGCGGCATCGACCGGGCCGCGCACCACCGCCTCGACGAGGCGTGGCTGGCCGCGGCCTGGAGTCACCCGACGACGCGGGTCTTCGTCGTCTCCGCCGGTCAGGTGCTGATAGACGACACCCCGGACGGCCGCACCGAACTCGTCATGACCCCGTCCTTCGAGGCGCCCCTCACCGAGACCCACCGCTACTTCCTCGGTACGGACGAGGACGGAGTCAGCTACTTCGCGCTCCAGAAGGACTCGCTGCCGGGCCGTATGGACCAGTCGGCGCGCCCCGCGGGGCTGCGCGAGGCTGGGCTGCTGCTGTCCCCGCGCGACGCGGGCCTGATGGTCCACGCCGTGGCGCTGGAGAACTGGCAGCGGCTGCACCGCTTCTGCTCACGCTGCGGCGAACGCACGGTGATCGCGGCGGCGGGCCATATCCGCCGCTGCCCGGCGTGCGGCGCCGAGCACTACCCCCGTACCGATCCCGCCGTGATCATGCTCGTCACCGACGAACAGGACCGCGCGCTCCTCGGCCGCCAGGTGCACTGGCCGGAGGGCCGGTTCTCGACGCTGGCGGGCTTCGTGGAACCGGGCGAGTCGATCGAACAGTCCGTGGTCCGCGAGGTGTTCGAGGAGGCGGGCATCACGGTCGGCGACGTGGAGTACATCGCGAGCCAGCCCTGGCCGTTCCCCTCCAGCCTGATGCTGGGCTTCATGGCCCGTGCCACGTCCTCCGAGATCACCGTGGACGGCGACGAGATCCAGGAGGCGCGCTGGTTCTCCCGCGACGACCTGCGGGTCGCGATCGAGTCGGGCGAGGTCCTGCCGCCGTCGGGCATCTCGATCGCGGCGCGGCTGACGGAGCTGTGGTACGGAAAGCCGCTGCCGAAGCCGCTGAACTGACCGGAGCCAGAGCCGGAGCCGGAACGGGAACTGGATTCGGCACCGGAAGACACGAGAGCCCCCGCCGGACCGGCGGGGGCTCTCGTGCGGAGGACGGCTCAGGCGCCGACCTTCTGCTTGACCTGCGCGAGCGACGGGTTCGTCAGCGTCGAACCGTCGTCGAAGAGCAAGGTCGGCACCGTCTGGTTGCCGCCGTTGGCCTTCTCGACGAACGCCGCCGAATCCGGGTCCTGCTCGATGTTGATCTCGGTGTACGCGATGCCTTCGCGGTCCATCTGGCCCTTGAGCCGACGGCAGTATCCGCACCACGTGGTGCTGTACATCGTCACGGTCCCCGGCATGTCTTCTCGCGCTCCTCTGGCAGGCTCGAAATGTCTTCGCTGTCAGGTGAACGTACGTGACCTGGTCACCATTCCCGTACTTGTACGACCAACGGGGCTCCCCTGTGGACAAGTGCGGCACCAGCCCCACGAGACCTGGCAGCATGGCGGGGTGACAGCAGCAACGCACTCCCCACTGTTCCCGCAGGATTCCGACGGCAGCCAGTTCGTGGCCCCGCCGCGCGACGCCGACGCGGTGCTCGACGGGCTCGACCCCGAGCAGCGCGAGGTCGCGACGGCGCTGCACGGTCCGGTGTGCGTGCTGGCCGGTGCCGGCACGGGCAAGACGCGCGCGATCACCCACCGCATCGCGTACGGCGTCCGGGCCGGGATCCTCCAGCCCGCCAGCGTCCTCGCCGTCACGTTCACCAACCGGGCGGCGGGGGAGATGCGCGGACGGCTGCGCCAGCTCGGCTCCGGCGGTGTCCAGGCGCGCACGTTCCACTCGGCGGCGCTGCGCCAGCTCCAGTACTTCTGGCCCAAGGTGGTCGGCGGCGAGCTGCCCCGTCTGCTGGAGCGCAAGGTCCAGCTGGTCGCGGAGTCGGCGGCCCGCTGCCGCATCCGGCTCGACCGCAACGAGTTGAGGGACGTCACCGGCGAGATCGAGTGGGCCAAGGTCACCCAGACCGTCCCCGCCGACTATCCGGCCGCCGTCGCCAAGTCCCACCGCGACGCCCCGCGCGATCCGGCGGAAATCGGCCAGATCTACGCGATGTACGAACAGCTCAAACGAGACAGGTCGGTGATCGACTTCGAGGACGTCCTGCTCCTCACGGTCGGTATCCTCCAGGACCGGCACGACATCGCCGACCAGATCCGCGGTCAGTACCAGCACTTCGTGGTGGACGAGTACCAGGACGTGAGCCCGCTCCAACAGCGCCTCCTCGAACTGTGGATGGGCGACCGGGAGAATCTGTGCGTCGTCGGCGACGCCAGCCAGACGATCTACTCGTTCACCGGCGCCACCCCCGACCATCTGCTGAACTTCCGCACGCGCCACCCGAACGCGACGATGGTGAAGCTGGTCCGTGACTACCGCTCCACCCCCCAGGTCGTCCACCTGGCCAACGGTCTGCTGAATCAGGCCAGGGGCCGCGCCGCCGAGCACCGGCTGGAACTGATCTCGCAGCGCGACGCGGGCCCCGAGCCCGTCTACACGGAGTACGCGGACGAGCCGGCCGAGGCCGAAGGCACCGCGCGCCGTATCCGCGACCTCGTCGCGGCGGGCGTCCCGGCCGGCGAGATCGCCGTCCTGTACCGGATCAACGCCCAGTCGGAGGTCTACGAACAGGCACTCGCCGACGCCGGAGTGCCCTACCAACTCCGGGGCGCCGAGCGGTTCTTCGAGCGCCAGGAGGTACGGGAGGCGGGCGCCGCCCTGCGCGGCGCGGCCCGCTTCGGCGGCAACGACTCCCTGCTGGACGACGTCGTGGACCTGCCGTCACAGGTGCGGGCCGTCCTCTCCACCAAGGGCTGGACCACCGAACCTCCCACGGGCTCCGGCGCCGTGCGCGACCGGTGGGAGTCGCTGGCCGCGCTCGTGCGGCTTTCCGAGGACTTCGTACGGGCCAAGCCGGAGGCGACCCTCGGCGATCTGGTGGCGGAGCTGGACGAGCGCGCCGCCGCCCAGCACGCGCCGACGGTCCAGGGAGTCACCCTCGCCTCCCTCCACGCGGCCAAGGGCCTGGAGTGGGACGCGGTGTTCCTGGTCGGACTGACCGAGGGCATGATGCCGATCACGTACGCCAAGACCGACGAACAGGTCGAGGAGGAGCGCCGGCTCCTCTACGTGGGCGTCACCCGCGCCCGGCTGCACATCTCCCTTTCGTGGGCGCTCTCCAGGGCCCCCGGTGGCCGGGCCTCCCGGCGCCCCACCCGCTTCCTGAGCGGTCTGCGGCCGGGCTCAGCGGCCCCGGGGACCCGGGGCGCGGGCGCGGCGGCGGGCGGCGCCGCCGAGCGCGGCGGCCGGCGCAAGCGGCGCGGCCCGGTGCTGTGCCGTGTCTGCGGCACGACGCTCACGGACGCGGGCGAGATGAAGCTGATGCGCTGCGAGGGCTGCCCCTCGGACATGGACGAGGGGCTGTATGAGCGGCTGCGCGAGTGGCGCTCAGACCAGGCGAAGCAGCTGGGCCAGCCCGCCTACTGCGTGTTCACCGACAAGACGCTGATGGCGATCGCCGAGTCCGTCCCGGGCGACGACGGCGAGCTGTCCAGGATCTCCGGCGTCGGCGGTCGCAAGCTGGAGCGGTTCGGAGCCGATGTCCTTGCCATCTGCGCAGGTGAGGAGCTTGTTGGGGAGGACGAGGAGAGCTGATACAAACTCGTCGAGAAAATAGTTTGCGCCCGCCCCGCGAATCACCATAGGTTCTTAACCACGGGAACGGCGGGCTTCTCCGAAGCCCTGTCCCCGTGCTCTACTTGTCCGAAGTGGTATCCGGATTTCGATACGCCGAGAGGAGGCGATTCCAGTGATCAGCATCAACAGCAAGTTCGTCAGCACCGCCAAAATGACCGATCGCTCGGTCGTCTCCGCCTGCTCTCTCGACGTTCTGCGTCCCGGTTTGCTCGCCACTGAAGGATCTTCGTTCGTCACCACAGGTCTGTCCGGCGTCGGCGCCGGCCGGATCAACCCCGTGGCTCTCCTTGTCACGGGCGGCAATGAGCGACCGAGCAAGGCACTGGCAGCAGAAGTAGCAGCAGCAGAGGCCCAGGCCTATGCGTTTGCGGCAGCCGGTGCCGAATCGAAGAAGCAGACCAAGCAGCACCACACGATGTGGGCCATCCGTGGGCCTGAACCCTGGAGAGATCCAGCCTGATTCAAGATCAGGCCGGCGCCTTCAGGGCCGCGGAACCCCACCCGGGATCCGCGGCCCTTCTGTTTGTCCCGAACGGGACGGATGGAGCGAAGGGGCCTCGGGAGAAGACACCACCCGGTACCAGCCGACACCTGGCCAACAGGCCGGACCGACCAGACGAGGAAGACACCACCGTGCAACTCGAAGCGCACGCCCCGTCCGTACCGCCTTCCGAAACGATCGACCAGGCCCGCACCACGGAGGACTCCACCTTGACCCCGCTCACCGCGCTCACCGCGCTCGACGACGCCATCGAGAACCTCGGCGTACCCGTTCCCTGCCGTGCCTACGACCCGGAGGTCTTCTTCGCGGAGTCCCCGGCCGACGTCGAGTACGCCAAGTCGCTCTGCCGCACCTGCCCGCTGATGGAGGCTTGCCTCGCCGGCGCCAAGGAGCGGCGTGAGCCGTGGGGTGTCTGGGGCGGCGAGCTTTTCATCCAGGGTGTGGTCGTGGCCCGCAAGCGGCCCCGTGGCCGTCCGCGCAAGAACCCGGTCGCGGCATGAACGCCACCGGCACCATCGACCGCCCTTTCACGCACGATCCCAAGAAGCAGGCCCCTATGACCTCTTCCCTGCGAGAGCCGTCCGGCTCCGCCATTTCAGCTGTCAGTACCACCGGCGCGAGCGACTCGCGTCAGAACAGGACCCGCGAGATGCAACTCATCCCAGAAGCCATGGCACGCGCGCATATGACCGAGCGCCTGCGTGAAGCCGACGCGGAACGCCAGGCCGTGCGCCTGGTCGCCGCCCGGCGGATGCAGCGCCGCGCCGAGCGCGTGTCGATGCGCGCCCGACGCGCGCTGGCCATGGCGGTCATGAACTGACCACCACCGGCCGGGCGCGACAACGCCTCAAGCCATGAACACCACTGCGGGGGCCGGTCCGAAAGGACCGGCCCCCGCAGTGCGTCGTCGGGCCGCGACAGCCGCCCGAAAGACAGGTCCTGGGCTCAAGCCTTAGGCTCCCGCCTCGGCCTCGGCCGCCTCCTCGTAGACGAACTCCTCCTCCGGCAGGAAGCCCGGCAGCCACTCCTCCAGCTCCTCGCGGAGCCGCACCGTGGCGTTCAGCTGGCACAGCACGCCGATCGTGCTCAGCGTGACGCGATGTATCAGCAGATAGGCGGGCGGCAGATTCAACTGCTTCCCCAACTGGTGCGCCGGGGACCGGGGATCGGCGATCCGGGCCGCCTGCGTACGCATCCAGCTCCGGGTGAAGGTGAACTCCTCCGCCTCCGCCGGCTCGATGATCGGCACCAGATACTCCAGCACCGCGTCCGGGTCGAGATCGATCGACTCCTTGACGAACCCCTCCGTACGCAGGAGTTCGTACACCGCGTCGGCCTCGCCCTCCAGCGTCAGGCGCAACGACTCGCCGATCGTCTCCGGAAGCCCGCCCGGCAGCCGGTCCACGGTGCCGAAGTCCAGCACACCGAGCCGCAGTTCCCCCTCGTCGCCGGCCGGCGGCAGCAGCCGGAAGTTGCCCGGGTGCGGGTCCGCGTGCAGCAGTCCGGTACGGGCCGGGCCCGAGAAGAGGAAGCGCGCCAGCAACTGACCCGCGCGGTCACGCTCCTCCTCGGTGCCGCCGGTGATCACGTCGGCCATCGGCGTGCCGTCGATCCACTCCGTGACCAGCACCTGCTCGCTCTGGTGCACCACATCGGGCACGACCACGTCGGGGTCGTCCGCGAACTCCTCCGCGTGCTCCCGCTGCGCCCGCGCCTCCAGCTCGTAGTCCAGCTCCTCCGACACCCGGTCGCGCAACTCGGTGATCAGCGGCTTGACGTCCATGCCCGGGATCAGCGGCCCCAGCAGCCGGGCGAACCGGCTCAGCTGGGCCAGGTCCGACAACAGCGCCTCCCCGGCCCCCGGGTACTGGACCTTGACGGCCACATCCCGCCCGTCGTGCCACACCGCCCGGTGCACCTGCCCGATCGACGCGGCGGCCGACGGCTTCTCCTCGAACTCCAGGAACAGCTCACGCCACTCCTCGCCGAGCCGCTCCGCCAGCACCTTGTGCACCGTGCTGGTCGGCATCGGCGGGGCCGCCTCCTGGAGCTTGGTGAGCGCCGCCCGATAGGGCCCCGCCACCTCCTCCGGCAGCGCCGACTCGAAGACGGACAGCGCCTGCCCGAACTTCATGGCACCGCCCTTCAGCTCGCCGAGCACCTTGAAGAGCTGGTCCGCCGTGCGCTGCTGGAGCTCCCGGCCCACGATCTCGGCGGACTTGCCCCCGATCCGCTTGCCCAGACCCCACGTGGCACGACCGGCGAAACCCAGTGGCAGCGCGGCCAACTTGGCAGTTCGGGTGACCGCCTTCCGGGGAAGATCAGACATGCGCCCCTCCAATTCCCAGACAGCCGAGCCGCGTACGGCGGTTACCGCACCATTGTGTCGTGCGGACCGCCGGACGCCGCCATCCCCTCTCCCTCCAGTTCTCCGGCGGCGCCGCAGGGACAGACGGGATGCGGCGCGATCCGCTCCGAACGCCAGTCGAGCAGGGGCGACGTGATCTCCCAGCGCGCACCGGTGCTCGCCGGCAGCTCCCCGTCCAGGAACGACAACGCGTGGGCGGCGGCGAGACCGGCCACGGTGGTGGCGAGCCCCAGGTCACAGGCCGGTGTGACCGACGCCCTGCGACCCGACCGCCACTGCGCCAGCATCAGCGGCCACCCCGGATCCCGCCCGGTCCGCTCCTCGGCCAGACACCCCGCGCACGCCGTGCCACCCGGCAGCACCAGCGGACCCACCACACCCGTGGCCTCCACCACTCCCGCGTAGAGATGAGGGGTCCCGGTGGCGATCCAGCGCTCCGCGGACGCCGGATCCGGGGCGTAGGCCGCGAGCCCGTCCCGGGGCGCGACGATCACCAGCGACAGCCCCGCCCCACCACCGCTCGCCAGGGCCGCCCGCGCGTCGGCGCGCTCGGCCCGCCCGGTCCGCTCGTCCCCCCGCCCGCCCGGCAGGTCGTCGGGGCCTCCCGGCTCCGCCCCACCCGGCTCCGCGGCTCTGGCGGATCTTCCGGGAGCCGAGCGCCGCACCAGCAGCCGGGCCGCCACGTCCCTGCGCTCACCCACCGACTCAACGGGCAGCCCGCCCGGCGCCACGTCCCATGCCTCGGTGAGCCCGCTGTCCAGCACATCCACCCGGCCCACCCCCGAGGCCGAGAGCATGGCGGCGACGGCCGCACCGACACGACCCGCCCCGCGCACCTGGACACGCATGGTGCGCCGCGCCGCCAGCCGCTCCATCGCCGCGCCCGGCTCCCGTCGGGTGATGGACAGGGACGCCAGATCGGCCCGCAACCGGTCGAGCTCGACCTTTCGATTCCGTAACGCTTCGGCGGCCTGCCCGCCCGCCGTGCTGTCGTCCAGCAGTCCGGCCGCCGCGAGCCGGTCCACGAGCGCGTCCGCCTTGCCGTCCGGCAGTCCCATGTTCCGTGCCTCGTCCCGCAGCAGCTCAAGTCCTCGGGTGCCGTCGAGCAGGTCGAGAAAGCTGCCCGTGGCCGTATCGACCGGGCCCACCACCACCGCGTGTGCGGGTGTGATCCCGAACTGCACCGTCTGCCGCTCCCGCCAAGCCCGGCGCAGCGCGGGCTTCACCATTGGATGCATATTCCGTCTCCCCCGTGCTTCCTGTCCTCAGATCCGATTCCAGAATGCAGGGAACTGGTGAGAGCCGCGGAGAGTTATCCACAGGCGTGGGGAATTAGCCGTTCAAATGACGGGTGTATGGAGTGGATCAAGATCGAATGGTCCCCGCGACGGGACGTCTTCCACTGACAGCGGGTAACGTCGAAGCGTGTCCGCCGACCCTTCCCCTCGCGTTGCGGGGGAATCCCCACCGCACGGCGCCGGAAGCGAAGAGCGCGGCGTGACCGGCCGCCCACAGCGCGGACCGGCCACCAGCGCCGTCGAGGTCCGCAGGAGCGCCCGGCGTAACAGGACCGTCTCGGCCTACCGCGAGGGCGACCGCACCATCGTGCTCATCCCGGCCCGGATGTCGGAGGCCGAGGAGCGGCGCTGGGTGACCGTGATGCTCGACAAACTCGCGGCCCAGGAGAGCAGGCGCATCCTCGACGACGGTGATCTCACCGATCGCGCCAAGCGGCTGTCCGCGCAGTATTTCGACGGCCGGGCCCGCCCCGCCTCCGTCCGGTGGGTCACGAACCAGAACACCCGCTGGGGCTCCTGCACCCCGGCCGAGGGCAGCATCCGCCTGTCGCACCGGCTGCAAGGCATGCCCGAGTACGTCGTCGACTACGTACTCGTCCACGAACTCGCCCATCTGCTCGTGCCGGGACACGGCCCGCGTTTCTGGGAGCTGCTGGCCGCGTACCCCCGTACCGAACGGGCCCGCGGCTATCTCGAAGGAGTCGTCGCCGCCGAGCGGCTGCCGCATCTGCCCACCGCCCCTGGAGAGTGATCGCGCCCGTTCGGTGATCGTGTACCGAATGTGTACCGGCTTGGCTCGTTCTCGCACTTAGCCGTTAGCCTGACGCGACGTGTTCAGCTCGGGATGGGGGACGGTCGTTACGCATGGCCAGGGAATTCCAACGCGGCCACAAGGCCAAGATCAGTGACCTCACGCCGGGGACGGATCTGTACGTAGGTGTGCAGATCGCGGCGCCCGGCTTGACGTTCGACATCAGCTGTTTCGGCCTCGACGCCAATGAACAGCTCTCGGACGACCGGTATTTCATCTTCTTCAATCAGCCGAAGTCCCCAGAGGAATCCGTCCAGTTGCTGGGCGCGCAGTCGGGGGACACCGAATCCTTCCGCGTCACTCTCGACCGTATTCCGGCGAACATCCACCGGCTCTCCTTCACCGCCACCATCGACGGCGCCGGACAGATGTCCCAGGTGGGTCCCGGATACATACGCATCGTCGCGGGCGGTGAAGAGGTCGTCCGCTACGCGTTCAACGGATCCGAGTTCAGCACCGAACGCGCGGTGATGCTCGGGGACTTCTACCTCAAGGACGTCTGGCGGTTCGCCGCCGTCGGCCAGGGCTTCGACGGCGGACTCGACGCGCTGCTCAAGAACTTCGGCGGCGAGGTCGCCGAGGAGGAGCCGGCCGCGGCCCAGCCGCCCGCCGGCGGAGCCGTACCGGCGTTCGCGCCGCCGCCCGGCGGTCCCGCGCCCGCTCCGTCCTTCGGAGCGCCGCCCGCCCCGCAGCCTCCGCCGTCGTTCGGCGCCCCGCCGCAGGCCCCGGCGCCCGCGCCGCACCCGATGCACGGCGCGCCCACCGTCGCCGCGCCGATGGCGCCGCCCCCCGCGCCGTCGCCGTACGCGCAGCCGCCCGGTCCGCCGCAGGCACCGCAGCAGCCGCAGTTCGGTCAGGTCCCAGGTCAGGCTCCCGGTCAGGCCCCCGGCCAGATCCCGGGCCAGGCCCCCGGCCAGTTCCCCGGTCAGGGACAGCCACCCGGCGCGCCCGCGCCGTACGGGCAACAGACGCCGCCTCCCTACGGAGGCCACCCCCAGGGCGCCCCGCCCCCCGGCATGCCGCAAGCGGGCCAGCAGGCCGGCCCCGGACTCCAGGCCGCCCTCCAGCCGTACCGCGAGGCGGCCACCGGCCAGCGCTGGACCCCGCAGAACCAGCAGCTGATGCGGGTCGACCTCGCCATGGGCGGCACCCCCGTCCTGGCCCGCCAGGGCAGCATGGTCATGTACCAGGGCAAGGTCGAATTCGGCTACAAGAGCGCCGGCTTCGCGGGCCGCATCGTCGGGAACGCCACCGGCCAGGAGATGCAGCTCATGCGCTGCACCGGCCGCGGCCAGGTGTTCCTCGCCGAGGAGGGCTCGCATCTGCACCCGATCGAACTCCAGGGCGACGCCATCTGCGTCTCCGCGGAGAACGTGCTCGCCTTCGACGAGACCCTTCAGTACGAGGTACGCCGCATCGAGGGGCACGGCATCCCCGGCGGAGCCCTCTTCACCATGCAGTTCCAGGGCACCGGCACCGTCGTCGTGAAGACGCACGGCACCCCCGTGGTCCTGCCGGTCACGCCCACGACCTTCGCCGACTGCAACGCCGTCGTCGCCTGGTCGGCGGCCTCCCAGGTGATCCTCTCCAGCCAGGTCAGGCTGCGCCGCAACGCGTATCCGGGGCACAGCGGAGAGACCGTGAATCTCCAGTTCCGGGGAGCACCCGGCAACTTCATCGTCGTCCAGCCGTACGAGGTCTGAGGGAGTCCGGCACATGAACCAGCAACTCGCGGGCTTCGCCCCGACCCCCGTCACGGCCCGGATGGAGAATCACGGCCGCACCATGCTCAAGGTCGCCATGGCCGGCGGCCAGGACCTCTTCGCGCGCACCGGATCGATGGTCGCGTACGAGGGTTTCGTGCAGTACGAGCCCAACCCGCCCGCCGTACGGCAGATCGCCAGCCAGTGGGTGACGGGCGAAGGCGCGCCGATCATGAAGTGCGCCGGTGACGGTCTGCTCTATCTCGCCGACTACGGCGCCGACGTCGTCGTCATCAACCTCAACAACGACTCGCTCTCGGTCAACGGCACCAATCTGCTGGCCTTCGACGCGCACCTCCAGTGGGGCGTCGAGAAGGTCAAGGGACTGGCGAAGTTCGCCGGCCAGGGCCTGTGGAACGTCACGATCGCCGGCACCGGCTGGGTCGCGCTGACCTCGCGCGGCACGCCGATCGTCGTCGACTGCGGCCGTGGCGAGGACGAGACGTACGTCGACCCCGACGCCCTCGTGGCCTGGTCACCCGGGCTCAAGGTGAAGGGCAAGCGGAGCTTCAAGGCCTCGTCGCTGATCGGACGGGGCAGCGGGGAGGCCTTCCAGATGGCCTTCTCGGGCCAGGGCATCGTCGTCGTACAACCGAGCGAGGACAGCACGGACCGCCTGCGGATCCGGGGCTGAGGGGGAGGAGAACAACATGCAGAGCCCGCTTTTCGGACTCGCGGAAACGCAGTCCCAGGATCGCTACGTCGTGCAGAATCCGCAGCTGCTGCGGGTCGCGCTCACCGGCCAGGACGACGTCCTCGCCCGCAAGGGCGCGATGGTCGCCTATCAGGGACTCATCGACTTCGACGGTGAGTACCAGTCCGCGGGCCAGCGCCGCGCCAGGGCGAACACCGGCGAGGGCTTGGACCTGATGCGCTGCTCGGGCCAGGGGACCGTCTACTTCGCCAACCTCGCGCAGTACGTGCACGTCGTGGACGTCGACCAGGAGGGCATGACCGTCGACAGCGCCTATGTCCTGGCGCTCGACTCCACGCTGCACACCGAGGTCATCGCGGTGGACAGCCAGTACGGCATCTCCGGCTCCGGCAAGTACCAGCTCAACATCTCGGGCCGGGGCAAGGTCGCGCTGATGACGTCCGGGCAGCCGCTGATGATGCACGTGACGCCCGACAAGTACGTCAACGTCGACGCCGACGCGATCGTGGCGTGGTCGTCCGCGCTGCGGGTGCAGATGCAGGCGCAGACGCACTCCTCGGGCGTACGGCGCAGGCGGGGCAACACGGGCGAGGGCTGGGAGCTGAGCTTCCTCGGCCAGGGCTTCGCGCTCGTACAGCCGAGTGAGGTCATGCCGCCGCAGAACGCGGACATCGGGCAGGGCGCGCGGGCGCAGTTCGGCGTGGGCCAGCAGGGCGCCCACGCGCAGAACCAGAACAACGTCTGGAACAACGGACGCTGACTCCGTACGGGCCGTCCGGACCGCGCCGTACGGTCCGGGCCGTCCGGGCCGTCCGTCCCGACCGGACAGCCCGCCCATGGTCCTTCAGGGGCGGTCTCCTCGGAGGCCGCCCCTGACCGCCGCGTCAGCCCGGCACCCGCCCGGACAGCGCGGCGCGCGTGTGCTCCAGGAGCCGTACGACCGACCCGTCGGCGACCGCCGCCACCTCGTCGTACGCGAACCAGCGCAGATCCAGCGACTCCTCGCTGATCTCCTCGACCGCGCCGACCGGCGCCAGAGCGGCGTACTGGACATCCAGATGCCAGTGGCAGGGCGCCGGAATCGCGTGACGGTCGAGCTGTACGGGCCCGCCGGGCAGCAGCGTCAGCCCTGGGATCCCGGACTCCTCCGTGGCCTCACGGAGCGCCGCCTCGGCGAGCGAGCTGTCACCGGGCTCGCAGTGGCCGCCCATCTGCAGCCACATGCCGAGCTTCTTGTGGAGGGTGAGCAGAACCCGGCCGCTCGCCGGGTCGATCACCAGCGCGCTCGCCGTGACATGCCCGGCCTCACAGGATTTCCACATCCCGTCCGGCCGGGCCGCCAGATGCGCCAGATAGACGCGGCGCAGCTCTTCCTGTCCGTCGTACGTCTCCAGTACGCGGACGGCGTCGTCGTGCAGGCTCACTTGGCGCTGTCGTCCTTGCCCTCGTCGTCGCCCTTGCCGTCGTCGCCCTTGTCCTCGGGCGCGTCGGCGCCCTTCCCGGGCTCCTGCTCCGGCTCCTTGGTCAGCTTCGGCTTGCCGCCCGCCGCCTCGCCGAGCATCTTGTCCAGCTCGGAGAAGTCCGCGTGCTCGTGATGCACGAAACCGTCGGGGTCGTCCAGGTCCGAGGCGGTCGGCAGCATGTCCGGGTGCTCCCAGAGCCCGTCACGGCCGTCCACGCCCCGCGCGTCCGTGAGCGAGGCCCAGAGCCGGGAGGCGTCCCGCAGCCGCCTGGGGCGCAGCTGAAGGCCGATGAGGGTGGCGAAGGTCTGCTCGGCCGGGCCACCCGACGCGCGGCGCCTGCGCAGCGTCTCGCGCAGCGCGTCGGCCGACGTCAGCCTGGTCCTGGCCGCCTCGTGCACCACCGCGTCGACCCAGCCCTCGACCAGCGCGAGCGCCGTCTCCAGACGCGCCAGGGCGGCCTTCTGCTCGACGGTGTCCTCCGGCTGGAACATGCCCTGCTGGAGTGCTTCCTGAAGCTGCTCGGGGTTGGACGGGTCGAGCTGGCTGACGGCGTCCTCCAGCTTGGAGGAGTCGACCTTGATCCCGCGCGCGTAACCCTCGACCGCGCCGAACAGATGCGACCGCAGCCACGGCACATGGGCGAAGAGCCGCTGGTGGGCGGCCTCGCGCAGGGCCAGATACAGCCGGACCTCGTCCTGCGGGATGCCGAGGTCCTTACCGAAGGCCGCGATGTTCAGCGGCAGCAGCGCGGCCTTGCCGGCCGGACCCAGCGGCAGTCCGATGTCGGTCGAACCGACCACCTCGCCCGCCAGGACGCCCACGGCCTGCCCGATCTGCTGACCGAACATGGCGCCGCCCATGGAGCGCATCATGCCGATCAGCGGCCCGGCCATGGCCTGCATCTCCTCGGGCAGCACATCGCCCATGGCGGCGCCCACCCGCTCGGCCACCGGGTCCACGAGCTGCTGCCAGGCGGGCAGTGTCGCCTCGACCCACTCGGCGCGGCTCCACGCCACGGTCGATCCGGCGCCCGACGGCAGCGACGTCGCGGCGTCCAGCCACACGTCGGCCAGCCGCACGGCCTCCTCGACGGCGATCCGCTCGCCGGGGCTCACGCTGGCGTCCTTCGTGCCGTCCGACGTGCCCTGTGCGACCGTCTGGCGGGCGATCTGCTTGGCCATGTCCCAGTTCACGGGACCGCCCTCGTAGCTGAGCATCTGGCCGAGCTGCTGGAAGGCGGCGCCCAGGTCGTTCGGGTTCATCGATCCGAACATCGCGGCGAACGGGTTGTCCCCGCCCGCGCCACCGCCCGGACCGCCCGGCAGGCCGAACCCCGAGAACGGGTTGCCCCCGCCGCTTCTGCCGCCGGCACCCTGACCACCTCCGGCGGGGTCGTTCTTCTTGCCGTCGCCGTCCTCTGGCTCCTCCGGCGGAAGGCCGAATCCGAATGGGGTGTCACTCACGGGTTTCCTCGGCTCATTGGGCCGCCGGCGATTCCGCCGACGGCGACTGCCCGACACCACCCAGCGTAGACATCCGAGGCCGCATCCGGGCTCGGTGCTCCGCCAACGCTCGGCCTGCGGCAGGATGGACGCCACCTGGTACGCACGTTTCCTACACGTCCGTACTGAAGACAACCGCTGGAGACGCCCGGTGAGTTCCCCAGATCCACAGGTTCGCGCAGCGCGAAACCGCTCAACCCCGACCCCGCCGCGCGGCCCCGTCGTCGCGGTCACCGGAGCCGCCTCCGGCGTCGGCGACCTGCTCACCCGGCGCCTCGCGGCGTCCGAGGAGATCAAGCAGGTCGTCGCCATCGACGAGCGCCGCGGCGAGGTGACAGAGGCGCAGTGGCACATCCTCGACGTACGGGATCCGGCCATCGCCGAGAAACTGCGCGGCGCGGACGTGGTGGTGCACCTGGCGCTCGATCTGGACCTGGAGCGGGACGCGGCGGCCCGTACGGCGTACAACGTCCGCGGCACCCAGACCGTGCTCACCGCCGCCGCGGCGGCGGGGGTGCACCGGGTCGTCCTGTGCACCTCGGCCATGGTCTACGGAGCGCTGCCGGACAACGACATCCCGCTGTCGGAGGACGCCGAGCTGCGCGCCACGGCGGAGGCCACGGGCGTCGGGGACCTGCTGGAGATCGAACGGCTCGGCCGCCGGGCACCCCGCGCACACCCGGGCCTGAACGTCACGGTCGTACGGCCGGCCGTCCTCGTCGGCGGTACGGACACCGCCCTGACCCGCTACTTCGAGTCGCCCCGGCTGCTGGTCGTCGCCGGGTCCCGGCCCACCTGGCAGTTCTGCCACGTCGACGACCTGGTCAGCGCCCTGGAGTACGCGGCTCTGGAGAAGGTCGAGGGCGAGTTCGCGGTCGGCTGCGACGGCTGGCTCGAACAGGAGGAGATCGAGGAGCTGAGCGGTATCCGCCGGATGGAGCTGCCCTCCGCGGTCGCCCTCGGCGCCGCCGCCCGGCTGCACCGCATCGGCCTCACCCCGTCCCCGGCCGGTGACCTCGCCTACACGATGCATCCCTGGGTGGTCAGCGTCAGCCGTCTCCACGACGCGGGCTGGCGGCCCCGGTGGACCAACGAGGAAGTCCTCGGCGCGCTCCTCGAAGAGGTCGAGGGCCGTCACACCGTCGCCGGCCGCCGGCTGGGCCGCAAGGACGCCACGGCCGCCGGAGCCGCCGGAGCGACGGTCGCCCTGCTCGGCGCGGCAGCGGTGGTACGCCGCGCCCGTAAGGCACGCCGGCGCTGAGTCCGCGCCGGGCGCCGGGTGCACGCCGGGTGCCGGATGTACGCCGCCCTCTGTAGGAGGCTCCAAGCGGGCGGGCGGACAGCCGGTCGAACGCGCCATTACGCGATGCCCGTGCCGTACGGCACGATGGGCCCCATGGCACGCATCGAGGCGCACCCGGGTGAGCAGGCGGCACAGGACCCCATCCGGCTGCTGGCGATCCGCGAGAGCCCGCTGTCCGTCGACGAGATCTTCCGCGCCGTCGGCGACGACGCGGCAGGCGGGACCGCCCTGTTCGTCGGGACCGTCCGCAACCATGACGGCGGCGCCGATGTCGACACCCTCGGATACTCCTGTCACCCGTCCGCCGAGGCGGAGCTA
The DNA here is from genome assembly GCF_042870175.1 of Streptomyces sp. NPDC006643. Lineage (NCBI taxonomy): Bacteria > Bacillati > Actinomycetota > Actinomycetes > Kitasatosporales > Streptomycetaceae > Streptomyces > Streptomyces sp. NPDC006643. The sequence continues at coordinate 94,748 of NZ_JBIAHA010000028.1, read as the reverse complement.
CGCCGGGTGGCCGAGAAGGTCGTCGCCGATTACCCCGTCCGGGCGCTGGCGGCCGTCCACCGTGTGGGTGACCTCGCCGTCGGAGACCTGGCGGTCGTCGTCGCCGTCTCGTGCCCGCACCGCGCGGAGGCCTTCGAGGCCTGCCGCAAGCTGATCGACGACCTCAAGCACGACGTGCCGATATGGAAGCACCAGACATTCTCCGACGGCACCGAGGAATGGGTCGGGGCCTGCTGACGCCCTTCCCGCACCGCCCGTCGCCCTCCGTTCCCATGTGGCCCGATTTGCGTAACCGCCCCCCTGCCCGGAGCGTTGAAGCAGCGGATGACTAATCTGCTGATCAGTCCCTTCACACACTTGGTAAGGAGGTCGGGATGGCCGCGCTTGCCTGGTTGCTGATTCCGCTCTTCGCCGCTGTCGGCGCGGCGATATGGGGAAGCTGGGTCTCAAGGAACCGCACCACCGGAGACATAGCCGAACTCGCCGGCTACGCGCGCTTCCGCGACGCGATGGCGAAATCCCACCCGGCCACCACGGACGTCACCTGAGGTATCGCGCCCGCACCCCGCGCACCTCGTCGCTCCGGTGGCCCGAGGCCCCGTCCGGCCGCTCGCCAGGCCACGGACCCGGGCCAAGTCGCCCCGTACGGACCGGCCCCGGGGGTGCGCCGACAGACCCTTACCGTACTGTCGTTCCATGCCACGCCGCACCGCGACGATGCTCGCCTCCACCCTCGTCCTCATCGCGCTGCTCTGTGCGGGAGTGTTCATTCCCGTGCCGTACTCGGAGATGAGTCCGGGACCGACGGTGAACACGCTGGGCGACGCGAATGGTGAGCCGGTGCTCCATATCTCCGGTCGCAAGACCTATCCGACGACGGGTCATCTCAATATGACGACCGTCAGGGTCACCGGCGCGGATTACAAGATGAATGTGGTCGAGGCGGTCTACGGCTGGCTGTCGCACGACAACATCGTGGTGCCGCACAACACGCTCTATCCGGACGGCAAGACGGAAGAGCAGTCCACGCAGGAGAATGCCGAGGAGTTCAGCCAGTCCCAGGAGAGCGCGAAGGTCGCGGCCCTGAAGGAGGAGAACATCCCCGTCACGTCGCGGGTGATCGTCTCCGCGGTCGTCAAGGACAGCCCCTCCGACGGCACACTGCACGCCGGGGACGTCATCAGGGCGGTGGACGGCAAGACCGTCGACGCGCCGCCGGACGTCGCGGAGATCGTCACCAAGCACAAGCCGGGCGAGGACGTCGTCTTCACGATCGTCCCGGCCAAGGTCGCCGAGGCGGCCGAGAAGGCCGGCAAGGAGCCCGAGGGCACCGAGAAGGTCACGATCAGGACGGTGAAGTCCGACGAGGGCGACGACCGGGCCATCGTCGGCATCCAGGCCGGCACGGACCACACGTTCCCGTTCGAGATCGACATCAAGCTGGCCGACGTGGGCGGGCCGAGCGCCGGACTGATGTTCGCGCTGGGGATCGTCGACAAGATCACGCCCGGCGATCTGACCGGCGGCAAGTTCGTCGCCGGCACCGGCACGATCGACGACAACGGCAAGGTCGGGCCGATCGGCGGCATCGGTATGAAGCTCGTCGGCGCGCGGCAGGCGGGCGCCCGGTACTTCCTGACGCCGGACGAGAACTGCGCCACGGCCGCCTCCGACATCCCGGACGGCCTCACCCTGGTGCGGGTGAAGAACATCAAGGACGCCACGGCGTCACTGAAGAAGATCAAGAGCGGTGAGACGGCCGGTCTGCCGAGCTGTTCGACCAGCTAGGAGTTCGACCGGCCAGGAGAGGGACGCACTCCCGGCCCGTACGTCAGAACGCCGGAGGGGCCGCACACGCGGCCCCTCCGGCGTCACGGGCGTTACGCCTCGAACGCGCGGGTGCTACGCCTCGAACGTGGCGGCCAGGGCCTCGGCGAGGCCCGGCACCAGGCCGGCGCCGGTCAGCACCTGGGTCGGTGAGTCCTTCTCACGCAGCCGCAGCGCCGAGTCCCGCGTCCCGTCGCGCAGTACGGCGACCGTCATCCGTACCTCCTGGCGGTCCGGGTGGGCGGCGACCCAGTCCACGAGCGCGGACTCGTCGAGGTCTTCGGGTACGGACGCCTCGGCGGACGGCGGCAGCATCAGGCGCTCCACCGTGATCGCGCAGCCGGCCACCGCGCCGGGCCACGCGATGGTGGCGAGGAACTCGTCGAGCGGTGTGCCCGCCGGGATCTCGTCCTGCTCGACGGGCGTGAGCGGGGCGGGCGTCGAGCCGTCGTCGAGACCGAGCTGGGTGGCCAGCTCCGGTTCGTCGGTGCGCAGTCGGGCCGTGTCGACGAGTGCGAACAGCCTGGCCGGCTGGTCCCAGCCCAGGCCGGAGGCGTATTCGTCGATCTCCAGCACCGCGCGGGTGATGGGCGTCGAGGCGACCGGGCCCGAAGCCGACGGCGGCTGATCGGACGAGGACGAGGAGGAAGAGGAGGAGGAAAGGTTGGACATGGCCAACATCCTGCCTCCTTCCGACCCCCCTGCGGGAACTAGGTAAAGCCTCAGTAAGTTGCATGAGTGGGCCCTACGATCGCTGGGGCCTACTTACAGACGTTGATTTCAGCTGCTTCACACGACCGCGAACTTCGAGGTGCGCACGTTGGCTTTCCAGATGCCGGACCGCGGCGGAGGCCCGACCGGGCCACGGATCAGAGTGGGCCGGCCGTCCAGACGTGCCCGGACCCTGCTCATGACACTGGGCATTCTGGCCGTCCTGGCCATGATGTTCGTCATGTTCGCGGGGTTCTGGACCGACTGGCTCTGGTATCGCTCGGTGAAATACTCGTCCGTTTTCACCACCACCCTCTGGACCAAGATCGGCCTGTTCGCTGTCTTCGGTCTGCTGATGGCTGCTGCCGTCGGCGTCAACATCTGGCTGGCGCACCGGCTGCGTCCGCCGCTGAGCGCGATGTCGCTGGAGCAACAGAGCCTCGACCGCTACCGGATGGGCATCGCCCCGTACAAGAAGTGGGTGCTGCTCGCGATCACCGCCCTCGTCGGGCTGATCGCCGGAGCGTCCGCGGCCGGTCAGTGGCGCACGTGGCTGATGTGGGTCAACGGCGTGGCCTTCGGACAGAAGGACCCGCAGTTCAACCTGGACGTGAAGTTCTACGCGTTCGACCTGCCCTGGTACCGCTTCATGCTCGGCTTCGGCTTCGCCGCCGTCGTCCTGGCACTGATCGCCGCCGCGCTGACGCACTATCTGTACGGAGGGCTGCGCGTCACCAGCCCCGGCGCGCGCGCGACGGGCGCGGCCACCGGTCATCTCTCGGTGCTGCTCGGTGTGTTCGTCTCCCTCAAGGCCGTGGCCTACTGGCTCGACCGGTACGGCCTCGCGGTCAAGGCGAGTGACTTCAAGGCCACCGGCAACTGGACGGGCCTGCGGTACGTCGACGCCAACGCCTATCTGCCGGCGAAGACGATCCTGTTCTGCATCGCCGCCATCTGCGCCGTGCTGTTCTTCGCGACGCTCTGGCGCCGCACCTGGCAGCTGCCGGTGATCGGTTTCGGTCTGATGGTCCTGTCCGCCATCCTCATCGGCGGCCTTTACCCGGCGATCGTGCAGAAGTTCCAGGTCCAGCCGAACGAGCAGGCCAAGGAAGCCCCGTACATCGAGAAGAACATCGATGCCACGCGCGCCGCGTACGGCATCGACGACGCCGATGTGACGGACTACTCCGGCAAGGGCGATCCCGAGAAGAAGGCGCAGCAGCGCGAGGCGGCCGACTCGGCCGCCAGCTACCGGCTGGTCGACCCCAATGTCGTCTCGCCCGCCTTCCAGCAGCTCCAGCAGGAACGCAAGTACTACCAGTTCCCGGACACGCTGGACGTCGACCGCTACAAGGGTCCGGACGGCAAGCCGCAGGACACGGTCATCGGTCTGCGCGAGCTGAACATCACCGGTATCCCCAAGCGCAACTGGATCAACGACCACTTCACCTACACCCATGGGTACGGAGCGATCGCGTCCAAGGGCACCGGGACGGTCACCGAGGAGAACGACGGCACGATCGGCGCCCCCGACTTCACGGAGTCCGGCCTGCCGACCAGCGGTCAGCTCGGCAAGTACGAGCAGCGGATCTACTACGGCGAGAAGACTCAGCAGTACTCGATCGTGGGCGGCCCGCAGAAGGAGCTGGACTACGAGAAGAACGGTGAGCAGACCACCAGCTACCAGGGCAAGAGCGGAGTCGATCTCTCCAACCCGGTGAACCGCGCGGCCTACGCCGTGGCGTTCAGCGAGCCGCAGATGCTCTACTCGGGCGCCATCGGCGAAGGTTCGCGGATCCTGTACAACCGCACGCCGAAGGAGCGCGTCGAGGCGGTCGCGCCGTGGCTGACCATCGACGGCGACGCCTATCCCGCCGTGGTCGACGGCAAGATCAAGTGGATCGTCGACGCCTACACCACGACGAACGGCTATCCGTACGCGTCCCGGACGACGCTGGGCGACACCACGACCGACTCGCTGACCAACAACCAGCGCGCGGTCGTCGCCCAGCAGAACCAGGTCAACTACATCCGTAACTCGGTGAAGGCGACCGTCGACGCGTACGACGGCTCGGTCAACCTGTACCAGTGGGACACCGAGGACCCGGTCCTCAAGACCTGGATGAAGGCGTTCCCGAACACGGTGAAGCCGAAGTCGGAGATCAAGCCGGATCTGCTGGCCCATCTCCGCTACCCGCAGGACATGTTCAAGGTCCAGCGCGAGCTGCTCACCCGCTACCACGTCACGGACGCCGCCCAGTTCTACAGCGGCTCCGACGCGTGGCAGGTGCCGGACGACCCGACGAACAAGGACAGCAGTGCGGTCCCGCCGTACTACCTGAGCCTGAAGATGCCGGGGCAGTCGGCCCAGAAGTTCTCGCTGACGACGACCTTCACGCCCAACGGACGTCCCAATCTGGGGGCGTTCATGGCGGTCGACGCCGATGCCACCAGTGACGACTACGGCAAGATCAGAGTCCTGAGAGTGACCTCCACGGTCCAAGGACCGCAACAGGTGCAGAGCGAGTTGAACGGCGTGCCCGAAGTCGCCGAGTTCGTACGGAACCTGAGAGGTACCGACTCGGACATCGAGTACGGCAACCTGCTCACGGTGCCGCTCGGCGGAGGCTTCCTGTACATCGAGCCGGTGTACGCCCGAGGCGGCAGCGCCAACTACCCGCTGTTGAAGAAGATCGCCGTCTCCTACGGAGGCAAGCCGGTCTTCAAGGACAGTCTGTCCGAGGCGCTGAACGCGGTGTTCGGTGTCGACGGCGCCGAACCGCCGGAGGAGACGCAGCCACCGGGCGACGGCGACACGACGACGCCGCCGGCCACAGGTGACGCCGCGCTGGAGAAGGCCATCGCCGACGCCCAGAAGGCGTACACGGACGGTGAGGCCGCGCTGGCGAAGCAGGACTGGGTCGCGTACGGGAAGGCCCAGGAGGCCCTCCAGGACGCCCTGGAGCGCGCCGCCGAGGCGGAGAAGTCCGCCAAGGCACCGGCGGGCGGGAGCGAAGACAAGACCTGATCGGTGAACACCCCGCGTCGTGATACGGTTTGGAACACAACGACGCGGGGTGGAGCAGCTCGGTAGCTCGCTGGGCTCATAACCCAGAGGTCGCAGGTTCAAATCCTGTCCCCGCTACTCACGAAGGCAAAGGCCCGGATCCGATCAGGATCCGGGCCTTTGCCGCGCGTTGTGGTGTGTTCGTACCTGTTCGTGGTCGCTCCGTGACCGTCCGTCCGATCAAGTGGGCGGCGGGCGCGGGGAGTTGGCCGCAGAAGCGTTTGAGTTGTCTCTCTGTGGGCATGTCGACAAAACGCTGAAGTGACCTTGGTGGCCGCGATATACCAGGTGTACGCGGGTACAGGTGGTGCAACGATGGATTTTATGGGGGACAGGGCAACTCTGTTGGAGACAGGGCGATTTGTGCGGAGACAGGCGGAAGATGCCGCCGGCGCCGAGAGGTTCGGGGGCGCGACCGGCGCCACGGACGCCGGCGGTCCCACCGAGAGCGCCGACGCCGAGACGGAGGCGCGCCACCGGCGTGCCGCCGACAGCGGCGACGTCGCGTCGATGAGCGTGCTCGGCGCGCTGCTGCTGCGCCGCGGTGACCTCGACGCCGCCGAGAAGTACCTGCGCGCGGCCACCGCCGAGGGCGACCGCGCCGCCGCCAACAACCTGGGTGTCCTCCTCCATCAGCGCGGCTACACCGAAGAGGCGTCGGGCTGGTGGCGCGTCGCGGCCGTCGCCGGTTCGGCCGCCGCCGCGCACGCGCTCGGCAGGCACTACCGCGAGCAGGGCGACGAGCCCGCCGCCGAGTACTGGCTGCGCCAGTCCGCCGAGCAGGGCCACGCGCTGGGCGCCTACGCGCTCGCCGACCTGCTGGAGCACCGCAGCGACGTCGGCTCGGAGCGGTGGCTGCGGGCCGCCGCCGAGCAGGGCCACCGGGAGGCCTCGTACCGTCTCGCGCGCGCCCTGGAGCGCCGGGCGCGGCAGGCAGCGCGTACCGGCAACACCGTCCGCGCCGTCATCGCCGGCCGGGACAACGACACGGACACCGGCGTCCGCGCGGCCCGGGCCGGTGCCGAGGGCGCGGGCCCCGGCGCCGAGGCCGACGCCGGGCAGTCGCTGCTCGCCGAGGCCGCGCAGTGGTACCGGCAGGCGGCGGCGCGCGGGCACCGCCGCGCCGCGCTGCACCTCGGCGCGATCCTGGAGAGCCGCGGGGAGTTGAAGGAGGCGGGGCGCTGGTATCTGACGTCCGCCAAGGACGGCGAGGCGCGGGCCGCCTGCGCCCTCGGCTTCCTGCTGCGCGACGCCGGTGACGAGGAGAGCGCCGCCGTCTGGTGGCTGCGCGCCGCGCAGGACGGCAACGGCAACGCCGCCAACGCGCTCGGCGCGCTCCACGCCGCGCGTGGCGAGCAGCAGACCGCCGAGCGCTGGTACCGGGCCGCGATGGACGCGGGCGACGTCAACGGCGCCTACAACCTCGGGCTGCTCTGCGCCGCCCAGGACCGTACGGCGCAGGCCGAGCAGTGGTACCGGCGCGCCGCGTACGCGGGTCACCGCGAGGCGGCCAACGCGCTGGCCGTCCTGCTCCTCCAGGCCGGCGACCCGACCGGCGCCGAGCCGTGGTTCTCCAAGGCGGCCGAGGCGGGCAGCGTCGACGCCGCGTTCAACCTGGGCATCCTCTACGCGGGCCGGGACGACGACCGTACGGCCCTGGTCTGGTACGAGCGGGCCGCGGCGGCCGGGCACACGGAGGCGGCCCTCCAGGTGGGCATCGCGTGCCTCAGGGACGGCGACGAGCAGGCGGCGGAGCGGCATCTGCGGTGCGCGGCCGGCGGCGGCAGCGCGGAGGCGGCCTTCCGGCTGGCGACGGTGCTGGACGCGCGGCAGCCGCCGGCCGCGCCGGGGCTCGGTGAGGCGCAGCCGGAGAAGACCGAGTGCGAGCAGTGGTACGAGCGGGCGGCCGAGCACGGTCACCGGCGCGCCCAGGTGCGGGTCGGGATGCTCGCGGCGGGCCGTGGCGACATGACGGACGCGGCGCGCTGGTACCGGGAGGCGGCGGAGGCGGGCAGCCGTAACGGGGCCTTCAACCTCGGGCTGCTGCTGGCCCGTGAGGGCAGCGAGCGGGAGGCGGCCCTGTGGTGGTCCCGCGCGGCGCAGGCCGGTCATGGACGCGCCGCGCTGCGGCTCGCGCTGCTCGCGGCCCGGCGCGGGGAGCTGACCGAGGGGCAGCGCTGGTGCGCCCGCGCGGTGGAGCTGGGACCGTCCGAGGTGACGGAGCGGGCGGCGCGGCTGCGTGAGGCGCTGCACCAGGAACTGACCGCGTGAGCGGTGCCGGAGAAGGGATTTGCGCTGGTCGGCGGGGTGACGTAATGTCGTGTTCACCGACGCGGGGTGGAGCAGCTCGGTAGCTCGCTGGGCTCATAACCCAGAGGTCGCAGGTTCAAATCCTGTCCCCGCTACTGGCAGAGAGCGAAGGCCCGGATCCGATCAGGATCCGGGCCTTCGTCGTGTTCCGGTGATGTGTGCGGAGGGCTCCCGGGGCCGGTGCGGGCGGTCGGCTCAGGCGTGGGCGCAGTTGGGGCAGGTGCCCCGGTACGTCACCTCGACGTCTGAGATCGCGAAGCCGAAGCGCTCCGTCGCCGGCAGGTCGGCCAGCAGATCACCCACCGGGTGCACGTCGCGGATCGTGCCGCAGTGCGCACAGACCAGGTGGTGGTGGGGCCGGTGGGCGTTCGGGTCGTACCGCTTGGCGCGCCGGTCCGTCGAGACCTCGATGACCTCGCCCAACGTCACCATCTCGCCGAGGGTGTTGTACACCGTCGCCCTGGAGATCTCGGGCAGCCGGGCCACGGCGCGCGCGTGCACCTCGTCCGCCGTGAGGTGTACGTGGTCCCCGTCGAGGACCTCGGCCACCACACGGCGCTGGGCGGTCATCCGCCAGCCGCGTTCGCGAAGTCGTTCCAACAGGTCACTCATGAGGGTCAGCTTAACAGTGAGGGCGCCCAGATCCTGAATGAGTGTCGAGTTGGACCCCTACTTGACTTAGACAAAGTCCATCGTAGGATCATCTCAGGCAATCGCCGAGCGACAGGTACGGCAGGTATGACGCAGGAGGCGCACGTGACGCAGGGACCGCTTACCACGGAGGCCGGTGCGCCGGTGGCCGACAACCAGAACAGTGAGACGGCGGGCGCCGGCGGTCCCGTTCTGGTTCAGGACCAGGCTCTTCTCGAGAAGCTCGCCCACTTCAACCGCGAGCGCATCCCGGAGCGCATCGTGCACGCGCGCGGCGCCGGAGCGTACGGCACCTTCACGCTCACCCGCGACGTCTCGCAGTGGACGCGGGCGAAGTTCCTCTCCGAGGTCGGCAAGCAGACCGAGACCTTCCTGCGCTTCTCCACCGTCGCCGGCAACCTCGGCTCGGCGGACGCGGTGCGTGACCCGCGCGGCTTCGCGCTGAAGTTCTACACCGAGGAGGGCAATTACGACCTCGTCGGCAACAACACCCCGGTGTTCTTCATCAAGGACGCCATCAAGTTCCCCGACTTCATCCACACCCAGAAGCGCGACCCGTACACCGGCAGCCAGGAGGCTGACAACGTATGGGACTTCTGGGGTCTGAGCCCCGAGTCGACGCACCAGGTGACCTGGCTGTTCGGCGACCGCGGCATCCCCGCCTCGCTGCGCCACATGAACGGGTACGGCTCGCACACGTATCAGTGGAACAACGAGGCCGGCGAGGTCTTCTGGGTCAAGTACCACTTCAAGACCGACCAGGGCATCAAGAACCTCACCTCCGAGGAGGCCGCCGTCCTCGCCGGCGCCGACCCGGACAGCCACCAGCGCGATCTGCGCGAGTCCATCGAGCGCGGTGACTTCCCGTCCTGGACCGTGCAGATCCAGGTCATGCCGGCCTCGGACGCCGCCGACTACCGCTTCAACCCGTTCGACCTGACCAAGGTCTGGCCGCACGAGGACTACCCGCCGATCGACATCGGCAAGTTGGAGCTGAACCGCAACCCGGAGAACATCTTCGCGGAGGTCGAGCAGTCGATCTTCAGTCCGGCGCACTTCGTGCCGGGCATCGGCCCCTCGCCCGACAAGATGCTCCAGGGCCGTCTCTTCGCGTACGGCGACGCCCACCGCTACCGCGTCGGCATCAACGCCGACCATCTGCCGGTGAACCGTCCGCACGCCACCGAGGCGCGTACGAACAGCCGGGACGGATCTCTGTACGACGGCCGGCACAAGGGCGCCAAGAACTACGAGCCCAACAGCTTCGGCGGCCCCTTCCAGACCGACCGGCCCCTCTGGCAGGCCATCTCGGTCACCGGCACCACCGGCAACACGGAGGCGCCCGTCCACGCCGAGGACAACGACTTCGTACAGGCCGGGAATCTCTACCGGCTGATGTCGGAGGACGAGAAGGCGCGGCTGGTCGCCAACCTGGCCGGGTTCATCTCGCAGGTCTCGCGCGACGACATCGCCGAGCGGGCGGTCAACAACTTCCGTCAGGCGGACGGAGACTTCGGCAAGCGGCTCGACACCGCGGTCCAGGCCCTGCGCGGCTGACGGCCCTCGCCGATGAGGCGGTGGCGGCCGGGTTCCGGGACGGATCCGGCCTCCACCGCTGCCCCGGTGGGACCCCGCTCGCCCCGCTCAGCCGGTCAGCGCCGGCGGGCGGCGCCTGACCGGGGCCCAGCAGCGGATGATGTCGCGTACGGACACGATGCCGACCGGCTCCCGCTCGTCGCAGACGATCAGATGGCGGAAGCCGCCGTGGGTCATCGCCTCGGCCGCCTCCTCCAGGGTCCAGACCGGTGAGGCGAACACGACATCGGTCGTGGTGTGCGTACCGGCCAGTTCCACCTCGGGATTCTGTCCGGCGCCGATCGAGATCAGGATGTCACGCTCGGTGATGATCCCGAGCCCGCAGGTGTCGGTGTCCAGGACGACAGCCGCGCCGACACGGCGTGCCGCCATCAGCTCTGCGGACTGGCGGAGGGTATGGGTGGGCCCGATGGTGAGGACCACCGTGCTCATGGCGTCACGGACGAGCATGGATGGAGCCACCTCCTCGGTGAACCGGTCCCTTGGCTGGAGAACGGATTCACAAGTTCACAAGTGGGGGGACTTTCAGAGTGACACCGACACGGTGAGTCAACAAGGGGGCGGACGGAGCGAGACACCCGGCGCGCGATGATCAGAACCGCACGCCCCGGATGTCCCAAGGGAGTTCCATTCCCCCGAATGGCCGAACGCCCGGTGAAAAAGATTGCCGGGTGTCCGGTCGCGCACGGGACTTCTGTACAGCCGGGACCCGGTGAGCAGTCCGGGACGGCCGGATGCGATCCCCGGCGAGTGAGCCGAAGCGCCCCGAGGCGAACCGAGCCCTCCCAAAGAGGGCCGCGTCAGTAGCGCTGGTTCAGATAGCCGAGCAGTTCCTCGTGCAGCACACCGTTCGACGCCGCCGCGTTGCCGCTGTGCGGGCCGGAACGCCCGTCGAGGCCCGTGAACCGGCCGCCCGCCTCCTGGACGATGATCGACGGCGCCGCCATGTCCCACAGGGACAGCTCCGGCTCCGCGCACATGTCCACCGACCCCTCGGCGACCATCATGTACGGCCAGAAATCGCCGTATCCGCGCGTACGCCAGCAGGCCCGGGTCAGATCCAGGAACCCGTCCAGCCGGCCCTGCTCCTCCCAGCCCTTCAGCGACGCGTGCGCGAACGACGCGTCCCCGATGCGTGAGACCTTCGAGACCCGCAGCCGTGTCGCCGACGAGAGGCTGCGGCCCGAGTACGCGCCGCCGCCCTTGGCCGCCCACCAGCGGCGCGCCAGCGCGGGCGCCGACACCACGCCGACGACCGGCTCGTAGCCGCCCTCGCCCGCCACCATCAGGGAGATCAGCGTCGCCCAGACGGGGACGCCGCGTACATAGTTCTTGGTGCCGTCGATGGGGTCGATCACCCAGCGGCGCGGGCCGGTGCCCTCGATGCCGTACTCCTCGCCCAGCACGGCGTCCCGGGGCCGCGCGCGCTGGAGATTGCCACGGATCAGCTCCTCGGCCGACTTGTCGGCCTCACTCACCGGGGTCATGTCCGGTTTGGTCTCGACCTTCAGGTCGAGAGCCTTGAACCGGTCCATCGTCGCGGCGTCGGCGGCGTCCGCGAGGACATGGGCGAGTCGCAGATCATCGTGGTAATCGGGCATGGTCGTCACAGTATCGACAGCGCCCAAGATCGGGCTACGGCCGGTGGGGCGCCGCGGCGGCGCCGGGTCCTCTTGACAGCGCGCGAGGCTGCGTCAACTCTGAGTGCGGAGCCGAACGGCCCGGGAGGCAACGATGCCTACAGCGCGTGAAGCCCTACTCAACGCCGCCCTTTCGGCGCTCACCGACCAGTCCTGGTCCGCCGTGAGGATGGTCGACGTCGCGTCGGCCGCCGGGGTCTCGCGACAGACCCTCTACAACGAGTTCGGCAGCAAGGACGGTCTCGCCCGCGCGCTGGTACGGCGCGAGGCCGATCTGTATCTGCACGGCGTCGAGCGGCTGCTGGCCGAGCCCGCGGACCCGGTGGACCGGCTGGTGTCGGTGGCCGAGTGGACGGTGTCCGAGGCGCGCTCCAGGCCCCTGCTGCGGGCCCTTCTCACCGACGGCTGGACCGAGCGCCACCCGGCGCCCCGTCGCGTACGCCCCACGGCCCCGCCGGGGGGCGCGCCCGCCCAGCGCCGCGCGGACGCCGGGCCGCCCGCGCCGGCGGATCTGGTGGCGGCCGTACGGAACCGGGCCGTGGCCGCGCTCGATCCCGGGCGGACGGACCGCAGGGGCCGCGGTACGGAGACCGGCTCCCCGTCGCGTACGGAGCCGCTGCGCGTACAGGCGGGCCGGGTGCAGCGCGCCCGCGTCGAGCAGGCACGAGTGGACCAGGCGAGGGCGGACCGGGCCAGGGGCGAGCAGGGGCGTACGCAGCACCGCAGACCGGAGGGCGCCCGGCCCGATCAGCCCCGGACCGAACAGACCCGGTCCGACAACGGCCGTCCCGGCCCGCCCAGGGCCCCCGAGCCCGTCCTCCGTACGAAGGACGAGTCCGCCGAGCTGGCCTTCCGCTGCGAGCTGGCCGTACGCCTCGCCCTCGCCCACGTCGTCGCCCCCGACGGGGAGCCTGTCGGGCGCCTGGTCCGCGCGGCCGTCGCCGGACCGGTCGCGGCGGTCAGTGCTGGGACGAACCCGAGAGCTGGAGGCCGATGACACCGATGATGACCAGTGAGATCGAGACAATCTTCAGCGTGGAGACCAGGTCGTCCAGGAAGATCATCCCGTAGATCGCCGTGCCGGCCGCGCCGATACCCGTCCAGACCGCGTACGCCGGCCCGACGTCGAGCTTCTTCAGCGAGAGGGTCAGCAGGCCGAAGCTGGCGAGCGCGAAGGCCGCGAACGCGAGCGTCGGCCAGAGCCGGGTGAATCCGTGCGAGAGCTTGAGGCAGACGGCGAAGCCCGTCTCCAGCAGCCCCGCGACTACCACCAGCAGCCACGCCATCGTCTGTGCCTCCCGCATCGGTGACCGCACGTTCTCGATGTGCCTTCGATATGCCTTGGTACGTCTTGACAGACCTTGCCAAGACTTGGTGAGTTTATGCACTCACCGAGGCTTGCGAGCGGCAGACATCGCGGGATCAGTCGCCCTCGCGCCGCTCCCGAGTGGAGAGCAGCCGGCGCAGCGAGTCGAGCCTCGACGGATCGGCGTGCCCCTCGGCCACCCACGCGTCCAGCGCGCAGTCCGGCTCGTCGTGGCTGCAACCGCGCGGGCAGTTCTCCGTCCCCGGTACGAGGTCGGGGAAGGCCAGGATGACGCGCGAAGGGTCGACATGGTGCAGGCCGAAGGAACGGATGCCGGGAGTGTCGATCACCCAGCCGTCCGCCTTCTCCAGCGGCAGCGCGAGCGCGGAGGTGGTCGTGTGCCGACCGCGCCCGGTTACCGCGTTGACCAGGCCGGTCGTCCGGCGGCGGTCGTCCGGCACGAGCGCGTTGACCAGCGTCGTCTTGCCGACGCCGGAGTGCCCGACGAACGCGGTCATCCGGCCTTCGAGGTAGTCGCGTACGCGGTCGGCCGCCTCGCCGGTGGCCAGTTCGTCCCGTCGTGTGACGACGTAACGGATGCCCAACGGCCGGTAGGTCTCCAGCAGTTCGTCCGCCGACGCGAGGTCGGACTTCGTCAGGATCAGCAGCGGTTCGAGGCCCGCGTCGAACGCCGCGACCAGACAGCGGTCGATCAGCCGGGGCCGCGGCTCGGGGTCGGCGAGCGCGGTGACGACGGCGAGCTGGTCGGCGTTGGCGACGACCACTCGCTCGAACGGGTCGTCGTCGTCCGCCGTGCGCCTCAGTACGGAGCGGCGCTTCTCGATCCGTACGATGCGCGCCAGCGTGTCCTTCCTTCCGCTGAGGTCCCCGACGAGCATCACTTGGTCGCCGACGACGGCGGCCTTGCGCCCCAGCTCACGCGCCTTCATCGCGAGGACGACGGTGTCGCCGACCAGACAGGTCAGCCGGCCCCGGTCGACGGTCAGGACCATGCCCTCGGCCGCGTCCTCGTGCTTGGGACGGATGTTGGTGCGCGGCCTGTTGCCCTTGGGGTTGGGGCGGGAGCGGATGTCGTCCTCGTCCGGGTTCTTGCCGTAGCGCCGCATCGCGTCAGGCTCCCGCTCCCGCGAGCATCTCGGTCCACATCTCCGGGAAGTCGGGCAGCGTCTTGGAGGTCGTCGCGACGTTCTCGATCTCCACGCCGTCGACAACGAGGCCGATGATCGAGCCGGCCGTGGCCATGCGGTGGTCGTCGTACGTGTGGAAGACGCCGCCGTGCAGGGGGCGCGGGCGGATCCGCAGACCGTCGGCGGTCTCGGTGACATCGCCGCCCAGCTCGTTGATCTCCTTGGTGAGCGCGGCCAGCCGGTCCGTCTCGTGGAGCCGCAGATGGGCGACGCCGCGCAGTGTGGAGGGGCCGTCGGCGAGGGCCGCGACGGCCGCGATGCCGGGGGTCAGTTCGCCGACCTCGCTCAGGTCGACGTCGATGCCGTGGATCCGGCCGCCGCCGGTGAACGTCAGCCCGCGCGCGGTCAGTTCGCAGGAACCGCCCATCTCGGTGAAGATCCGGCGCAGCGCGTCACCGGGTTGTGTGGTGCGGGCCGGCCAGTCCCGTACCGTCACCCGGCCGCCGGTGACGAGGGCGGCGGCGAGGAACGGCTGGGCGTTGGAGAGGTCCGGCTCGACGGTCAGGTCGCGGCCGAGCACCGCGCTGGGGGAGACCCGCCAGACGTTGGGCTCGCCGCCGGTCTCCGGCTCGTCGACCTGGGCGCCGACACGGCGCAGCATGTCGACGGTCATCCGGATGTGCGGCAGTGACGGGAGGGTGGCGCCCACATGCCGTACCTCGACGCCCTGGTTGAAGCGCGGCGCGGAGAGCAGCAGCGCGGAGACGAACTGGGACGACGCGGAGGCGTCGATCTCGACGGTGCCGCCGTCGAGCGCGCCGCCGCCGTGCACGGTCAGCGGGAGCGAGCCGCGGGCCTCGTCGTCGATGCGGGCGCCGAGGGTGCGCAGGGCGTCGATGACGCCGTGGAGCGGGCGTACGTAGGAGCGGGGGTCGCCGTCGAAGTGGATGGGGCCGTCGGCGAGGGTCGCGACGGGCGGCAGGAAGCGCATGACCGTACCGGCGTTGCCGACGTCGACCGTGGCCGGGCCGTGCAGGCCGTTGGGGAAGATCCGCCATGCCTCGCCGGTGAACGACGGGGCGCCCGCGCCGCGTGGGGGTGTCATGGAGCCGGCCGCGGCAGAGCTGGAGGAGACGGTCTCCTCGATGCCGACGCCCATCGCGCGCAGGGCCTCAGCCATCAGGAGCGTGTCGCGTGAGCGCAGGGGGCGGCGCAGCCAGCCGGGTTCGGCGGCGAGCGCGGCGAGGACGAGGCCGCGGTTCGTGACCGATTTCGAACCGGGCACGGTGACCGTCGCTTCGACGGCCCCGCTCGCGTAAGGGGCGGGCCAGAGGGCAGGGTGCACGGCGCTTTCGGTCATGGCCTTTACTTTAATGGCTGCACAACGACCGCGATCCCGATCAAATACGTTGAAATCGGGGCGTAATACGAAGGTGGTATGGGGGCACGCCACTGGCATGTGACCGGCTCGCGACCTGCGGACGGCCTATTCCCTACCGGCGGGCGGCGGGACGTCGGTGCCGCTGTCACAGACCGAGCAGCCAGGTGCCTCCGCCGATCAGCGAGCACAGCGATACGGCGTGGAACATGAACAGCCACATCGTCGGCGGCACATGCGTCAGCCGGGCGAGCTGGTCCGCGTCGGAGTCGGGGGCGCCGCCGTGCCGCCGCTTGGACTGGAGCTCGAAGGGCGGCCGTACGCCGCCGAGCAGCAGGAACCATACGGCGGCGTACGCGAACGCGGCCTGCACGGTGGGACCGGTCAGCCAGGAGATCAGCAGGAAGGCCGCACCTGTCACGACGACGGTGAGCGCCCCGTACGCGTTGCGGATCATGACCAGCATCACCAGCAGCAGGGCCGTCGCCAGCCACAGCAGCAGCGTGATGTGGTGCGAGGCGAGCAGCCAGGCGCCGCCGAGGCCGAGCAGGGACGGGGCCGTGTAGCCGGCCGCCGCCGTGAGGATCATGCCGACGCCGGTGGGCTTGCCGCGGCTGACGGTGAGGCCCGAGGTGTCGGAGTGCAGCCGGATGCCGTCGAGCTTGCGGCCGGTGAGGAGGGCGACGAGGCCGTGCCCGCCCTCGTGGGCGATGGTGACGGCGTTGCGTGACAGCCGCCAGAGGGCCTGTGGCGTGACGGCGGCCAGGGCGACGACGGCGGTGGCGATCACCAGCCAGTCCTCGGGGACGGGCTGGGTGCCGAAAACGCGATCCCACAGATCGGTTATCGAGGCGGCGGCGATGTCGCTGGAATCGGTGCTGATCATCGCTCGGGCGGCTCCTCAGGAGGGCGTACGACGGGTGTGCGTCGGGATGCGTGGCGGATGGGCGGCGGGTGCGCGGCGGGTACGCGGCGGTTGTGCGGCGGTTGTGCGGCGGTTGTACGTCGTCGAAGTGTGGCACTTGCGCGCGGGATCCGGTCGCCGCACAGGGGCTGGAGGGTTTCAAGCCACGTGCGGTCAAGGGCAGTTCAAGTCTTGACGACACCCGAAAGCGGCTGCCATGGTCTAGACCTAGTAGAACATTGGAGTGGTTAGCCCTGCGACAGCGCTCCGCCGGACCGTCACCGGTCTTCTTCTGCTGTCGATGCAACTGTTCGTGCACCTTCGCGAGTTCCCCACACGCAGTGAGTCCGTAGCGGGCTTGGGCCGACCGCCGTGTCGGCGCGGGTCCCGCCGGGCGTCACGACGAAGGAGTTGTCATGCACAAGAAAACTCGTCTCGCGCTCATCCTGAGCGCGGCGGTCGCACCGATCATCGCCGTCACCCTCCCCGCCCCGACCGCCTCCGCGCACGGCTGGATCAACTCACCCGCCAGCCGGCAGGACCAGTGCAAGACCGGCGTCGTCTCCTGCGGCGACATCAAGTGGGAGCCGCAGAGCGTCGAGGGCCCGAAGGGCCAGAACAACTGTCACGGTGGCGTCGGCCGGTTCTCCGAGCTGAGCGACGACGGCAAGGGCTGGCGCCGCTCCAACATCGGCGTCAACCAGACGTTCAACTGGACGCTGACGGCGCGGCACCGCACCAGCACCTGGCAGTACTTCGTCGGCAACACCAAGGTCGCCGAGTTCAACGACGGTGGTGCCACCCCCGGCGCCAACGTGAGCCACAACGTCAACTTCGGCAGCATCCGCGGCAACCAGAAGGTCCTGGCCGTCTGGAACGTCTACGACACCTCGAACGCGTTCTACGCCTGCATCGACGTCAACATCCGCTGACCGTAGCGGGGCCCTAGCGGGGCCGAAGCAGGGCCGAAACCGGCAACAGTGCCTGTTGGGGCGCGGGGATTCCCCCGCGCCCCAACAGTGCGTCTGCGAGGGTTGGGGGAGTGTCGGTAGCGTGACCGGGCGCGGATGCGCCGGGTCATGGGCGAGGAGTGGTTGAGCATGTGCGGTCGGTACGCGGCGAGCCGTAGGCCGGAGGATCTCGTCGGGCTCTTCGAGGTCGAGAAGTGGGATCCGCCCGAGAGCGGCGGGACCCTCGCGCCCGACTGGAACGTGGCACCTACCAAAGAGGTCTACGTGGTCCTGGAGCGCCCCGTGAAGGGCGCCGACGATCCCACCCCCGTACGGCAGCTGCGCACCCTCAGGTGGGGGCTCGTGCCCTCCTGGTCCAAGACGCCCGAGGGCGGCGCCCGGATGATCAACGCGCGCGCGGAGACCGTCCACGAGAAGCCGTCCTTCCGGCGGCCCTTCGCCTCCCGGCGCTGCCTCATACCGGCCGACGGCTACTACGAGTGGGTCACCGCCCCCGAGGAGCGGCAGCTGGAGGAGCAGGGCAAGAAGAAGCGGCCCCGCAAGCAGCCGTACTTCGTCACCCCGGCCGACGGGTCGGTCATGGCCATGGCCGGTCTGTACGAGTTCTGGCGCGACAAGACCCTGCCCGACGACCACCCGAACGCGTGGTGGGTGACGTGCTCGGTCGTCACCACCGAGGCGGAGACCGGCCCGCTCGGCGTGGCTCCGGCCGACGGGCCACGGTCGCTCGCCGACATCCACCCCCGGATGCCGCTGATGCTGACGCCCGACCGGTGGGACGCCTGGCTGGATCCGGCCCGTACGGACGTGGAACAGCTGCGCGAACTGCTGGCGCCGCCGCCGGAGGGGCTGATGCGCGCCTATCCCGTGACGACGGCCGTCAGCAACGTACGGAACAACGGTCCGGAGCTGCTGGAGGAACTGGCCGCCCCCGAGGAGAGCACGCTCTTCTGACGGTGGGCCCGCTGAGGAGGACCTTCTGACGGAGGCCGCTCTGACGGAGGACCTGTCGCGGAGGACCTTCTACGGAGGACGCGGCTGCCTTCGGCGGCGTACGCCCGTCCCGGTGTGATCCTGGTGCCATGCAGAGCGAGATCGTCGACACCCTCGCGGGCGACGCCCGTATCACCTGGCACCCTCCCAAGAAGGGGACGGCGTCGAAGAAGACCGCGGCCCCTCTCGTCCTCGCCGTCAGCCATGGCGCGGGCGGCGGCATCGAGGCACGCGACCTCCAGGCGCTCGCCGCGACGCTGCCCGCGCTCGGGGTGACGGTGGCGCTGGTCGAACAGCCCTGGCGGGTGGCCGGGAAGAAGCTGGCCCCCGCGCCCAAGACCCTCGACACCGGCTGGCGGGCGCTCTGGCCCGCGCTGGCGAGGCCCGGACTGCCTGTCGTCGCGGGCGGGCGCAGCGCCGGGGCGCGGGTGGCCTGCCGTACGGCACGGGAGCTGGGCGCCCACGCCGTACTGGCGTTGAGCTTCCCGCTGCACCCGCCGGGCCGGCCGGAGAAGTCCCGCGCCGACGAACTGCTCGCGGCCGGGGTGCCGACGCTCGTCGTCCAGGGCGGCAACGACCCCTTCGGGAAACCCGCCGAATTCCCCGCCGAGGTAGGAGGCGGCGTTTCCGGCGACGGATACGAGCTGCTTGAGGTGCCGTACGGAGACCACTCCTTCGCCGTCCCCAAGCGGGCCACCCTCACCCAGGACGAGGCCCTCACCCTCCTTACGGACGGCGTCGGAGAGTGGATCCGGTCACAGTCGGCCCGCTGACGCAGCGTGCACGCGTACCCGGGAATGCGTCGTAGGCGGCGACTGTTGTGCGAGATGTCGGTACACAGATCCTGGAAAGGGAGTCCGTCGCATGGGTTCGACCATCTGCCCCGCCCGGTCGCACGCCACCGAAGTGGAGTGGACGGTGCTCTCCGCACCCAGGACCGCGCCCGCTCGGCCGTCGGCCGAGGCGGCCACGAAGCCCGCCCCGGCACAAGGTCGACTATTCTCCGATTCGAGTGGGTCCGCCTTCGGGCCTGCCGCAGCGTTGGAGGAGGTGGGTCCGGTCACTGGGACCGACACAGGGACCGACGACGGCCACAGGGAAGAGTCCGCCGCCGAGCGCAATGCCCGTTTCGAGCGGGACGCTCTCGGCTATCTCGACCAGATGTACTCGGCCGCCCTGCGCATGACGCGCAACCCGGCCGATGCCGAGGACCTCGTGCAGGAGACCTACGCCAAGGCGTACGGCTCCTTCCACCAATTCCGTGAGGGCACCAACCTCAAGGCGTGGATGTACCGCATCCTCACCAACACCTTCATCAACTCGTACCGCAAGAAGCAGCGTGAACCTCAGCGCAGCGCCGCCGAGGAGATCGAGGACTGGCAGCTGGCGCGCGCCGAGTCGCACATGTCGACCGGTCTGCGCTCCGCGGAGTCCCAGGCGCTGGACCACCTTCCGGACTCCGATGTGAAGGAAGCGCTCCAGGCGATTCCCGAGGAGTTCCGCATCGCGGTGTATCTCGCCGACGTAGAGGGCTTTGCGTACAAGGAGATCGCGGACATCATGGGGACACCCATCGGTACGGTGATGTCCCGACTGCACCGTGGCCGGCGTCAACTGCGCGGCATGCTTGAGGACTACGCGCGCGAGCGCGGGCTCGCCCCGGCCGGCGCCGGAGAGTCGTCGGACGATCGGAAAGGCTCGGGCTCATGAGTTGCGGAGAGCCGCACGAGACGGATTGCACCGAAGTTCTCGACCATCTTTACGAGTACCTCGACCGGGAGATGCCGGACAAGGACTGCACGAAGTTCGAGGAGCACTTCGACGAGTGCTCGCCGTGTCTGGAGAAGTACGGACTCGAACAGGCCGTGAAGAAGCTGGTCAAGCGGTGCTGCGGACATGACGACGTACCGACCGATCTGCGGGCCAAGGTCATGGGCCGGATCGATCTCATCCGGGCCGGCCACGCCGTGCCCGAGCGGGACGTGACGGACGTCGACTCGGACCAGCCGGCCACCGCGAACGAGTAGCCGGCCGACGGCAGTCCGCCGGTAGTACGACACGCCTACGGGGCGCGCCGCGCACATCGCGGCGCGCCCCGCGTGTGTGTTCGTACGCATCACCCGATGGTGCTAATCGTCGCCGTCCGCCGGTGCGCCCGTACCCAACTCGCTAGCCTGACGCTCTGTTTGGGGCCGGTACCGGGCCGGTGCCGAGGACCGTGTGCGGGGTGAGGCGGGATGAACTCCATTCCGGTGGCGGCGCGCTCCTACATCTGCTTCGCCGTACTGGCCGCGCTCGCGTGCGTGCTCCCCGCGTTCACCACTCCCGCTTTCGCCCCTTCCGCCCTCCCCGGTCTGCCCGGCCCCGACGGCCCGTGGCCCGCCGTCCTGCTGCTCGGCGCGCTGTACGCGCTCTGCGAGGCGCCCGCCCGCTGCCGCTTCCTGGGGAGGTCGGTGCGCGGCTCGATGCCCGTCGTCACCGGATCGTTCTTTCCCGTACTGCTCGCCGCCGCGTTCCTGCTGCCGCCCGCCGCCGCGGCGCTCGTGGCCGTCCCCGGCGCGCTCTGCGGCCGGGTCGCGCAGCCGCCGGCCGGGGTCCGCCGGGTATGGCGCGCGGCCCAGCTCGCCCTCGCCACCTGGGCCGCCGCCCAGGCCCACCGGCTCCTCGGCGGTCCGGCGGCGCTGGGCGGCACCGCGCACCCCGGCCATGCCGCCCCCGGCATCCCCGACTTCCCGTACGCCCTGCTGCCCGCCGGGGCCGGCGTGCTCGCCTTCTGCCTGGTCCTGAGCGCGCTCGACGGCGGCATCTTCGTGACCGCCGACCGGCAGCCCGTCCGCACGGCCTGGCGCGGCCTGCTGCCGCGCTCGCTCGCGCCGTACGGTGCGCACGCCCTGGCCGGCCTGATGATGGCCGTCCTCTGGCGCAGCCCGTACGGTCCGCTCTCCGCGCTCCTCGTCCTGCTGCCCATGTACATCTCCTGCTGGGTCTTCGCCCAGTACCACCGGGAGCGGGCCGCGCACCAGGCGACGATCAGGGCGCTCGTACAGGCCGTCGATCTCAAGGACCGCTACACGCGCGGCCACAGCGAACGCGTCGGGCGGGCGTCGGCGATGATCGCCGGTGAGCTGGGGATGGACGGTGAGCGCCTGGAGGTGCTCCGGTTCGCCGGGATCCTGCACGACGTGGGCAAGCTCGGCGTCCCCACGCGGGTGCTGCGCAAGGACGGGCCGCTGACCCCGGAGGAGCGGCGCGTGATCGAGCTGCACCCCGAGTACGGCCACGAGATCGTGCGCGGCATCGGATTCCTCGGCGAGGCCCGGCTGGCCATCCTGCACCACCACGAACGGCTCGACGGCACCGGCTATCCGTACGGCCTGGCGGGCGCCGAGATCCCCGAGTTCGCCCGGGTCGTCGCCGTCGCGGACGCCTTCGACGCGATGACCTCGACCCGGTCCTACCGGCGGGCGCGGCCCGTGGCGACGGCCCTGGCGGAGTTACGGCGGTGTGCGGGGACCCAGTTCGACCCCCGGATGGTGCGGGCGCTCGTACGGGCGCTGGACCGGTACGGCTGGCAGACGGCGGTCACCTCGGACGAGGCGGCTGTCGAGCCGCCCGTGCCTCGCACGCCTCCTGAGCCACCCCCGCCTCCCTCGCCGCCCCCGCCTCCCACGGCTCCCACGGCTCCCGGGTCGGCCCCGGCGCGGGAGGCGCTCGCCGTGCCCGCCGGTGCGCCGCTGCCCGCCGACCCCGGCCGCCCGCGCAAAAACGTCACGCCACCACGTCGGCCGGACGACCCGCGTACGCCCGGCGGTCCCGGATGAACCCTCCGAGCATCCGTTCGCCCCGCCCCGCCCCCTCCGCCGCCCGTCCCGCGCTCACCGTCACCGCCGTCCACGGCGCCGCGCTCCTCCTCGCCGCGCTCGGTCTCGGCCGGACCCTCTGGCACGGGGTCACCGAGCCCCGGACCGCCCTCGCCTTCGGCGTGCTCATCACCGTCGGCGAACTCGTCCGCCAGGGCGCCCTCCCCGGCGAGCGCGAGCCCGCACCCCTCGGCGCCGCCGGGGCCCTCGCGTACGCCCTGCTCGGGCAGAGCGCGGGCCGGCCGGCCGAGCACGGCGTCCTACAGACGGTCGCCGTCGTCGTCGCGGCCGTCCTCGTCGGAGCCGTACCGCATCTGGCCCGCGGCCACGGCCCCGCGCGCGACCATGTCGCGCGCCGGGTGCTCACCGTCGGCTTCGCCGCCGTCTGCTTCCAGCCGTTCGTCGCCTCGGGCGCGCGGGGGACATGGGTCGGCGAAGGCCCCTGGTACGCGCTGCTGCTCCTCCTCCTACTGATGCTGACCGCGCTGTGCGACGCCGTCCTCGCCGCGCTGCTGCTGCGCGCCCGCACCCGCCATCCGTACGGACCGCTGCTCCGCGACGAACTGCGCGCCCTGATGGGCATCGGCTCGGCCGTCTGCGCGACCGGCGCCGTGATGGCCCTCGGCGTCGCCGTGGCGGGGCTGTGGGCGCTGCCCGTCTTCTGTGTGCCGCTGCTGCTGACACAGCTGTCGTTCCGGCGCTACGCGGCCGTCCGCACCACCTACGGCCAGACCATCGCCTCGCTCGCCCGCGCCACCGAGATCGCCGGATACACCCGCCACGGCCACGCCCACCGGGTCGCCGAGCTGAGCCGCGCCGTCGGCCGTGAGCTGGGGCTCTCCGGGGCCGAGCTGACCGTCCTGGAACACGCGGCGCTGATGCACGACATCGGCCAGCTGTCGCTCGTCGATCCGGTGCCCGACGGCGCGACCGCCCTGCTGCCGGTCGCCGAGCAGCGCCGGATCGCGCTGCTCGGCGGGGCCGTCGTACGCCAGACCGGGGTCCCGTCGGCGGTCGCCGTCGTCGTGGAGCGGCAGGCCGACCCGTACCGCGATCAGCCTCTGCCGGCGCGGATCATCCGCGCCGTCAACGCCTACGACGATCTCACCGGTGCGAGCACGAGCGGCCCCGGAGGGGCGACCGGGCCGCTCAGCGCCCTGGAGCGGCTGCGCCTCGGCACCGGTCACGACTACCAGCCCGAGGTGGTCGAATCTCTGGCGCGTGTCCTGTCACGCGGTGGTCTGACCCCTGGTCGGGCTGGGTAACCCATGGGTAAGGAGCGAGCGTCCGACCGGGCATGGTTGGATGCGAAGAGGAGTCCAAGAGGGTGTCTTGGGGGCACAGACCCGAGCGACCGGCAGGCGGGAATCGTGAAGATCTTCGGGAAGGTACGGCATCGGCCCTCCGCCTCATGGCGGCAGGCCACCGACCGCGCGTTCACGCTGATCGGCGACGGACGGTACGAGGACGCGGGCGCGCTGCTCACCCGGGCGGCGGATCTGGAGCCCTGGCTCTCCGAGTCCTGGTTCAACCTGGCGCTGCTGCACAAGTTCCGGCACGACTGGGAGCAGGCGCGGGCCGCCGGGCTGCGCGCCGTCGCGCTGCTCGACAAGGAGACCGGGGCACCCGACTGGTGGAACGTGGGCATCGCGGCCACCGCGCTCCAGGACTGGCCGCTGGCCCGGCGGGCCTGGCAGGCGTACGGCCTCAAGGTCCCCGGCAATCAGTTCACGTCCGCGGCGACCGGTGAGCCGGTCGGCATGGAGCTGGGCAGCGCGGCCGTGCGGCTCTCGCCCGAGGGCGAGGCCGAGGTCGTCTGGGGCCGCAGGCTCGACCCGGCCAGGATCGAGATCCTGTCCATCCCGCTGCCGTCCTCGGGCCGCCGCTGGGGCGAGGTCGTCCTGCACGACGGCGTGCCGAACGGGGAGCGGACGACCGCCGCGGGGTCCAGCGGCTCCGCGCGGGCCTTCCCCGTCTTCGACGAGATCGAGCTGTGGGCCCCGTCGCCCGTGCCGACCTGGGTGGTGCTGCTGGAAGCGGCGACCGAGTCCGACCGGGACGCGCTGGAGCGGCTCGCCGCCGACGCGGGCTTCGCCGCCGAGGACTGGTCGTCCTCCGTACGGCTGCTCTGCCGGGCCTGCTCGGAGAGCCGGATGCCGAGCGCCGAGGGCGACGGCGAGCACCTGGACCCGCACGACCACAGCGAGCCGGGCCATCCGGGGCCGCTCGGGCACCGCACGGAGGGCGAGCTGTGGGTCCCCGAGCGCGAGTGCGGGATAGCCGCGCCGCCCGGACTGGTCCGTGGCCTGCTCGACGGCTGGGTCGCCGACAGTCCGCAGACGCGTGAGTGGCGGGATCTGGAAGAGGTCTGCTGACTCCGTCCTACGGAGGCTCTTGAGTCCTACGGCGGCCCTGGAGTCCTGCGGCGGCCCTTGAGGGGGTATCTCGGGCATCGCGCCGGACGGCGCGACCGGGGGGCCGTAGGCTGTACGGGCACATCGCGCAGGCAGCGGTGTACAGGCAGCAGCGGGTACCGAGGAAGGCGTACTGCGGACATGGCGCAGCAGGAGACGGACCAGAAGACCGAGGGCGGGGCCTCCCAGGCGGAGCGGGGGGACGGGTTCGTGGCGATTGCGGACGGCGCGGGGATCGTGGACGACGAGGGCTTTGTCGTCGATTCGCGGGACGCGGAGGCGCGTGAGCTGGCCCATCGCGAGCGCGGCACGTCGCGCCCGATCACCGTCGTCGGCAATCCGGTCCTGCACAAGGAGTGCCAGGACGTCACCGAGTTCGACGACAAGCTCGCCGCGCTCGTGGACGACATGTTCGCGAGCCAGCGGACGGCGGAGGGCGTGGGCCTGGCCGCCAACCAGATCGGTGTGGACCTGAAGGTCTTCGTCTACGACTGCCCGGACGACGACGGGGTGCGGCACGTCGGAGTCGTGTGCAACCCGGTGCTGGACGAACTCCCGCCGGAGGAGCGCAATCTGGAGGACGGCAACGAGGGCTGCCTGTCCGTCCCGACGGCGTACGCGGAGCTGGCGCGGCCCGACTACGCGGTGGTGCGGGGCCAGGACGCCCAGGGCAAGCCGATCAAGGTGCGCGGCACGGGCTACTTCGCGCGCTGCCTCCAGCACGAGACGGACCATCTGTACGGATACCTGTACATCGACCGGCTCTCCAAGCGCGACCGCAAGGACGCGCTGCGGCAGATGGAAGAGGGCACGCCTCGCTACGAGGTCGTGCCGAACGCCTGAGGCCCGAGGAATGGGCGGCCTCGTTCCGGATCTCCGGGAGCGGGGCCGTCGGCATGACGGCGGCCGGCCGCGGAAGCGCCATTGGTCCGACAAGTGGCCCTGTCCGGGGACGGGTTGACGCGCGTCGACCCGTGCGCCACTCTCTGCCGTACATCTTGGCCGTACATCTCGCCTTGCCTTGACTCTGGAGACCCGATGTTGCGACGTACCTCAAGACTTCTGCTCAGCCTTGTCATGACCCTGACGTTTGCCTGGGCAGGTGCGGTGGCCACCGCCGGCACCGCGCAGGCCGACGGCTGCTACACCTGGTCCGGCACCCTCTCCCAGGGGTCCAGCGGCGCCGCCGTGACCCAGCTCCAGATCCGGGTCGCCGGTCACGCCGGCAACGGCGCCGTGCTCGGCATCGACGGCGCCTACGGGCCCGCCACCGCCGCCGCCGTCAAGCGCTTCCAGTCCGCGTACGGGCTGGCGGCGGACGGCGTCGCCGGGCCGGCCACCTTCAACAAGATCTACGCGCTCCAGGACGACGACTGCACGCCGATCCACTTCACGTACGCGGAGCTGAACAACTGCAACTCCGACTGGTCGGGCGGCGCGGTGAGCGCGGCGACCGCCAAGTCCAACGCCCTGCGCACCATGTGGAAGCTGGAGGCGATGCGGCACGCGATGGGTGACCAGCCGCTCCGTATCACCAGCGGATTCCGCTCGCACGCCTGCAACAACGCGGTCGGCGGCGCCTCCAGCAGCCGTCATCTGTACGGCGACGCCGCCGACATCGGGTCCGGACCGCACACGCTGTGCAGCCTGGCCCAGAACGCGCGGAACCACGGCTTCAACGGCATCCTCGGCCCGGGGTACCCGGACCACAACGACCACGCGCACGTCGACCACCGGCCGAGCCGCTTCTGGTCGGCGCCGAGCTGCGGCATCTGACGGTTCGTTCCGGCTGACGGGGCCTCACGCGACGCGCGTGGGGCCCCTGAACGTGCGCCGGTAGCCGTTCGGGGTCGTACCGAGCGTACGCAGGAAGTGGTGCCGCAGCCCCGCCGCGTTCCCGAAGCCGGACCGGCCGGCGATCGCGTCCACCGTCTCGTCCGTCCCCTCCAGCAACTCCTGTGCCAGCAGCACGCGTTGGCGCAGCAGCCAGCGGTACGGGGTGGTGCCCGTCTCCTGCTGGAAGCGGCGCGCGAAGGTACGGGGCGACATATGGGCGCGCTCCGCGAGCTGCTCGACGGTCATCTCGCTGTCCAGATGCCGCTCCATCCAGGCGAGGACCCCGCCCACCGTGTCGCACCTGGTGGGCAGCGGGCGCTCGATGAACTGCGCCTGTCCGCCGTCCCGGTGCGGCGGCACCACCATGCGGCGGGCGATCGCGTTGGCGACCTCGGGGCCGTGCTCCTGGCGTACGACGTGGAGGCAGGCGTCGATGCCCGCGGCCGTACCGGCGGAGGTGACCACCGGGCCGTCGTCGACGTACAGCACGTCGGGCTGCACGTCGGCGAGCGGATACGCCTCCGCCAGTTCGGCGGAGTGCATCCAGTGGGTGGCGCAGCGGCGCCCGTCGAGCAGCCCGGCGGCGCCGAGGGTGAACACGCCCGCGCAGACACTGAGCACGCGCGCGCCCCGGTCCACGGCCCGGCGCAGGGCGTCCAGCAGCTCGGGCGGATAGTCGCGGACGACGTACGTGTCCCCGGCCGGCACACAGATCAGATCGGCCGCGTCCAGCCGGCCGAGACCCTGGAGCGCGGAGATGGTGAACCCGGCGTGCGTACGCAGGACGGGGCCCTCGGCGGAGACCACGGCGAAGTCGTAGACGGGCAGACCCTGGGCGCTGCGATCGAGGCCGAACACCTCGCAGAGCACGCCGAGTTCGAAGGGGTGGACTCCGTCGAGCAGGACGACCGCGACGTTTCTCAGCATGGCGCCAGTGTGGCAGTAATTCGATGGTCCATGACAGTCCTGCCACTGCTTTTTCTGTCGTGGAGCGACGACAGTAGAGCCATGAACGCAATCGGTGGTTACCTCGTCGTACTGTCCCTTTTCGCCCTTCTCGCGCTCCCCGGGCTTATCGGTCACCTCAAGGACCGCGCCATCGACCGCCAACTCAGGCGCGCGGAACTCCCGGACGACGCACCAAAGCCGCCCCTCGGCCGCTCACCGACCTATGCACCAGCGCGGCAGCTGCGGCCCCGACCGCGTACCACAGCAGGTCAGGCGCATTGAAGGTCGACCCGAACACGAGCCGCACGACAACACTCCGCTCGGCCGGCCCGGCGGTCACCCCGGTGAGCTGAAGCAACTCGACGGCGCAACTGAACCCGAACGCGACGGCGCCGGCGACGACGGCCCGCACACGGGGAGCGACCAGGACGACGAGGACGTACGCGAGCACGGTGTACAGCGCGACCCCGCCGTACTTGGCGACACCCCCGTCCGCGACGCCCCTGACCCCGAGCCCGGCCGCGACGGTCCCCCCGGCGACTGCCGCCGCCACCAGCCGCGTGCGTGTACGCACCCGTATGTCGTCCATGGCGGGCAGCCTATGCGCGCCCCTGACGGGGGACGGGCGGCGGCCGGCTCAGCTGTCACGGGGCAGCTGAGCCGGTGGCGCCGTCGCAGGCACGCGATCACCGCCGGCCTCCCCGTTCAGTCGGCGATGCTGACTCCGTAACCGCGCGCGAGGGCGTCGAGGCCGTGGTCGTAGCCTTGGCCGACGGCGCGCAGACGCCAGACCGGTCCCCGGCGGTAGATCTCAGCGAGAAGCACCGTGCGCTCGGTTGTGGCGGCGTCCAGGGTGGCCCTGGCGATGGGCGATCCGCTACTGCCGGCAGCGGCCCCGATCTGGATCGCGCCGATCGTCCCGAAGGTGGCGGCGCCATCGATGGCCGCGGCGACGACGATCTTGCGGGTCGCGGGCGGCATGGACGCGAGGTCAAGGGCGATGGTCTGTTCCGCAGGGCCGCCGGTGAGGAGTCGCACGGTGCCGGCGGGGCTTTCCGGGGCGCCGTAGAAGACGAAGTCCTCATCGAAGGTGACCTGTTCGTCCTCGTCGAGAATGAAGGCGACCACATCGATCTCGCAGTTGGCCTGCGGAGCCCAGCCTGCGGTGACGTACCACTCGGGCGCGGGCGTGCCGTGCGGCATGGGAAGGTCGATGACGCCACCCCTCGGCATCACCTGCGGGTCCTGTGTCCGGGCCGTCATGATGCCCGGGGCGGCGGCTGTGGGCGCGGTCAGCCACTGTTCGTCGTGCACGGGGAGTTCAAGTGCTGTGATGCGGCTCATGCGACGGTCTCTCTCGCCGCCGGCGAGGAGGACGACGTCGGTGACGCTGACCGACAGATTGACTGCTGCGGACCCGCCCAACTCGACGACGCGGGTCCGGGCCGTGACGGCATCGGCGTGGACGCCGCCGAGAACCAGCACCCGGTGCCCTGACAGGGAGGCGCCCAAGGTGTCGACCACGCCTACCGGTTGGCGCGGTACGGGAACGGGAGCCGGAACGGATTCGGGTACGAGCTGCGCGAAGTGGGCTTGTGGTGTCGTGGGCGCCTTGACCGGAACCGCCACGGAGGCTGTCGCCTCATGTGCTGTCCCGGCCCGTACGTCGGCCAGCATCCGCAGAAAGGTGTGCTCGTCGATGACCGGCACGCCTTCGGATGCCGCGCGCCGCGCCTTCGCTGAATCGGACGCCTGGTTGGTGACCAGCGCGCTGGTGTGGCGGCTGACGGACGTCACCATGTTCAGCCCGGCGGCCACGGCCCGCCCGACCAACTCCGCCCGGGCGTGGGCGGTCTCACCGGTTATCGCGATCTTCATCCCCTGCCGAAGTGGCTCGCCGGGAGTCAGCCGACCCGGGTTCCGGTAGGCGCAAGGTGTCTTTGGCGGCTTCGGGGTGAACTGCGACTCCGCCCGGGGCGGGCAGGCCACCAGCGGCAGGGGCAGGTCGAGCCGCGCCGCCTCACGCAGCGACGCCCGCAGGATTCCGGCCAGCACGCGGGTGTCGTCCAGCGCGTCATGGGCCCGGGTCTGCGGCACGCCGTAGTGAGCGGCCAGCGTGCCCAGCTTCATGTCGTCCGTCGGCGGATCCACCTGCCGGTTGAGGGCCAGAGTGCAGAGCCGCCTGGACACCGGCAGCCACATGCGCGCACGGGCGAACTCATGGGCCAGGAAGTCGTAGTCGAACTGGGCGTTGTGGGCGACCAGCACCCGGTCCTGGAGTAAGGACCCGATCTGCCCGGCGACCTGATCGAAGGTCGGCGCGTCCCGCAGCCGCTCAGCGGTCAGACCGTGGACATGCACCGGACCCGGGTCGCATCCCGGGTTGAGCAGCGTCGAGAACTCTCCGGTCTGCTCGCCGTCCGGACCGATCGTCACCACCGCGACGGACAGCACTCGGTCCCGCCGCGCTACGAAGCCCGACGTCTCGACGTCGATCAAGGCCCAGTCGTGGGCGTAGTCACCCGTGGTGGGCAGGTTCAAGGAGGCGGAGGCGAGTCGCATGAGGGACAGGATGATCCGATATTTGCCCTCCTTCAACCCACATGCCGTTATGTCCTGTTGTGGATTCGCATTGGCATGCCGTGTCGATCAGCAGCGCGCCCCGGAGGGTCTGCAAGGCAACGACTTCAGCGAATGTCATCGAGGACTGCGACAAGGTTCTCCAGAGTCTGGAACCCGGCTTCGCAGCTCGTACTTGCCATAGCGCAGTCCGAAGGTGCTGACCTTCGCCGGGTTGGTAATCACGAGGCCCACGTCCTGGGACTCGATGTATCCGACCCGGCGGTGCTCCAGCGTCTCCAGAACCACCATGGATCCGTTGTGTCCAGGGTGAAAGCCGAGATCCGATGGAGGCCGCTGCTGCTTCTGGCGGCTGCTGGTTCCCATACGCCTCACGCCCCAACGTACCGATGTGCGAATGTAGTTCACCATCCAACGCGGGGCGTACGGCGCCGGTCACGCGTCGCGACCCGTGCAACTCCCCTCAGTACGCGTCGCCGCGCCGCTGCTCCCATGTCCGGAGCCGTACGCTTCGGTCGTCGCTCTCGCGGACGACCGGGGGCTCGTCCGTGAGGCGGAAACCCGTCTTGACCGCCACCGCCTCGCTCGCCGCGTTGGTGGGATCTATGCGGAGCACCGCCCGGTGGACCGACGGGGCGGTGAAGGCGTGGGGGAGCAGCAGGCGGACCGCTCGGGAGGCCAGGCCCCGGCGGCGGTACGGGGCGCCGATGCCGTAGGCGAGTTCGACCTGGGAGCCGTCCTCCGCCGCCGTGAACAGCAGCACCTCGCCCAAGGGAGTGTGTCCGTCCGTCGTGATGGCGAGTTGGAGCGCCTGGCCCGTTGCCCGGCGTTCGTGGGCGCGGAGCAGATACGCGCGTGCCGCGGCCTCGTCGAACGGTGAGGAGAGCGGTGTCCAGCGGTCCATCTCGGGCTCGTCGAAGAGCGCCGAGAGGGCGGGGATGTCCGCCTCGGTCCATTCGCGCAGGTGGAGGCCATCGCCGGTGGGGAGGGGAGAGTGGAACATGTGCTCATCCTGCCCGTGCCGCGTGCCCGGGGTGACTCGTCCGGCGTCCGAACCGTTGACGGAACCGGTCCGTCCGTCGAGCGATGAGTTCCGGGGCGTACGGAGGTCAGAGTCCCCAGGACCGGCCGGCAGCCCGGCGTGGTCGTACTCGAAGGAGACGCGGCATGGGAAAGCTCATCTACTCGATGATCACCTCGCTCGACGGCTACGCCGAGGCGGAGGAGGGCGATCTCGGTACCGGGGCCGACGATCCGGAGGTGCATACCTTCATCAACGACCTCTTCCGTCCCGTCGGGACGTACCTCTACGGCCGGCGGATGTACGAGACGATGGTGTATTGGGAGACCGCGCACACCGAGCCCGACCAGCCGCCGCACATTCTTCAGTACGGCCGCGACTGGCAGGCCGCGGAGAAGGTCGTGTACTCCACGACGCTCAAGTCGGTGTCCAGCGCGAGGACCAGGATCGAGCGGACCTTCGACCCGGACGCGGTGCGCAGGCTGAAGGCCGAGGCCGAGCACGATCTCACCGTCGACGGACCGAACCTCGCGGCCCAGGCGATCGCGGCCGGTCTGGTGGACGAGTACCACCTGTTCGTCACCACGAGCGTGGTCGGCGGCGGCAAGCGGTTCTTCCCCGACGGCGTGCGTCTCGATCTTGAGCTGGTCGAGCAGCGCGCCTTCGACAGCGGACTGATCTACGCGCGCTACCGGACCCGCTGACCCGCACCGGCTGACCCGCACCCGCCGGTCTCGCCCGCCGGTCTCATCTGCCCGCCCCCGAGCCGGGGCAGATGAGACCGAGCGCGGGCGGCGGCCTAGAAGTCGTCGTCGAAGCCGACCGTGCCCTCCACCGCCACCTGGTACGCGGACGGGCGGCGCTCGAAGAAGTTCGTCAGTTCCTGGACGCCTTGCAGCTCCATGAAGGAGAACGGGTTCTCGGAGCCGTACACCGGCGCGAAGCCCAGGCGCTGGAGGCGCTGGTCCGCGACGCATTGCAGATACTCGCGCATCGACTCCGTGTTCATGCCCGGCAGACCGTCGCCGCACAGGTCGCGGCCGAACTGGAGCTCCGCCTCGACCGCCTCCTTCAGCATGTCGGTGACCTGCTGCTGAAGCGCGTCGTCGAAGAGTTCCGGCTCCTCCTTACGGACGGTGTCCACGACCTCGAACGCGAAGTTCATGTGCATCGTCTCGTCGCGGAACACCCAGTTGGTGCCCGTGGCGAGCCCGTGGAGCAGCCCGCGCGAGCGGAACCAGTAGACGTACGCGAACGCTCCGTAGAAGAACAGGCCCTCGATGCAGGCCGCGAAGCAGATCAGGTTCAGCAGGAAGCGGCGGCGGTCCGCCGCCGACTCCAGGCGGTCGATCGTCTCGACCGAGTCCATCCACTTGAAGCAGAACTGCGCCTTCTCGCGGATCGACGGGATCTCCTCGACCGCGTCGAACGCCGCCGCCCGGTCCGCCGGGTCCGGCAGGTAGGTGTCGAGCAGCGTCAGATAGAACTGGACGTGCACGGCCTCCTCGAAGAGCTGGCGGGAGAGATAGAGCCGCGCCTCGGGGGAGTTGATGTGCTTGTAGAGCGTCAGCACCAGATTGTTCGACACGATCGAGTCGCCCGTCGCGAAGAACGCGACCAGCCGGCCGATCATGTGCTGCTCACCGGGGGTGAGCTTGGCCAGGTCCGTGACGTCGGAGTGGAGGTCGACCTCCTCCACCGTCCAGGTGTTCTTGATCGCGTCCCGGTAGCGCTCGTAGAAGTCCGGGTAGCGCATGGGGCGCAGGGTCAGTTCGAAGCCCGGGTCGAGCAGGTTCTTCTCAGCGGCAGGGGTGGTCATTACTGGCAGGCCTCGCAGGACTCGGGGTTTTCCAGGGAGCAGGCGATGGCGTCGGCGTCCGGCGCCATCGGAAGCGGTACGGCGGGGGTCGCCGACTTCGCCGCGCGGGCGATCCGGGTCGCCGGGCGCGAGCGCAGGTAGTACGTGGTCTTGAGCCCCTTCTTCCAGGCGTACGCGTACATCGAGCTGAGCTTCCCGATGGTCGGCGTCTCCAGGAACAGGTTCAGCGACTGGCTCTGGTCGAGGAACGGCGTACGCGCCGCCGCCATGTCGATCAGGCCGCGCTGCGGGATCTCCCACGCCGTGCGGTACAGCTCACGCACGTCGGCCGGGACCCAACTGAAGCCCGCCACCGAGCCGTTGGACTCGCGCAGCGCCTCGCGGGACTGCGCGTCCCAGACGCCGAGGCGCTTCAGCTCCGCCACCAGATAGGCGTTGACCTGAAGGAACTCGCCCGACAGCGTCTCGCGCTTGAAGAGGTTCGAGACCTGCGGCTCGATGCACTCGTACACCCCGGCGATCGACGCGATGGTGGCCGTCGGCGCGATGGCGAGCAGCAGCGAGTTGCGCATACCGGTCTTCGCGACGCGCGCCCGCAACGCGTCCCAGCGCTCGGGCCAGTTGAGCGCCACGTCGTAGTGGTCGGGGTGCAGCACGCCACGCGCGGCACGCGTCCGCTCCCAGGCCGGCAGCGGGCCCTCGCGCTCGGCGAGGTCGCAGGACGCCTCGTACGCCGCGAGCATGATCCGCTCGGCGATACGGGTGGAGAGCGCGGCGGCCTCGGCGGAGTCGAACGGCAGCCGCTTCTTGAAGAAGACGTCCTGGAGACCCATCACACCCAGGCCCACGGGGCGCCATTTGGCGTTGGAGCGGCCCGCCTGCTCGGTCGGGTAGAAGTTGATGTCCACGACCCGGTCGAGGAAGGTCACGGCGGTGCGGACGCTCTCGTCCAGCCGCTCCCAGTCCAGTTCGAAGCCCTCGCCCTCACCGCTCTCCGTCACGAACGCGCCGATGTTGACCGAGCCGAGGTTGCAGACGGCCGTCTCGCCGTCGTCCGTGACCTCCAGGATCTCGGTGCACAGGTTCGAGGAGTGCACGACGGTGCCGGGCTCGGCGGTCTGGTTCGCCGTACGGTTCGACGCGTCCTTGAAGGTCATCCAGCCGTTGCCGGTCTGCGCGAGGGTGCGCATCATCCGGCCGTACAGCTCGCGCGCCGGGATGGTCCGGCGGGCCTTGCCCGCCGCCTCGGCCGCGCGGTAGGCGGCGTCGAAGTCGTCGCCCCACAGGTCGACCAGTTCGGGCACGTCGGAGGGGGAGAAGAGCGACCAGTCGCCGTCCGCGTCGACCCGGCGCATGAACTCGTCGGGGATCCAGTGCGCGAGGTTCAGATTGTGCGTACGGCGGGCCTCCTCACCGGTGTTGTCGCGCAGCTCCAGGAACTCCTCGATGTCCGCGTGCCACGTCTCCAGATAGACGCAGGCCGCGCCCTTGCGCCGGCCGCCCTGGTTGACGGCGGCGACGGAGGAGTCGAGCGTGCGCAGGAACGGCACGATGCCGTTGGAGTGCCCGTTCGTGCCACGGATCAGCGAACCGCGGGCGCGGATACGGGAGTACGAGAGGCCGATGCCGCCCGCGTGCTTCGACAGGCGGGCCACCTGGTGGTAGCGGTCGTAGATCGAGTCCAGCTCGTCCAGCGGGGAGTCCAGCAGATAGCAGGACGACATCTGGGGGTGCCGGGTGCCGGAGTTGAAGAGCGTGGGGGAGGAGGGGAGGTAGTCGAGGCGGCTCATCAGGCCGTACAGCGCGGCGACTTCGTCCACGGCGGCCGGGGAGTCGTCCTTGGCCAGCCCGGACGCCACACGCAGCATGAAGTACTGCGGCGTCTCGATGACATCGCGGGTGATCGGGTGCCGGAGCAGATAGCGGCTGAAGAGCGTACGTAGACCGAAGTAGCCGAAGCGGTCGTCGGCGGCGGGGTCGATCAGCGCGTCGAGCCGGGCGGCGTGGCGGGTGACGAACGCGGCCGTACGGTCGGCGATCAGGCCCTCCGTGTGACCGACGGCGACCGAGGAGGAGAACGAGACGGCGCCCTGGCCGGCGGCCTCGTCCGCGATCGTACGGGTGAGGAGGCGGGCGGCGAGCCGGGAGTACGCGGGGTCCTCGGAGATGAGCCCGGCGGCGGCCTCGGTGGCGAGCCCGCGCAACTCGGCCTCGTCCGACGCGGCGTTACGGCCCCGGAGCGCGGCGGCGGCGACCTTGCCGGGGTCGGTGTCGGGGAGGTCGGCGGTGAGGTCCGTGAGGAGCCGCAGAAGGCCCGTCCCGGGCCCGTCGGCCGTACCGGCC
This sequence comes from Streptomyces sp. NPDC006643, assembly GCF_042870175.1. NCBI lineage: Bacteria > Bacillati > Actinomycetota > Actinomycetes > Kitasatosporales > Streptomycetaceae > Streptomyces > Streptomyces sp. NPDC006643. The sequence continues at coordinate 59,425 of NZ_JBIAHA010000028.1, read as the reverse complement.
GGTCCGGCGGCCGGTACGGCCGTCTCCCGTACCCGCTCGGAGATCGCTGAAGCCGGATCGGCTGGCGCGATGGTCACGTGGTGCTCTCCCTCGCTCGGCTCTGGGCCAGGGGGAGGGCACGGCAGCGCACGCCCGCGTACGCCGACCCGGAACCGGGCGGCGCGCGGTGCGGCGTCCACCGGCCCAACCTCGGGGCCCGGACGTCTCGGCACCCGGATCGGTCGAACCGGATGCGTCGTCGGCAGGTACTCGGACTCGCGGGCGCGCAAAGCGCACCACGGCACACCGTTGCGGGACAGTTCCGGATTTCCACCGGATTCTCCTGCGGCGACAACAGAGTTGAGCATACATGTGGGGCTCGTTGGGAGCGGCACCCCCCACATGTTGTGTCGAGCGTGTTTCGGCTTGCCCGGGATCGACCCCGAAACGCCTTAGATCTCCAGGCTGTAGGTGAGCAGGGACAGCCCCGGGATGGGCGACCAGTCGCGCTCCGGCGTACGTACGAAGCCCAGGCGCTCGTAGATCCGGTGCGCGCCGAGCATCGCCTTCTGGGTGGACAGCCGCACCCGCAGGCACCCCTCGGTGGCCCGCGCACGGTCCACACACGCCCGCACCAGCGCCCCGCCGACTCCGCGCCCCCGGGCGGCCGGCGCGACGGCCAGCATGCGGAACTCGGCCTCGCCGTCCCCGGCCACCTCGGCCCACGCGGACCCGGCGACGACGTAGGCCACCCCACCGAGCACGGTCCCGTCCGCGTCGGCGGCCACCAGCACCTCGGCCCCTTCGGCCCGCGCCGCGACGTCGCGCAGGGTCTCCAGATAGGGATCGTCGGCCCCGAAGTCCAGCAGCCCGTCGTCCAGATAGGCGCGCGCGGTTATCTCCCCGAGCGCCGCGTACTCGGCGGCCTCGGCCGCCCTGATGATGAAGCCGGCCTCCGGCTGTGTTCTCTGATCCATCCTTGAAGTGTGCGACACGGTACGGCGGTGCCTTGTCACAGGTCGCAGATATCGTTGGGTGCAGAGCGAGGAGGGTCCATGGCCGTGACCACTGACCGGAACCATCTGGAGACCAGCGTCTTCGACGAGCTGACCCTGATAGTGGCCCGCACGGATGAGCGCGTGCGCATGGAACTTATCGACGGGAAGCTCAGGAGCAAGGTAGTGCCGGACGGGGATCACGGGCGCATCATCGAGTGGCTGCTTCGCATCTGCATGCAGTCGCGGCCAGAGCTGTTTCTCTACCCGGATCAAGGGCTGAAGGTGCAGGCCCACCGCAGTGGCCGCGCTCGGCCGGACGGCTCTCTCGCTCCCAGCGGCGCCTTTGTCGGTCAAGGAGAGTACCCCGACCCCGACCCTGTCCTGATGGCCGTCGAGGTCACCTCCTACGACTCCGACACCGACGCCCGCGATCGCACGGAGAAGCCCCGCGCCTACGCCGAGACCGGCATCCCCGTCTATCTGCTGATCGACCGGGACTCCTGCGAGGTGACCGTCTACAGCGAGCCGGACGGTGTGCGGTACGAGAGCGCCCGCACCGTGCCGTTCGGCAAAACCGTCAACCTGCCCGACCCCGTGGGTATCACGCTGGAGACCGAGCAGCTCAAGGACTGGGTGCACTGACACCCGCTTCCGCACGCCGAAGGCCGCCGCGCCCCCCTCGGGACACGGCGGCCCTCTCGTCCGCTCAGCAGCAGCGGAACCCTTCCCTCGGGTCCGCCTCCCGCGCGTCCATACGGCTCCGTTCGAACGCGCGGCGGGTCATCGGCTCCGCCGTCGGGTCGCAGGCGCGGGTGTGGGCCACGTAGTGGTCGTACGCCGACTCGCCCGTCAACTCCCGTACGTACCAACGGATCCGGCCCACCGCGTGCCGCACCTTCGCCCCGGACGTCATGACGAACCCGGCCCCGGCGATGCCCCGGTGGACGCCGCCGCCAGTTCCGCCTTCTCCTCCTTCGTCGGGATCAGGCCCGCCGGCGCGACCAGTTCCGACTTCACGTACGGCGTCTCCGACAGCTTCACGTTCTCGGGGTGGCGGATCGCGTTGTAGCAGACCCGGCCCGCGTCGGCGATGACCACGAGGATCAGGATCGCGAAGACCGCCGAAAGGACGCCGTCCACCGTCGAGTTGGTGACGACCGTGTGCATGTCGTCCATCGTCTTCGCCGGCGGGATCACCTCGCCCTTGTCGATGCCCGCCTGGTAGACGTCGCGCTGGGTGAAGAAGCCGACCCTCGGGTCGTCGGAGAAGATCTTCTGCCAGCTCGCGGTGAGCGTGACCGCCGCGTCCCAGGCGAGCGGAACTCCCGTCACCCACGCCCATTTCAGCCGCCCGGACTTCACCAGCAGCGTCGTGCACACGGCGAGCGCCACCGCCGCCAGGAGCTGGTTCGCGATGCCGAACAGCGGGAAGAGCTGGTTGATGCCGCCCAGCGGGTCGTGCACGCCGACCCAGAGGAAGTAGCCCCACGCGCCGACGACCACGGCGCTGGCGAACCAGACGCCCGGCTTCCAGCTGACCTGGCGCATCGGCTTGTACACGTTGCCGAGCATGTCCTGGAGCATGAAGCGCCCGACGCGCGTTCCCGCGTCCACCGTCGTCAGGATGAACAGCGCCTCGAACATGATCGCGAAGTGGTACCAGAACGCCTTCATCCCCGTGCCGCCGATGACGGACGAGAAGATGTCGGACATGCCGAGCGCGAAGGTCGGCGCGCCACCCGTACGGGACAGCAGGCTCGACTCCTCGACGTCCTTCGCCGCCTGGGCGAGCTGGTCCGGCGAGATGGTGAAGCCGAGGTTCGCGACCGCCTGCGAGGCGGACTCGACCGTGCCGCCGATGACTCCGGCGGGGGAGTTGACCGCGAAGTACAGACCCGGGTCGATGATGCACGCCGTGATCATCGCCATGATGGCGACGAACGACTCGGTGAGCATCGCGCCGTACCCGATCATCCGGATCTGCGTCTCCTTCTGCACCATCTTCGGCGTGGTGCCCGAGGAGACCAGTGAGTGGAAACCGGACAGCGCGCCGCACGCGATGGTGATGAAGACGAACGGGAACATCGAACCGGCGAAGACCGGACCGTCACCACGGCTCGCGAACTCCGTGACGGCGTCCATCTTCATCGTCGGCATCGCGACGACCACACCGATCGCCAGCAGCGCGATGGTGCCGACCTTCATGAAGGTCGACAGATAGTCACGCGGCGCCAGCAGCATCCAGACCGGCAGTACGGAGGCGAGGAAGCCGTAGATGATCATCCAGATGACCAGCGTGCCGGCCTCCAGCGTGAACGTGTCGGCCAGCGAGGACTCGGCGACCCAGCCGCCGGCCACGATCGCGAGCAGCAGCAGCGCCACACCGATGAGCGAGACCTCGCTGACCTTGCCCGGCCGCAGGACGCGTAGATACACGCCCATGAAGAGCGCGATCGGGATGGTCATCGCGATGGAGAAGACACCCCACGGCGAGTCGGCCAGCGCGTTGACGATGACCAGCGCCAGCACCGCCAGCAGGATGATCATGATCAGGAAGACCGCGATGAGCGCGGCGGCGCCGCCGAACGGGCCTATCTCGTCACGGGCGATCTGGCCGAGCGAACGGCCGTCGCGACGCGTCGAGAAGAAGAGCGTGACCATGTCCTGCACAGCGCCGGCGAAGATGACGCCCGCGACGATCCAGATGGTGCCCGGCAGATAGCCCATCTGGGCGGCCAGCACCGGCCCGACGAGCGGTCCCGCGCCCGCGACGGCCGCGAAGTGGTGGCCGAAGAGCACACGCCGGTCGGTGGGGTGGAAGTCGACACCGTTGTCGAGGCGTTCGGCGGGCGTGGCCCGCGTCTTGTCGACCTTCAGCACCCGCCGCGCGATGAAGCGCGCGTAGAAGCGATAGGCGATCGCGTACGAACCGAGTGCCGCCGCGAGCATCCAGGCGGCGGAGATCTCCTCACCGCGCGACAGCGCGAGGACGCCCCAGCCGACCGCGCCCACCAGGGCGACGAGCGCCCAGATCGCGATCGATCTGGGCGTCAGACGCCCGGACGATCCCTCTGTGTCCTGCGTGGACCTTGCTGGTGCCGGCTCTGGCATGGCGAGTCGTCCCCTCACTGGTCACCTGCTGAAACTCGCAGGAAATCTAAGGGAACGTCTCGGCATGCGTCACCCCCCGTCCGCATATCGGTACGGCAACGGTGTGCGTGCCGTACTCCCGCGTCGGGTCCTGAACATGCCCTGTGGCGTGGGGTTTTGTCGGTGTGGGCCCTCGACGGGGCCGGCTCAGTCGGTCGGCCTGCGCAGCCGCGCCACGAACTTGTACCGGTCGCCCCGGTACACCGACCGCACCCACTCCACCGGCTCGCCGGCGGTGTCGATCGAGTGCCGCGACAGCATCAGCATCGGCAGGCCAACGTCGGTGCCCAGCAGCCCCGCCTCGCGCGGCGTCGCCAGCGACGTCTCGATGGTCTCCTCGGCCTCCGCCAGATGCACGCCGTACACCTCGGCCAACGCCGTGTAGAGGGACGTGTACTTGACGAGCGAACGGCGCAGCGCGGGGAAGCGTTTGGCCGAAAGGTGGGTGGTCTCGATCGCCATCGGCTCGCCGCTCGCCAGCCGCAGCCGCTCGATGCGCAGCACGCGCCCGCCCGTGGTGATGTCGAGCAGCCCGGCGAGCGTGTCGTCGGCGGTGACGTACCCGATGTCGAGCAGTTGCGAGGTCGGCTCCAGGCCCTGCGCGCGCATGTCCTCGGTGTACGAGGTGAGCTGGAGCGCCTGCGAGACCTTGGGCTTGGCCACGAACGTGCCCTTGCCCTGGATGCGTTCCAGCCGGCCCTCGACGACCAGCTCCTGGAGCGCCTGGCGCACGGTGGTGCGCGAGGTGTCGAATTCGGCCGCCAGGGTGCGCTCCGGCGGTACGGGCGTGCCCGGCGGCAGCGTCTCCGTCATGTCGAGCAAGTGACGCTTCAGCCGGTAGTACTTGGGTACGCGTGCGGTACGGGTGGCTGCCCCGTTCTCGGTCTCGCTGCCGCCCCCGTCCGTGGCCATGGTCTGCCTTCCCGACTCCTGCGCTGCTGCCGTCACCGGCTCCTCCGTCTGTTGCGGCTCACATGGTGGCACGGTCCGGTCGCGGGTCGTCTCCCCGATCCAGGTGTCGGTCCGATAACGGACACGACAGCCCTCTTATACACCCTTGACACCCCTAAAGGTCTAGGCCAAGCTCCCCGTACTGGTCTAAACCATTAAAGACCAGGTCCCAGCCCCGGTGGTACTCGTCGTAAGTCTTCGCGGTGGGGAGGGGGTTGCAGGAATCCCTGAGGAGGGTGGCGTGAAGCGCAAGCTCATCGCGGCGATCGGCGTCGCGGGCATGATGTTCTCGGTCGCGGCGTGCGGATCCGACGACAGCAATTCTGCGAAGGACCCGAAGGACCGCAAGGACACAGTCACCGTCTGGCTGATGGTGGACGCGCAGAGCACCTGGCCGGAACTGGTCAAGGACGTCAACGCGCAGTTCAAGGAGAAGTACCCGAACGTCAAGGTCAATGTCCAGTACCAGCAGTGGGCGGACAAGGCCAAGAAGCTCGACACCGCCCTCGGTGGCGACAAGTTCCCGGATGTCGTCGAGCTCGGCAACACCGAGACGATGCAGTACATCCTCAACGGCGCGGTCGCCGAGGTCGATCCCAAGAAGTACGACAACTCGGACACCTGGATCCAGGGCCTGAAGGACACCTGCACCTTCGAGGGCAAGCAGTACTGCGTGCCGTACTACGCCGGTGCGCGCGTGGCGATCTACAACACGGACATGCTCAAGAAGGGCGCCGGCCTCGACACGCTGCCGGAGACCGAGGACGAGATGCTCGCGGCGATGGACAAGGTCGCGGCGGAGCAGGGCAAGAAGGACAAGCGCTTCTCCAGCCTCTACCTGCCGGGCCGTTACTGGTACGCCGCGATGTCCTACGTCGCCGCGTACGGCGGCAAGATCGCCGAGTACGACGACGGCGCGAAGGAGTGGAAGGGCTCGCTCTCCTCGCCCGAGGCGCAGAAGGGCATCCAGCACTTCATCGACCTCGTCAAGAAGTACAACAAGGCGGACCTGACGAAGGACGAGCAGGACCACGCCAATGTGATGGCCAACGAGAAGGCGGCCCTCATCTACGGCAACGGCTGGGAGTCGGGCTCCGTCATCGACGGGAAGAACAACGGCAACCCGAAGCTTGAGGGCAAGATCCTCACCGCCGGAATGCCCGGCCCGAACGGCAAGGCGCTGCCCTCCTTCATCGGCGGCTCCGACCTGGCCATCACGAGCAAGTCCAAGGTCCAGGACCTGGCCGAGGACTGGGTCTCGATGTTCACCAGCGAGAAGTCCATGGAGGTGCTGGCGAGCAAGAACATCCTCCCGAACAACGAGAAGCAGCTGGAGCCGCTGAAGGCGAAGCCGGAGACGGCCGCGATCGCCAACGCGGTGCCCGACGCGTGGTTCACGCCGATCGCGCCCGGCTGGACCTCCATCGAGAAGGAGGAGGTCCTGAAGAACATGCTGCTGTCGATCCTCAAGGGTGACTCCGTGGCCGACGCCACCAAGGCGGCCGACGCGAAGATCAACGAACTGATCAACGAAGAGTCCTGACCCCGGGCCCCGGCCCTGCGGGTCTTGACCCCAGGGCCACGGGCCGTCAAGTCCAGGGCCTCCGGCGCCCCCGCCCCCGGAGGCCCTTCGGCGGGGCGGCGGGGGCGGGGGTCCGGTCGCCACCGGGCCCCCGCTCCCGCCCTTCAGGGCGCGGATTCGGTGCAGAGAATGAAACGGAAGGTCAGTCACGTGACTGCTGCCGACACGCAGGAGGCCGCCGGACCCCCGGCGCCCCCGGTACCGCGTGACCCGAAAGGGACAGACGGCCGGCCGGGCCCGGAGAAGGGGACGGCCAACCCCCTCGGGAAGAGACGCCGCAAGAAGGGCGAACTCCTTCCGTTCCTCCTGATCCTTCCGGCGATCCTCGCCATCGCCGCCGTCTACGCGTTCCCGCTCACCAAGACCGTGATCATGTCCTTCCAGGACATGGGCCGGCGGGAGCTGTGGACGGGGGAGTCGCCGCCCTGGGTCGGCTTCGAGCAGTTCACCAACATCCTCGGTGACAGCGAGTTCTGGTACGTCACCGGCCGCACCGTCCTGTTCATGGTCGTCTGCGTCGTCCTCACCATGGCCATCGGTCTGCTGGTCGCCATGATGATGACCCGGCTGTCCACCTGGGTACGGCTGACCCTGACCGCGGCGCTGATCGCCGCCTGGTCGATGCCCCTGATGGTCGCCGCCTCGATCTTCCGCTGGCTGTCGGACTCCGACTACGGCCTGCTGAACACCCTGATAGCCAAGGTCGTCGGCGAGGACTTCCTCGGCCACAACTGGTTCCTCGACCCCTGGCAGGGCTTCGCGATCATCACGCTGCTGGTCGTCTGGGGCGCCATCCCGTTCGTCGTGATCACGCTGTACGCGGCCCTCACCCAGGTCCCCCGGGAACTGGAGGAGGCGGCGGCCCTCGACGGCGCCAACGTGCGCGGTATCTTCCGCTTCGTGACCTGGCCCGTCATCCGCCCGGTCTTCGTCATGGTCACCACGCTCTCGGTGATCTGGGACTTCAACGTGTTCGGCCAGATCTGGCTGCTGCGCGGCAACAAGCCCGAACCGGAGTACGAGACCCTCGGCCTCTACTCCTTCTCCAAAGCCTTCGAGTCCACCTCCTTCAGCCAGGGCACCGCGATCGCGCTGATCACCGTCCTGCTGCTCTCCGGCGTGGCCGTGTTCTACCTGCGTCAGCTGATGAAGACAGGAGAGGTCGAATGAGCACCTCAACCTCCACCGCGCCCGCGCCCGTTCCGCCCCCGCCGCCGGCCGTCGCCGGTCAGAAGCTGCGACCGGACCGCAAGAAGAGCCGCGGCCTCTACGACGTGCTGGGCCTTCTCTTCGCCGTCGTCATGGCGTTCCCGGTGTACTGGCTGGTCATCAGCGCCCTGCGGCCCAACCACGAGATCCGCTCCTACGACCAGACGCTGTGGCCGTCGTCGCTCACCTTCGACAACTTCGCCCGCGCGGTCGACCAGCCGAACTTCGGCACCGCCGTCCAGTCCAGCCTGATCGTCTCGGTCACCGCCGTCGTCGGCGGCATGATCATCGCGACGCTCGCCGCGCTCGCCATCGGCCGGTTCAGATTCTTCGGCCGCCGCGCGCTGCTGATGGTGCTGATCCTCGTACAGATGCTGCCGCCGACGGCGATGCTCATCCCGATCTACGCGCAGCTGAACGCGATCGGCGGCCTGGACGAGTACTGGGGCCTGATCATCGTCTACCTGGTGTCGACCCTGCCGTTCGCGATCATCATGATCCGCGGCTTCGTCGTGAACATCCCGGTGGAGCTGGAGGAGTCGGCCATGGTCGACGGCTGTACGCGGATGGGCGCCTTCCGGCGGGTGATCTTCCCGCTGCTGGCCCCGGGCCTCGCGGCGGCGTCGATCTTCGCGCTGGTCAACGCGTGGAACGAGTACCTCTTCGCGTACATCCTGATCAACGACAACTCCAAGTACACGCTCAACGTGTGGCTGATGACCTTCACCACCGAGCGCGGCACCGACTACGGGGCGCTGATGGCGTCCTCGACCCTGATCGCGCTGCCCGTGGTGGTGTTCTTCATGATCATTCAGAAGAAGATGGCGACCGGTCTGACCTCCGGCGCAGTAAAGGGATAGCGCTGTATGACCACTCTCACTCACCGCTCCGACACGCTGACCCGCGACGCCCTCGCCGTCCTCCAGCCCGGCTTCCACGGCACCACGGCGCCGGACTGGCTGCTGCGGCGCATCGGTGAAGGTCTCACCTCCGTCGGCCTCTTCGGCCGCAACATCCACACGCCCGCCCAACTGGCCGCGCTCACCGCGCAGCTGAGGGCCGAGCGGGACGACATCCTCGTCGCCATCGACGAGGAGGGCGGCGACGTCACCCGCCTCGAAGTACGCGAAGGCTCGTCCTTCCCGGGCAACTACGCGCTCGGCTCCGTCGACGACGTGGAGCTGACCCGGGCCGTCGCGCGCGAGCTGGGCAGCCGGCTCGCCGCGTGCGGCGTGAACCTCAACTGGGCGCCGTCCGCCGACGTCAACTCCGACGTCGACAACCCCGTCATCGGGGTGCGCTCCTTCGGCGCCGACCCGGCGCTCGTCGCCCGGCACACGGCCGCCTATGTGGAAGGACTCCAGTCCGCCGGGGTGGCCGCCTGCACCAAGCACTTCCCCGGCCACGGCGACACGGCCGTCGACTCGCACCACGCGCTGCCCCGCATCGCCGTGGACGTCGACACGCTCCACGCCCGTGAGCTGGCCCCCTTCCGGTCGGCGATCACCGCGGGTTCCAAATCGGTGATGAGCGCGCATATCCTGCTTTCCGCACTCGACCCGGACCGCCCCGCGACGCTCAGCCCGCGGATCCTCACGGGTCTGCTCCGTACGGAGCTGGGCTTCGACGGCCTGATCGTCACCGACGGCATCGAGATGCAGGCCATCGCGTCGACGTACGGCATCGAGCGCGGCTCCGTCCTCGCGATAGCCGCCGGCGTCGACGCGATCTGTGTCGGCGGCGGCCTGGCCGACGAGGGGACCGTCCTGCGGCTGCGCGACGCGTTGGTCGACGCGGTACGGGAAGGCGAACTGCCCGAGGAGCGGCTGGCCGACGCGGCGGCGCGGGTACGCGCCCTCGCCGACTGGGCGCGCGGGGTGAGGGGTGCTTCGGGGCCGGGCGCGGCCGTACAGGAGGGGACCGCGCCCGGCGCCGGCACCTCCGCCGCCGGCGGACGGGGCGTCGGCGGACCGGACGTCGGCCTGATCGCGGCCCGCCGCGCCGTGCGGGTGACCGGCCCGGTCGAACCTCTTCAGGAGGCGCCGTACGTCGCCTCCTTCGCGCCCGTCGCGAACATCGCCGTCGGCGACGAGACCCCCTGGGGCGTCGCCGCCGAACTCGCGGCGCTGCTGCCGGGCACCGAGGCCGACACCTACGGCAGCGGGAACGAGGCGGCCGAGGTGCTGGCCGCCGCCGGGGAGCGCAGGATCGTCGCCGTCGTACGTGACACGCACCGGCACCCGTGGATGGCGGCCGTCCTGGACGGCATTCTCGCGGCCCGTCCGGACACGGTCGTCGTGGAGATGGGTGTCAACCACGCCCAGCCCGTGGGAAGCCCGCACATCGCCACCTACGGCGCCGCGCCCGTCTGCGGCCGGGCGGCGGCGGAGGTCCTCACGGGCCGGGGCGCCTGAGCGTCACGGACGACCCCGACCGAACGCGACGCCGTACGGGCTCCGCAGCCGCGGAGCCCGTACGGCGTTTCCCGTTTCGTGGGGACGCCGGGGTCGGTTGGGACGGGTGGGGACGCGTCCAGGTCATGAGCTTCCGCCGGTCCCGGGCGCGTTGATACGCGACCGAGAGGTTGCCGCGCCCCGCCCGATACGCGGGAGAGACCCTCCGGAGGCCCGCCGGGCCCAGGATCCATCGAGCCCGGGATCCATGCCCGACGGGACGGCCGACCGCCGTCCCGGGCACCAGCCCGCCGGAGCGATGGCCCCGGCGGCAGACGCGAGGGGAACCACTCATGCACACGTTGACAGGCGGAAGGGCAGCCGCCGTCGCCCTGACGGCGGGAATCGCGCTGGCCGCGGCCCTTCTGCCCGCCCTGCCGGCGCGGGCCGTCGTGGGCGGCACCGAATCCACCCGCGCCTACTCGTTCATGGGCTCCTTCCAGCCGTCCTATCCCGCCCCGCCGCGACCGGACAAGCACGGCTGCGGGGTGGAGGTCCTAGCGCCGCAGTGGGTCCTGACCGCCAGCCACTGCGCCGGCCGGAACCCGACCAACGCCAAGTCGGGTGTACCGCGTGGCTGGAAAGTGCGGGTCGGGTCACTGAACACCGCGTCCGGGGGCGAGGTCGCCGAGGTCGACCACTACTACCGGCTGGCGACCAGTCGCGACGAGGGGGGATTCTGGGGCCGCGACCTCGCGTTGCTGCACCTGCGGACCCCGGTTCGGGCCAAGCCGGTGCGGATCGCCTCGACCACGCCGCCGGACAACACGCCCGTCCGCATCATGGGCTGGGGCATGACCTGCGACGACTTCGGCGACGTGGCGTGTTTCCCGACGCGGCTGCGGGAGGCCGACACCGTGGTGCAGCCGATCGCGACGTGTCCGTCGGGCGGGCCCGGTGAGTTGTGCGTCGGCAGCGCCGACGGCAGTGTCACCGCGTCCAACATGGATTCCGGCGGGCCCGCGCTCGTCCGCGAGGGTGACCGGTGGGCGGTGGCCGGTGTGGTCAGCGGCCCCGACGAGAGCGGCAAGACGCTGTACACCGATGTCACCGAACACGCCGACTGGATCAACGGCATCATCTCGGGCACCGATGTGCCGCCCGATGATCCGATCCCGAACGTGGAAGGTTCGGTGGATCTGAACGGCTGCGTCGGCTCAGTGGTCCGGACCCCCGACTCCCGGCCGCGGGACCCGGCGCTGTTGCTGACCAACGGCCACTGCGTGCAAGGGCAGTGGCCCGCACCCGGAACCGCGCTCGTCGACCGGCCGGCCGACCGCGAGGTGCCCGTCGCCGACCGCCAGGGCTATCCCCGCACCACCGCCCGTACGAAACGGCTGGTGTACGCGACGATCACCGGCACCGACATCGCGCTCTACCGCCTGGACAAGACCTACGCGCGGTTGAAGGCGGACGGCGCGAAGGTCTTCCGGCTCACCACCACTCCCGTACGCGCGGGCGACCCGTTGACCGTGGCGTCCAGCGGCGTCCGCCACGACTGCGCCGCCGAGGCCGTGGTGCCCCATCTGCGGGAGGGCGGCTACCAACTGGACAACTCCATCCGCTACGCGACGAGCGAGGACTGCACTCCCTGGCACGGCGACTCCGGCTCGGCGCTGCTGGGCCCGGACGGCTCCACGATCGTGGGAATCCACAACACCCACAACGACGACGGTCGGCAATGCACCGACAACAACCCCTGTGAGGTGGGCGCGGACGGGGAAGTGACCTCCACCAAGGGCCGGACCTACGGCCAGCAGGTCCATATGATCGCGGCCTGCCTGGCCGAGGGATCCGCACTGGACCTGTCCCGCGAGGGCTGCACCCTCAGGGCCCCCTCCGGCACCTAGGGCGCGTCCGCCGGGCAGGGCCTAGATGCCCTGCCAGTCCGGCTTGGAGGCGTAGGTGGCGCGGAAGTAGTCCGCGAGCTTCAGCTTGGACGCGGCGGCCTCGTCGACTACCACCGTCGCGTGCGGGTGCAGTTGCAGCGCCGACGCCGGTACGACGGCGGCCACCGGTCCCTCCACGGTCTGCGCCACCGCCTCCGCCTTGCCCTCGCCCGTGGCCAGCAGCACCAGGTGCCGGGCCTCCAGGATCGTGCCGATGCCCTGGGTGATGACGTGGTGCGGGACCTCGTCCAGGCTGTCGAAGAAGCGGGCGTTGTCCTCCCGGGTCTGCCGCGTCAGCGTCTTGATGCGGGTGCGCGAGGCCAGCGACGAGCACGGCTCGTTGAAGCCGATGTGCCCGTCGGTGCCGATGCCCAGCAGTTGGAGGTCCACCCCGCCGGCCTGGGTGAGGGCCAGGTCGTACGCCTCGCACGCCGCCTGTACGTCCTCGGCGGCGCCGTCCGGTCCCATGAACGCGTCCTCGGTGAGCCCGAGCGGCTCCACCACCTCGCGCAGGACCACCGAGCGGTACGACTCCGGGTGTCCGGCCGGCAGGCCGACGTACTCGTCGAGCTGCGCGATCCGGGCGCCCGAGGCGTCCAGCGCGCCGGCCCGGACCTTGGCGGTCAGCGCCTGGTAGATGGGCAGCGGGGTGGATCCCGTGGCCACCCCGAGCAGCGCGTCGTGCTTGCGGCGCAGCAGGTTGGCGATGGTCTCCGCTATGAGTTCGCCGCCCGCCTCGGCGTCCTGGACGATGACAACTTCCACGCTGCGCCTGCCGATCTGGTAAAGGGTCCGCTGAGTATTGTGGTATAGACCAATCTAGCAGAGTGTCCGGCCGTGTTGGGGCCCTCTCCGCTGGCGGGGGAACACGTTCCCGTGGTCGACTTGTGCGGGCCCCGTGGGCGCCGTCCCCCGGTCGTCCTCAGTCAAGTGGAGGCACCCGGAATGTCCCCGACGCACCCTTCCCAGGAGGCCGCCCGGCCGGCGCGGATCGATCCGCCGGGCCGGATGATGGCCGCCGAGATGGCCGAGCAGCCCGCGATGCTGCGCCGCATCCTCAAGGAGGGCGCGCCGCGCGTCCGTGCGGTGGCCGCCGCCGTCGCCGCCCGTGCCCCGCGCTTCGTCCTGCTCACCGCGCGCGGCACCTCCGACCACGCCGCGCTGTACGCCAAGTACCTGCTGGAGATCCGCCGGGGGATGCCCTGCGGGCTGTCCTCCATGTCCACGACGACGGCCTTCGGCGCGCGGCCCGACCTCCGGGACGTGCTGGTGATCACCGTCAGCCAGTCCGGCGGCTCACCCGACCTGGTGGCGTCCACCCGCGCCGCGCGCGAGGCGGGCGCGATCACCCTCGCCGTCACCAACAACCCCGACTCGTCCCTGGCCGCCGTCTCCGAGTTCCACATCGACATCCTCGCGGGCCCCGAGAAGGCCCTCCCGGCGACGAAGACGTACACGGCGTCCCTGCTGTCGCTCTACCTCTTCGCCGAGGGCCTGGGTGGCGGCGACGGGCCCGCCGCGAACGTCCTGCCGGACCTCGCGGACCGGATCCTGTCCCGCGGCGACGAGGTGGCCACCCTCGCCTCCCGCTACCGCTTCGCCGAACGGATGGTCATCACCTCGCGCGGCTACGGCTACCCGACGGCCAAGGAGGCGGCCCTCAAACTGATGGAGACGAGCTACATCCCGGCTCTCGCCTACTCCGGCGCGGACCTGCTGCACGGGCCGCTCGCCATGGTCGACAACATCTCGCCGGTCATCGCCGTGGTCACCGACGGCAGGGGCGGCGAAGCGCTCCGGCCGGTCCTGGAGCGGCTGCGCGGCCGGGGCGCGGACCTGTGCGTCGTCGGGCCGGCGGCCGAGGTCGCCGCCGCGTCGGCGGGGTTCGCGCTTCCTACGGAGGGCGTCGCCGAGGAGGTCCAGCCCCTCCTGGAGATCCTGCCGCTCCAGCGGCTGGCGTACGAGATCACCCTGGCCCGCGGCCAGGACCCGGACGTCCCGCGGGCGCTGGCCAAGGTCACCGAGACCCACTGACCGCGCCGACGCCCGGCCTCGCTCGTGGCCGCCCCGGAACACCCACGGGCCGCGGCGCCAGGACGGGACCCTCAGCCCGTCCGGCACCGCAGCCCGGAGTTGCTACGGCCACGAAGGCCGTGGATGAGGTATCGACGCAGTCAGGGCAGAGAGCGCCGGTTACCCCGTTCCACCCTCCTGTGCGGGGAGGGCGGAAGCTTTACTTCAGCATTGTGGACTAGACCATTCATATCTGTCCATGGATCCGGGAGGGCATTTTCCGGCCCCCTCCTCCCACCACGTCGCACGGACCCTCCCGGTTCACCCCACGGGTACGCTCGCCTCTGTGCCCTCCATGAACGACCTCGTCCACCAGCACACGGCCCTGACCGAGTCCGACCTCGAATGGCTCCATCTGCTGGTCTCGGAGTGGCAGCTGCTCTCCGACCTGTCCTTCGCGGACCTCGTCCTGTGGGTCCCGACCCGCGACGGCGCCCGCTATGTCTCCGTGGCCCAGATGCGGCCCAACACCGGCCCCACGTCCTACCAGGACGACATGGTCGGCCATCTCGTACCCCGGGGCCGCCGGCCGCTCCTGGACGCCGCGCTCGACGAGGGGCGGATCGTGCGCGAGGGCGACCCGGAGTGGCGCGAGGAGGTCCCGGTGCGGGTCGAGTCGATCCCCGTACGCCGCGAGGGCCGCGTCCTCGGCGTCATCGCCCGCAACACCAACCTGCTCACCGTCCGCACCCCCAGCCGGCTGGAGCTGACCTATCTCCAGTCCGCCTCCGACCTCGCGCAGATGATCGCCGCCGGATCGTTTCCCTTCCCCGGCCAGCAGGTCGACATGGACGCCTCACCACGCGTCGGCGACGGTCTGATCAGGCTCGACGTCGACGGCGTCGTCCAGTACGCCAGCCCCAACGCCCTGTCCGCGTATCACCGGCTGGGACTGGCGTCCGACCTGGTGGGACATCACCTCGGTCAGACGACCGACGAACTCGCCCCGGTGCGCGGCCCGGTGGACGAGGCCCTGGTCAAACTGGCCAGCGGATACGCCCCGCGCGAGACCGAGGTGGAGAGCGCCGGCGGTGTCATCCAGCTGCGCGCCATCCCGCTCAAGCCCAAGGGCACCCGGGTCGGTTCGCTGATCCTGCTCCGTGACGTCACCGAACTGCGGCGACGTGAGCGTGAGTTGATAACGAAGGACGCCACGATCCGGGAGATCCACCACCGGGTGAAGAACAACCTCCAGACGGTGGCCGCGCTGCTCAGGCTCCAGGCCCGCCGGATGGACTCGGAGCAGGGCCGCGAGGCGCTCAACGAGGCGGTGCGCAGGGTCGGTTCCATCGCCATCGTCCATGAGACGCTCTCCCAGAATCTGGACGAACGCGTCGAGTTCGACGAGATCGCCGACCGGGTGCTCGCGATGGTGTCGGAGATCTCGCCCGGCAAGACGGTACGCCGGACGGGCCGGTTCGGGATTCTGGACGCTGAGGTCGCCACGCCGCTCTCGATGGTCCTCACCGAGATCCTTCAGAACGCGCTGGAGCACGCGTTCGGTACGGGGGAGCGCGGCACGGTCGAGGTGCACGCCGTCCGCAGCGGCGGGAACGGGCCCAAACGCCCCGGCGACGTGGGCCGTTCGGACGCCCGGCTGCTCATCACCGTCCAGGACGACGGCCGCGGACTGCCCGAGGGCTTCGACCCGCGCCGGGCCGGAAATCTGGGTCTTCAGATCGTACGGACGCTGGTGGAGGGGGAGTTGGGCGGCGGGTTCGACATGCTCCCCGGTCAGGAGCGGGGCACCCGTGTGATCCTCGACATCCCGGTGGAACCGCACAAGTGACCGACGGCTGAAGGCCGTTCAGGGCGACGAGTGCCGTTCGCGGCGACGAGTACCGTGCACAGCGACGAGCCCCGGACCGTGGTGACGGTCCGGGGCTCGGCCTGGAGCTCTGTGACGTTGCGCATCGGGGGGTACTGCGCGCTGCGGTTCGGGGGCGGGGTTATGCGTACACGCTGTACGCGCCGCCGTGCTCAAGCTGGGTGCGGTGTCTCAGGCGGTCGCGTTACGCGCCCGGTTGCGAGCGGCACGGCGCTTCATCGCGCGGCGCTCGTCCTCGCTGAGGCCACCCCAGACACCCGAGTCCTGGCCGGACTCAAGTGCCCACTGCAAGCACTGCTCCATGACGGGGCAGCGACGGCAGACGGCCTTGGCTTCCTCGATCTGCAGCAGCGCAGGACCGGTGTTGCCGATGGGGAAGAAGAGCTCGGGGTCTTCCTCGCGGCAAACGGCGTTGTGACGCCAGTCCATGGCTGCTACCTCTCTTGGTGTTACGTGCTGATTGCTTGTGAATGTGAACGCTTTCACGAATCCCCGGACAAGGGAAGGGCCGACGCCCAGACGAACTGGGGTGGTCCTGGCTTGAGGAGGGGGTTCTGGTGCTCAGTGGAGGCCGGTGTTGCGGGCCGTCCCGAGCGCCATGTAGAGATTCGCAAACCTCGGCGGCGGATACAACCCCTTCCGGAAAGTTTTTTTTGATTCCTCGGTGTCGACTCGGTCACAGCCGTACTTCCATGGGGTGGATGCCAGCCTAAACGTTCGAGTGAAAGGACTTTCCCCACTTCCACTCACACAATCACACGCAGTGCACGGCGTACGCCTGTGAACGTCACGCTCGTTCGCAGTCCCAGGTGGTCGCCATCCATCTGGAAGGGCAGTGGGACCTTCGATTGCAAGGTGAAGTCCGTCAGGTCATGAAGGGAAACCGCATGCCTGCCGTGCGGGCCCCGATCGGGGGTCGAATTGAGCAGCTGCGTCGCATAACGCGCCACCGCGGGAGTCGACAACTTGCTCAGTCCGAGCACATCCAGGGCGGTGTCGAACGACGCGCCCGGAGACGCGTACAGCGGACGATTGCCCAGGTAGGAGTACGGGGCGGTGTTGCAGACTATCGACAGCACAAGATCCGTCACCGGCTTCTCGCCGGGCCGGTCGAGGGTGATCATGCCGCGCCGGCGATGGGGTTCGTCGAGGAACTGCCGTACGACCTGGCGGACATAGAGCGCGTGCGTCGAACGCTTACCGCGCTCCCGCTGTTGTTCGACCCGGCCGACCACTCCCGCGTCGAATCCCAATCCCGCGCAGAAAGTGAACCAGCGCGCGGGAACTGATTCGTCGTCGGTTCCCGGAGTCCCGGCCGCCAGTCCCAGACCGACAGTGCGTTCGCTCCGGTTACTCAGCGCGTCCAAAATGGCGCCGGTCGCCTCCACGGCGTCATTCGGCAGCCCCAGCGCCCGGGCGAAGACATTCGTCGAACCGCCCGGCACGACCGCGAGTCTCGGCAGCCGGTCGGGGTCCGGGCCGCCGTGCAGAAGGCCGTTGACGACCTCGTTGACCGTGCCGTCGCCGCCGAGGGCGACCACCAGCTCCACGTCGTCGGAGTCCGCCGCCCGCCGCCCCAGATCGCGGGCGTGCCCCCGGTACTCGGTCGTCACCGCCTCCAGCTTCATCTCGCTGGCCAGCGCGTGGATGAGTACGTCACGTGTGCGGGCACTGGTGGTGGTTGCTGCCGGGTTGACCACAAGGAGTGCGCGCATACGGACGACATTACCGGCCATGGGCGCCCGCCCGGCGCCCGGGCGGACCGCGCGCCTCCGGGGCCCGGCCGGTCACCGGACGGGGGCCGCTACCCTGCTGGGGTGAGCAGCAGCGACCAGAACACCCCCGACCCGAGCCCCCGTCCCGGCCGGCTGACCGCGTCGGCCGCCTGCGCCGGGCTCGAAGCCCTCGCGCTCGTCGCCGGCGGCGGATATCTGCTCGTGATGGGTCTGCTCGGGCGGCCCGACGACCCTCAGCAGTCCGTGACGGGCGGTCTCACCCTCGTCGCGCTCGGCCTCATCCCGCTGCTCGCCGCCCGTGGCCTGCTGCTGCGGCGCGGCTGGAGCCGGGGCCCGGCGGTCGCCACCCAGATCATGGCGCTGCCGGTCGCCTGGACGCTGCTGAACTCCAGCGGCGCGCTGATCCCGGCCGGGATCGCGCTCGCGGTGATCGCGGTGACGGCGCTGGTCCTGCTGATCAATCCGGCGACCACGAAGGCGCTCGGCATCGGCCGCCCGGACACGCCCTAGGTGCCGGCCACCCTTCATACGCCGGAGGGGCCGCACGCGGCAGCGTGCGGCCCCTCCGGCGTACGAGGTCCGGTGTGTGAGGGTCGTCTCACTCCTCGACGAGCAGCTTCTCGCGCAGCTGTGCCAGCGTCCGCGCCAGCAGCCGCGACACATGCATCTGCGAGATGCCGACCTCCTGCGCGATCTGCGACTGCGTCATGTTGCCGAAGAAACGCAGCAGCAGGATCCGCTTCTCGCGCGGCGGCAGATCCTCCAGCAGAGGCTTCAACGACTCGCGGTACTCGACGCTCTCCAGCGCCTCGTCCTCCGAGCCGAGCGTGTCCGCCACCGCCGGGGACTCGTCGTCCGTGTCCGGCACGTCCAGCGACAGCGTGCTGTACGCGTTGGCCGACTCCAGCCCTTCGAGGACCTCCTCCTCGGAGATGCCCAGGCGCTCCGCCAGCTCGTGCACCGTCGGGGACCGGCCGTGCTGCTGGGAGAGTTCGGCGGTCGCCGTCGTCAACGACAGCCGCAGCTCCTGGAGGCGGCGCGGCACCCGCACCGCCCAGCCCTTGTCCCGGAAGTGCCGCTTGATCTCGCCGACGACCGTCGGAGTGGCGTACGTCGAGAACTCGACACCCCGCTCCGGATCGAACCGGTCCACCGACTTGATCAGGCCGATCGTCGCGACCTGCGTCAGATCGTCCAGCGGCTCTCCGCGATTGCGGAACCGGCGGGCCAGATGCTCCACGAGCGGCAGATGCATCCGCACCAGCTGATTGCGCAGCAGGGCCCGCTCCGGCGAGTCGTCGGGCAGCTTGCGCAGCTCGATGAACATCGCCCGCGCCCCGCTGCGGTCATGTGGATCGTGTTGCCTGTGCTCGCTCATCGTGGCCGCCCGCTCTGCCCGCTCCTGCTCCGCCGCCGTCTGGCCGTCAAGCCCGTCCACCGGATGGGGCCGGGCCTGCTGCTCCGGAATGCCCGACGGCACGAGCGCCGGATCCGCCGGAACCTCATGCCCATCGCGCGGATCTTGCGGGACCCGCTCCTCGTCACGCACCGGACCGTCCCCGTTCCTCACGCCGGCCCGGGTCCCGCGCCGCGCTGTTTGTAGAGGCTGATGGCGACCGTGCGGTCGTCGGCGACCGTCGCGTCGACCTTGCCCGCGAGCGCCGAGAGCACCGTCCACGCGAACGTGTCACGCTCCGGCGCGCGCCCGTCGGTCGTCGGCGCCGAGACGGTCACTTCGAGCGAGTCGTCGATGAGCCGGAACACACAGCTGAGGACGGAGCCCGGTACGGCCTGTTGCAGCAGGATCGCGCAGGCCTCGTCGACCGCGATGCGCAGGTCCTCGATCTCGTCGAGGGTGAAGTCCAAGCGTGCTGCCAGGCCGGCCGTGGCCGTACGCAGCACGGACAGGTAGGCACCCGCAGCGGGCAGCCGGACTTCCACGAAGTCCTGGGTCCCGGGCTCGCCTGCGATCTGGGACACCCTCACCTCCAAGGTGGCACAAGCTTCTCAGGGCTCCGGGAAGGGAAACTCCCGAAGCCTTGCGGTACGTAGTCGGTACGCAGCCGGTCTGGACTGGCGACGCTATCGCGATCCATGGTCCCGTGTCGCAGGGACCCCCGGGCCAGAGCCGGGCTGTCAGTTACTCATAGTAGGCATATGGGCACGGACAGTGGCTAGAGGTGTGCGGCAACCAATTACGAAGAACGGGCGGATGGTTGACGTACCCAGGGCTCAGACGATCGAACCGTCGACAAAGCACCAACGCCACGTCTCACCCGGTTCGAAGCTACGCATCACGGGGTGGCCGGTTTCCCTGAAATGCTGTGAGGCGTGCTGGTGCGGTGACGAGTCGCAGCACCCCACATGACCGCAGACCAGACAGAGCCGCAGTTGTACGGGGTGACTGCCCGCCGCCAGACACTCCAGGCAGGTCTCGCTCAGCGGGGCGGGTTCGGGGCGTGGGAGGTCGGCAACGTGCTGGCACTCACTCATGATGGCCAGATTACGACGCTAGGGGAGGACCGGGGCATGGACCCGTTGCAGCTGATCGCCCTGGTGGCGGGAAGCGCCGTGATCGCGGCGGCGGCCAGAAGAACGCCCGTGCCGGCGCCGTTGCTCCTTGTCACGGCGGGACTTGTCGCCGGGTACGTGCCGGGCGTGCCGAGCTATGTGCTCGACCCGCACATCGTCCTGCCGCTGCTGCTGCCGCCCCTGCTGCACACGGCCGCCGTGGACAGCTCGTACCTGGACCTGCGGGCGAACGCGCGCGCCGTCGGGCTGCTCTCCGTGGGCTACGTCCTGTTCGCGACGGTCGTCGTCGGCTATCTCGCGTATCTCTTCATCCCCGATCTGCCGCTGACCGCGGCGCTGGTGCTCGGCGCCGTCATCGCCCCGCCGGACGCGGTGGCCGCCACCGCCATCGCCCGCAAACTGGGGCTGCCGAGCCGGATCACGACCATCCTCCAGGGCGAGTCGCTGGTGAACGACGCGACCGCGATCACCGCGTTCAAGGTGGCCCTCGCGGCGGCCGTCGGGGAGGGCGCGAGCTGGGCCGGCGGGATCGGCGAGTTCGCGCTGGCCTCCTTGGGAGGTATCGGCATCGGCCTCGTACTGATGGTGCCGATCCACTGGCTCCGTACGCATCTGAGGGAGGCCCTGCTCCAGAACACCCTCTCGCTGCTCATCCCCTTCGTCGCCTACGCGGCGGCCGAACAGGTGGGCGCGTCGGGTGTGCTGGCCGTCGTCGTGGTCGGGCTCTACCTCGGACACCGTTCCTGGCAGGTCGACTTCGCGACCCGGCTCCAGGAGGCCGCCGTGTGGAAGATGGTCTCCTTCGTCCTGGAGTCCGTCGTCTTCGCGCTGATCGGGCTCCAGCTGCCCTATGTACTGAAGGGGCTCGGTTCCTACGGTGGAATGGAGGTCGCCGGTTACGCCGTCGGGGTGTTCGTGACCGTCGTGGCGGTCCGCTACATCTGGGTCTTTCCGGCCACCTTCGTACCGCGCGTCCTGTCGAAACGGATCAGGGAACGGGAACCGGAGACGACCTGGAAGGCGCCCCTCGTCGTCGGCTGGGCGGGCATGCGCGGCGTGGTGTCGCTGGCCATCGCCTTCTCCATCCCGCTGACCCTGCACGACGGCGAGGACTTCCCGGCCCGCAACCTCGTCCTCTTCCTGACGTTCACGACCGTCATCGGCACCCTCGTCGTCCAGGGCCTCACCCTGCCCACGCTGATCAGAGTGCTGAAACTGCCCGGACGCGACAGCTACGCCGAGACGCTGGCCGAGGCGCAGGCGCAGAGCCGGGCGTCGGTGGCGGCGGAGCAGCGGCTCGACGAACTGCTCGCCGACGACCGCAACGCCCTGGCGGACCCGCTGGCGGAGCGGCTGCGGACCGTGCTGGAGCGCCGGCGGAACTCGGTGTGGGAACGGCTCGGCACGGTCAACGAGTTGACCGGGGAGTCCGCCGACCGCACCTATCAGCGGCTGTCCAGGGAGATGATCGGCGCCGAACGCGAGGTCTTCGTGACACTGCGCGACGAGCGCCGGATCGACGACGAGATGCTGCGGACACTGCTGCGCAGGCTGGACCTGGAGGAGGCGGCGGCCTACCGGGAGGAGTCCGACTGAGGCCCGCCGTCCGGATCGGGCGCGCCGGTGACGACGGCGACGACCGTGCTGCCCGGCGGGAAGGCGCCCTCCTCGGCCAGCGTGGTCAGCCCGTGGAGCATCTTGGCCACGTAGAGGCGCTCGACGGGCAGCCGGTGCCGGTCCTCGAAGTCCGCGGCGAAGGCGTCGAGCGCGGGCGTCGTACGGGCGTAACCGCCGGCGTGGAAGCGCTCGTCGAGCCACCAGTCGCCCCGGGGCCCGCCGAAGGCCGCCAGCTGAAGGGCGCGGACCTCGCCGGCCAGGAAGCCGCCCCTCAGTACGGGGAAGCCGACCGCGCGCCGGCCGGGGGCCAGACCGGCGGCCAGGCCCGCCAGGGTGCCGCCCGTGCCGCACGCGACCCCCACCACGTCCGCCGCGCCGCGCAGCTCCCGCCCGAGGGCCGTACAGCCGCGCGCGGCAAGGGAGTTGCTGCCGCCCTCGGGGACCACGTACACCCGCTCAGGGGGCACGGAGAGCCCGTCGGCGGCGGCGGTCAGCAGCGCCTTCAGTACGGAGGGCTCCGTCTTGCGGCGGTAGGTCGCCCGGTCGACGAAGCGCAGCCGCATCCCGTCGGCCACACAGCGGGCCAGTGACGGATTGAGCGGGCGGGCGGCCAGCTCGTCGCCCCGTACGACACCGACCGTCGCGAAGCCCAGCAGCCGGCCCGCCGCGGCGGTGGCGCGCAGATGGTTGGAGTACGCGCCGCCGAAGGTCAGCAGGACGCGACGCCCCTCGTCGGCGGCGGCGCGCAGGTTCGGTTCGAGCTTCCGCCATTTGTTGCCCGGCAGCGCGGGATGGATCAGATCATCCCGCTTCAGCAGCAGCCGGAGGCCGCGACGGGTGAAGCGCTCGTCCTCGACCGCCCGCAGGGGGGACGGCAGCCGGGGCCGCAGGGCGGCGAGGTCGAGCGCTTCCGGGTTCACCCGTTCATTGTCCGCAATCTCGCGCCGGCGCGCGCCGGGCGGGATCGCCGACGGGGGCGCCCGTCAGCTCAGCCGCTCGTCGACGCGTCTGCGCAGACCGGCCATGGAGACGCCACGGGGATCGATCTTGCCCGGCTGCCACTCCAGATGGCCGATGACCGAAGGGCCGTTCCAGTTGTGGACACGGCAGACGGCCGCCGCCGCGGCCTCCATCGCCTCGACCTGGACGGCGGGCCACGGGTCCTTGCCGTCGCCCATGTTCTCGCACTCGAAGCCGTAGAAGTGCCTGTTCCCGTCGGTGTTCGCCTCGTTGTCCGCCGGCAGGGCCCGCTCGGCGATCACGGCGCGCAGGACGTCGTCGTCGCCGCTGCCCGCGTGGTTGGCCCGGCCGTAGCCGACCAGGTGCACCCGGCCGCGCTTGTCGATGACGCCGTGGCACAGCGGCCCCGGCAGCCCCGAGTAGCCGTCACGGCAGATGCGGACGGTGTTCGCGGTGCCCTTGGTGACCGTGTGGTGCATCATCACGCCGTGGACCGGGCCCCAGGGCCCCACGTGGTTGCGGTTGTGCGTACGCCAGTCGCCGACCTCGACGACCGTCAGACCCTCGTCCTTCAGCGCGCGGATGAAGCTGCTCGCGGACATGGGTGTGGCCATGTCGCCTCCTTGACCGGTGGAAGTGGATACGGAGCGCTCCGTACCGGTGGTTGGTCTCGCTGGCTTATTCCCCCAACACGGCCGGGTGGACCATCAATTCGCACGCTGTACGAGCCGATCCGGTCACTTTCAGCCGTGAGTCTGCACGGGGATGACAGAAGCCGTGAATGTGCCCCGACCACCGTGATCCAGTCCCACTCATTTGTGTGATAGCGCGACAAGCAGGCGTGGTGCGAGGCTTTTTGACGCAGGTCAGCCCATGATCGAGAGGGAGACACATGTCGGTTGGTGACGAGGTCCGTACGGTGGAAGAGCCTGCCCAGCAGAGTCTGGGGACGGCCGCCGCGCGGAACCTGGCGACCACCACGAAGACACCCCCGCAGATGCAGGAGATCACCTCGCGGTGGCTGCTGCGGATGCTGCCCTGGGTCCAGGTGCAGGGTGGTACGTACCGGGTGAACCGTCGGCTCAGCCATGCCGTCGGCGACGGGCGTGTGACGTTCGTGCAGACCGGCGACCGGGTGGCGGTCATCCCGGCGGAGCTGGGCGAGCTGCCGGCTCTCCGCGGCTTCGAGGACGAGGAGGTCCTGGCCGAGCTGGCGGGCCGCTGCGAGCAGCGGGAGTTCGGCGCGGGCGAGACCGTGGCCGCCTCCGGCGACGCGGCGGACCGGGTGTACCTGCTGGCCCACGGCAAGGTGGAGAAGGTGGGGGAGGGGCCCTACGGGGCGGAGACCGTGCTCGAAGTCCTCGCCGACGGGGCGTACTTCGGCGATCAGGCGCTGGTGGACGGGGAGGCCACCTGGCAGTACACGGCACGCGCGGCGACGGCCTGCACGGTGCTGGTGCTCACCCGGCAGGACGTGCTGAACCTCGCGGAGCGGGCGGGGTCGCTGCGCGGGCATCTGGACGCGCTCGCGGCCATCCCGGAGCAGCGGACCAACAAGTACGGCGAGGCCGCGATCGACCTGTCCGCCGGCCATGTCGGCGAGGCCGTGGTGCCCCATACGTTCGTGGACTACGAGGGGTCGCCGCGGGAGTACGAGCTGAGCGTCGCGCAGACCGTGCTGAAGGTCCACAGCAGGGTCGCCGACCTCTACAACCAGCCGATGAACCAGACCGAGCAGCAGTTGCGGCTCACGGTCGAGGCGCTGCGCGAGCGCCAGGAGCACGAGCTGGTGAACAACCGCGAGTTCGGCCTGCTCCACAACTGCGACTACGGGCAGCGGCTCCAGCCGTTCGACGGGGCGCCCACCCCGGACGACATGGACGAGCTGCTGTCGCGCCGCCGTGGCTCGAAGATGTTCCTCGCACATCCGCGGGCCATCGCCGCCTTCGGCCGCGAGTGCAACAGGCGGGGGCTCAATCCGACCACGGTGGATGTCGCGGGCACCCATGTGCAGGCCTGGCGCGGTGTGCCGATCTTCCCCTGCAACAAGATCCCGATCTCGGACGCCCGGACGACCTCGATCATCTGCATGCGTACGGGCGAGGCCGAGCAGGGGGTCGTGGGGCTCCAGCAGAGCGGCATCCCGGACGAGATCGAGCCCAGCATGTCGGTCCGGTTCATGGGCATCGACGAGCAGGCGATCATCTCCTACCTGGTCACCGCCTACTACTCGGCGGCGGTCCTGGTGCCCGACGCTCTCGGCGTCCTGGAGAACGTGGAAGTGAGCAGCCGGCACTGAGGCCGTACGCGCGGATGGGGTCCGGCGCATGTCCGTCCGTATCCACGGCCGGGCCCCATCCGGCGCGCCCGGCAGTCGCCCAGTCCGCCGCAGAGGAAGTGAACCTGACCATGACCAGCACGGATGCCGCCACCGATGGCCACGAGGCCGTGGCGCTCCTGGAGCGTTCGCGTAGCGTCGTCCAACCGGAACTCCGCGCGGCGGTCGAGTCGTTGCCCCCGGCCATGCGCCGCGTCGCGAGATATCACTTCGGCTGGCAGGAGGCCGACGGCTCACCTGCGACGGGCGGCGGGGGGAAGGCGATCAGACCCGCCCTGGTCCTCGCGGCGGCACGCGCCCTGGGCGGGGAGCCGCACCGGGCCGTCCCGGCCGCGGTCGCCGTGGAGCTGGCCCACAACTTCACCCTGCTGCACGACGACGTCATCGACGAGGACCCGACGCGAAGACACCGGCCCACGGCCTGGACGGTGTTCGGCACCACCGACGCGATCATCGTCGGCGACGCCCTCCAGGCACTGGCGCTGAAGCTGCTGGCCGAGGACCGTCATCCGGCCTCGTCCCCGGCGGCCGTACGGCTCACCGAATGCGTCATCGAGCTGTGCGCCGGACAGCAGACGGACTGCGCGCTGGAGCGGCGCGGACCGAAGGACGTGTCGCTGGACGAGTGTCTGACGATGGCGATGGCCAAGACCGGTGCGCTGCTGGGCACTTCATGCGCTCTGGGCGCGCTCTACGCCGACGCGGACGACGAGGCCGTGGCGGCGCTCGACGCCTTCGGGCGGGAGGCGGGGCTGGCCTTCCAGCTGATCGACGATCTGATCGGGATCTGGGGCGATCCGGACCGTACGGGCAAGCCGGCCGGCGCGGATCTGGTGGCCCACAAGAAGTCGCTTCCGGTCGTCGCCGCGCTGGTGTCCGGGCACCCGGCCGCCGAGGAGTTGGCCGATCTCTATCGGCGGCCGATGGACGAGGCGGCTGTCGTGCGGGCGGCGTCGGCGGTCGAACGGGCCGGCGGGCGCGACTGGGCGCAGGTCCAGGCCGCCGACCGGATGGCGCGGGCGGTCCACCAACTCTCCCTGGCGGTACCGGATCTGGCGAAGGCGGGTGATCTGCTGGCCCTGGCCGAGTACGTCACGCGCCGTACGCGCTGAGCCGTCCCCGACGGGCGGGGCCGGGGCGGGAGAAAAGACGCTTGCGCTGACCACTACAGGTGAAGCACTATGAGTGCAGTGGTCATGGCCGCGCGCCCCGGATTCGCTCCAGGGTGCCGGCCGTGGTCGTTCCTGTCGCCCATCGCGGAAGAGGTCCGGCTTGCGCAAGCTCAGCTATTTCATCGCCGTGTCGATCGACGGTTACATCGGCGACCCCACCGGCGAGGGGGGATTCTTCACCCGCTTCGTCGACGAGGAGTTCCTCGCCTTCCTCAAGGAGGAGTATCCGGAGACGCTGCCGACGCCCGGCCGTCAGCCGCTGGGCATCGACCATCTGGAGAACAAGCAGTTCGACACGGTCATCCAGGGCAGGCGCACCTACGAGGTGGCCCTGGACATCGGCGTCACCAGTCCGTACGCGCACATGCGCCAGCTCGTCGCCTCGCGGAGCCTCACCAGCCCCGACCCGGCCGTGGAGATCGTCTCCGGGGATGTCGCCGCCCTGGTCAGGGAGTTGAAGAAGGAAGACGGTCTCGGGATCTACCTCTGCGGCGGTGCGAATCTCGCCGCCGAGCTGTTCGACGAGGTGGACGAGCTGGTCATCAAGACGTATCCGCTCATCCTCGGCTCCGGAATGCCCATGTTCGGTACGGAGTACGCCCAGACCGAGTTCACCCTGGAGTCCAATCGCACCTTCGGCAACGGGGCGGTCGTCAGGACGTACAGCCGCAACCGGTGACCCACGCGCGCGGCGGCACGTCCCGTACCGCTACAGTCCGCGCCATGACAGCGGAGTCGACGGAGTCATGGGCGGGTTGGTACCGGGACCGCCGCGGTGCGGAACCCATCGCGATCATCGCGGACGGGCGGCAAGTCCGTACCCGAATCAGGGGAGTTGCTTACGAGGGGGCCGATTTCTCCGTGCTGGAGCCCACGGAGGCGGGCGGGGTGTTGTCGTCCTGCGTGTTGGAGTGGGACATACCCATGCCCGTCAGCGCGGGCGGCACGGTCCAACAGGCCACGCTCAGCTGCCTGCTGACGCTGCATGAGCGGGCGTCGGGCGCGCCGTCCGGGCGCGCCGAGCTGAGCCTGACGCTGCGCTGCGGCGGCGCGGCCTACGAGTCGGGCATCGTCGGGGCGGGGTTCCGGGACGCCCTCGACCGGATCAAGCGGCAGTTGCCGGACGACACGGAGTTCGAGGGCAGGATTCTGGTGAACGCCTGACCTTCCCCGTCCTCCCGAGCGTTCCGACCACCCCCTCTCCGAAGGCGCGAACCGCCCCGGCAGGTGCACGTCACCTGCCGGGGCGGTTGCTTTGTGTCGCGATACTTGTTCTAGTAGTATGCGAACAAGGGAGGTTTTATGAATCAGGCTCGCATCCGTCTCGCGACCGTCACCGTCGCGCCGTTCGTGCTGGCCCTCGGTGTCCAGCTGATCGTTCTGCTGATCGTCGGGGACCGGGTGCCCGACTCGCTCGCCACCCACTTCGACCTCGCCGGCGACTCCGACCGTGACCCGATGTCCCGCACCGCGGCGCTCCTCGCCGGCCTGCTGCTCTTCGCCGGAGTCGGGGCGCTGTGGGGCGCGTCGGCGCTCGGCGGCCCGCTCACCGCACGCGGGGTGAAGGGGCTGACGGCGGGCGGCTGGGCACTGTGCGGCCTGCTCGGCTACACGCTCACCGCGACTCTCTTCGCCAACCTCGACGCGACCGACAGCTCCGCCGTCCACTTCCCGATGTGGCAGCTCGGCGTCGGCGCGGCCGTGGCCCTCGCGGCGGCCGGCGTGGGTCTGCTGCTCACCCGCTTCGTACCGGACCCCGGCCACGCGCCCGTCGGCGACGACGGCACGGGCCGGATCGACCTGGCGGAGGGCGAACTGGCCGGCTGGTCCCGGCGTACGGGCTCCGGCCGGCTGCTCGCCGTGGCTCTGACGACGCTGGTCGCCGGGGTGTTCGTCACGGTCGCCGTCAGCTGGCGGTACGGTCCACCGGTGTTTGTCATCGGCCTGCTGGCCCTGGTCTTCGCCTCGGCGCGCGTGTCGGTCGACCGGCACGGACTCACCGTCCGCATGGGCGCGCTGTCCTGGCCGCGGGTAAGGGTGCCGCTGGACGGCATCGACATCGCGAGCAGCCGGCAGATCAACGCGGTGGCAGACTACGGAGGCTGGGGCTACCGCATCCGCCACCGGCGCACCGGCGTCCTGCTGCGCTCCGGGGAGGCGATCGTCGTACGCCGCACCAACGGCCGCGAGTTCGCGGTCACGGTGGCGGATTCCACGACGGCCGCCGCGCTGCTCAACACACTCGTCGACCGGCACAGGGGGATCTGACGTGCTCTTCCGGGTGGACCCGGCGTCCTCCGTGCCGCTCGGCGACCAGATCGCGGGGTCGGTGCGCGGCGCCATCGCCGACGGCACGGTGCGCCCCGGCGACCGACTCCCGGCGGCGCGGGCCCTCGCCGACTCGCTCGGCGTCAACGTCCATACGGTGCTGCGCGGTTACCAGCGGCTGCGCGAGGAGGGCCTGATCGAACTGCGCAGGGGCCGGGGCGCCGTCGTCGTACCGGGACCGGTCTCGCCCGGCCGGGCCAAGATCCTGGAGCGGGTGCGCGAACTGGTCGGCGAGGCGCGCGAGTTGGGAATGTCGGAGGAAGAGCTGATGTCCATGGTGCGAACGAGCATGACGAACTGAGGCCCGACGGGCTGACGAGGAGACGACCCGAGAGCTCGACAGCTCGAAGGTCCGACGGCTCGTCGGGGCGGCGGGGAAACGCACTCCGGGCGTGCCGGCACTCGACAGCGAGTACCGGCACGCCCGGTCGGTGCCTGATCCGGTGGGGGGTCCGATCTGCCGGCCTGCGGCGGATCAGCGACGGATCAGGAGGCCTTGGCCAGTGCGGCGGCGAAGCCGTTCGCCCAGAGGTTCTCGACCTGCCCGCGCTCGGCCGCGTCCGGCTGCGAGTTGGTGCAGGACGGGCCGGGGCCGCCACCCGACATCAGCTTGCTGCACGGAGCCGTGTAGTTGTCCGGCAGGCCGAGGACGTGCCCGGTCTCGTGGGCGGTCACGCGCAGGGAGTCGTACTGCTGGTTCTGCGCGTAGTCCAGGAAGATGTAGCCCCGGCCGTGCCCGTCGGTGCTCGCGTACGAGCCACGCGGGTCGTTGCCCTCCTCGTAGGTGAAGTCGGCGTTGCTGCCCTGCTGGAGCTGCACGTTGGCGACCGAGCTGTTCCAGATCTGGGTGCTGCTGGCTATCTGGCCGGCGAACGACGGGGCGCCGGACGCGTCGTAGACGACGGTGACGGCCAGCGCGCCGGGGTTGGCGGCACGCTTCTCGGCCACCGACTTCAGCACGGCCTCGTAGAAGGCCTTGGTCGCGGCGGTGTCTTCCGACGAACCCTCGTACTGGGCGTACGAGGTGGTGGCGGGCGCGGCGCTGGTGGGGTCAGCGGCGGCGGCCGGAGTGGCGGTGAGGGCGGTCGCGAACGCGAGCGAGATGCCGGCGATCGCGGAGACGGCCGTCTTGGGGTATCTCATGTGGGGGGCTCCTACTACTCGTCCGAGAACGGATTCGGTAGGGAGAGTGTCGTGCTTCACACCACCGCAGCGGATGATGCCGAAGGGTGATAGCACCAGAGCATCCCCCCGGTGTCCGCTCGCCCAATTTTCTTCGAATGAAAGCCAATTACGGCCTTTTGGGTCCCTGGCGTGACTCAAAAGGCAGGCCTACTCTTCGGTACATGGAGCTGGAGGTCAGGCATCTGCGCGCGCTGTGCGCCATAGCCGACGCCGGGAGTCTGCACAAAGCCGCCCGGCAGCTCGGCATGAGCCAGCCGTCCCTGACGACGCAGCTGCGGCGGATCGAGAACTCGCTCGGCGCCGAACTCTTCTCCCGTGAACGTACCGGCTGCCGGCCCACGTTGCTCGGTCACACCGTGCTCAGCCGCGCACGTCCGCTGGTCGCCGGGATGGCCGCCCTCGTCAGCGAGGCGCGGGCGGCGGCCGACCGGTCCGCCGGGCCCCGGCTGCGGATCGGCTCCACGGCGAGCCGCGCGCTGGCGGGCTGGCTGCGCAGACTGCGCGAACGGCTGCCGGGCACGGACATCTCGCTCCAGATGGACGTCTCGGCGAACGCGCTGCTGCGCCAGGTCGAGGGCGGCGGACTCGACGTGGCGTTCGTGCACGAGGTGGAGGGCTGTCCGCTGCGGGTGCCGACGGGGCTCGACCGGCGTGTACTGGTCGAGCGCGAGCCGCAGTTCATCTCGCTCGCCCGGGACCATCCGGCGGCCGGCAGCCAGATCGTGGAGCTGGCCGACCTGGCGGCCGACCGGTGGATGATCGACCCGACCGTGGACGGTGAATGGGACGGTCTGCGGCGGGTGTTGGGAGCGGCCGGGCTCGACCCGCCCGTCCTGCACGGGGATTACCTGACCGCGTCGTCGCTGATCGCGGTCGGTGAGGCGATAGCGCCCTGCCAGCCGACGTCGGTCCCGCGCGAGGACATGGTCGTACGGCCGCTGCGCGACGACCCGTTGGGGGTGCGGCTGCTGCTGTTCTCGCGGCCGGGGGCGTACGAGGGCGCGGGCATCGCCGGCGCGGACGGGGACGGGCCCGGGGGCGCCGAGGTGTACGCGGACCTGGAGGCGGCCTACCGCGAGGCGGCGTTGCAGGCGGTCGTGTACCGGCAGTGGCTGATGCGCAACAAGAGCCCGCTGCTGCACGCGCCCGCCGCCTGATCGTCCGGTCCGGGGCGCCCGCCCGACCAGCGCTTCCCTCTCCCCTCGGACATGGGTTGGTCATCCGCGTAGGCAATCCGCGTAGGCACCTGCTAACTTTTCTTTGCATGTGCAGGAGGCTGCGATGAACTCACCCGTGCCCACGGGCGACGACCTGGTGCGCGTACTGGCGACGCTGTCCAACCCCCACCGGCTGCGCGTCGTCGCGGCCCTCGCCGGGGGACGCAACTACGTCAGCCGACTGGCCAGGGAACTGGACATCAGCAGGGCGTTGCTCCAGGTCCATCTCAAGAAGCTCGAAGCCGCCGGTCTGGTGACCTCGCGCCTGGAGCTGTCGGAAGACGGAAGAGCCATGAAGTTCTACGAGGTGAACGCGTTCGCGGTCCGTCTGACGCCGCGGTCCATCGTCACCGCCGTACAGACGCTGACACCGACCGGTCACAAGGACGAGAGAGACGAGAAGGGGGCCACCTGATGGACGACGAACAGGCGTGGCAGGAAGTCATCGGAGCGATAGGGCTGTTCGCGCTCCTGCTGATCGTGGTGTCGATGACGCTGTGGCACTTCACCGGGGGCCGCCGGGCCAGGGAGGCCAGGGCCGAGGGGAACGAGTACCGCCGGCTCGCCGCCCAGGCGGTGGAGGGCCAGCAGCGTACGGAGAGGCAACTCGCCGACCTCGGGCGGCAGCTCACCGATCTCCAGAGCCGTACCGGATCGCTGGAACGGATCCTCAAGGACGTCGAATAGCGCGTCGGCCCGGCGGGACCGAGCAGGTCCCAGCGGGACCAAGAAGGACCCAGCAGGACGCAGCAAAACCCAGCAGGACCCAGCAGGACGAACCCCGGGCCGCCGAGCGGCAACTCGACGGCCCGGTCACAGAAGGACGCTCCACCTCGCCTCGCGGCGAGCCCACGGATACGACCCTCCGAGTGAAGGAGAGCAGCTCATGCTGCCCCGAATCAAGTCAGAACGCCCACCCGCCGGACTGGTCGAGTCCGTCGCCGGCTGGTCCGCCCGCAACCGTACGGCGGCCATCGCCGCGTGGCTGCTCCTGGTCGTGGTCGCCGTCATGTCCAGCTCCCTCCTCCCCGGCGAAGAGGCCCGTGCCACCGACCCCGGCGAGGCCGGCCGGGGCCAGCGGATGGTCTCCGCGCAGCACGCCGGTGACTCGATACGCGAGAACGTGATGATCCGGGCCGGGGCGGGCGAGGCCCCCGAGACCCGCCGCACCGTCACGAAGGACCTGGTCACGGCGTTGCGGGCGATACCCGGCGCCGTGACGGACGTCGGGTCACCGCTCGGCGCGCACGGCGGGCGCTGGGTCTCCGAGGACGGCACGGCCGACCTCGTCACGTTCGAGATCGCCGGTCCCGACGCCGAGTTCGGCGCCCACAAGGAGACCGCTTTCGCCGCCGTCGAGAAGGTGGCGCGGCAGCATCCCGGGGCGCGTGTCGACCAGGCCGGGGACTCCAGCCTCGCCTCGGCGGTGGACGAGGGCATCAAGGACGACATGAAGCGCGCCGAGACCACCTCGCTGCCGCTCACCGTCGTCATCCTGCTCGTCGTCTTCGGCTCCCTCGTCGCCGCCGGGATTCCGCTGTTGCTGTCGGCGACCGCCGTGGCCGCCGCGTTCGGGCTGCTGGACACGCTCGGCCGGTGGGTGCCGTTCAACAGCGCCTCCTCCGCGATCGTGCTGCTCATCGGCATGGCCGTGGGCATCGACTACTCGCTGTTCTATCTGCGCCGTATCCGTGAGGAGCGCGCCGCCGGGCACCCGGTGCGCGAGGCGCTGCGGATCGCGTCGCGCACCTCGGGCCACGCGGTCGTGGTGTCCGGTCTGACGGTGATGGTGTGCATGACGGGGCTGCTGTTCACGGGCGTCGACGTGTTCAAGGGGCTCACGCTCGGGACCGTCCTGGTGGTCGGTCTGGCGGTGCTCGGCTCGGTGACGGCGCTGCCCGCGCTGGTGGCCGCGCTCGGCGACCGGATCGATCGGGGCCGTATCCCCTGGCTGGGACGGCGGCGTACGGCTGCGGGCCGGTCGCGGATCTGGACGGCCGTGGCCGGGAAGGTCGTACGCCGTCCGCTGCTCACCGGCGGTACGGCGGCGCTGCTCCTCACCCTCATGGCGCTGCCCGCGTTCGGGCTGCGTCTTCAGGACGCCACCCAGATCCAGAGCCTGCCGCGCGGTGTCTCGGCGGCGGCCGACGCGGGCGCCCGGATGCAGCAGGTGTTCCCCGGGGTGACCACGCCCGCGCGTGTGGTGGTGTCGGACAACGGCCCCCGGGCGCGGGCGGCGGCGGAGGCGCTGCACGAGCAGGCGGCGCGCAGCGACGGTGCGCTGCGCGAGCCGATCACGACGGTGCCGGTCGGCGAGGCACTGGTGGTACGGGTGCCGCTGGCCGGGGCCGGTACGGATCCGGAGTCGACCCGGGCCCTGGAGTTCCTGCGGGAGCGGGCGGTGCCCGCGACCGTGGGGGCGGTGGAGGGGACCGAGGTCGCGGTCGCGGGCCGTACCGCCATGCCGTACGACTTCACCCGGCAGGTGAACGCGCGGACGCCGGTCGTCTTCGCCTTCGTCCTCGTCCTGGCCTTCGTCCTGCTGGTGGTCGCCTTCCGCTCGCTCGCCCTGCCGCTGGTGTCGATCGCGCTGAACCTGCTGTCGATCGGGGCGGCGTACGGGGTGCTCGTCGCGGTCTTCCAGGGCGGCCGGCTGGAGTCGGTGCTGGACTTCAAGGCCTATGGGGGAGTGGTGAGTTGGCTGCCGCTGTTCATGTTCATCATTCTGTTCGGGCTGAGCATGGACTACCACATCTTCATCCTCAGCCGGATCCGGGAGCGGTGGGCCGATTCGCCGGGCGGTCCCGACGGCGCCCGTGGGGCGATCGTCGGCGGCATCGCGGCCAGCGCGGGTGTCGTGACCAGCGCCGCCGCCATCATGGTCGGGGTGTTCTCGGTCTTCACGACGCTGTCCGCGATCGAGTACAAGATGCTCGGCACGGGGATGGCGGTGGCGATCCTCATCGACGCGACGGTCGTCCGGGGCGTACTGCTGCCGGCGGCGCTCGCGCTGCTGGGGGACCGGGCGTGGACGCTGCCGGGGCGACGGGGAACGCCGGGCCCCCGCCCCGAGACCGACGGTCAGAGGTACGAGGCGAGCACCTCCCGCGCCTGATCGCGGGCGAGCCCGAAGGCGTCGGGGAAGACGCCCAGGCCGTGGGCGACGAGCGCGCCCTCGTGGAGCAGCATGAGCGTACGGGCGAGGCGGTCGGCCGTCTCGGACGCGGTCGCCTCGCCCGGTGCCAGGACCTCCCGGGCGAGGCTGGTGAACAGCTCCAGCATCCAGGCCTTCTGGTCGGTGATCACCGCGTACGCCGGATGCCGGGGATCGTCGATCTCGGCGTGGGCGTTGATCATGCTGCATCCCCGTGAGCCGTTCGCCTCCGCCCAGGCGCGCGAGGCGGCGAAGACCGCGAGGACATGCTCGGCGGGTGTCGACGGAGCCGCCGCCAGCCGTTCGTCCAGCAGCGCGCGCCAGCGCTCGTCGCGGGCGGCCAGATATTCGACGACGATCTGCTCCTTCGAGCCGAACCGGTCGTAGAGCGTCTTCTTGGTGACCCCGGCCTCGGCCGCGATGCGGTCGACGCCGACGGCGTGGATGCCGTGCTCGTAGAAGAGCCGCGACGCGGCGTCGAGGGCGCGTCGGGCGCCGGGAGTCATGACGATCCGTCTCGGGGTGCTGTTCGTGCTCATGCAAAGAGTATACCGATCTGTATAGTGCAGAGGGTGAGTAAACAGATCGGTATACCCGTCTCCTCGGTCACCGGGGGTGACCTGCCATGAACGTCCTCCTCTCCGTCGCGTTCGTCATCTGCTGGAGCAGTGGCTTCATCGGCGCCAAGCTCGGCGCCGGCAGCGCCGACGCCGTCACGATCCTGATGTGGCGCTTCCTGCCGCTGGCGCTGGTCCTCGGGGCGGTCGCCGCCGTGCGCGCCCGCGCCGCCTGGCGCGGGCTGACCGCGCGCGATCTGCTGCGGCAGTGCGTGATCGGCGCGCTGTCGCAGAGCGGCTACCTCCTCACGGTCTACTACGCCATCCAGCTCGGCGTCTCCAGCGGCACGACCGCCCTCATCGACGGGACGCAGCCGCTCGTCGCGGGCGCGCTGGCCGGACCACTGCTGCGGAGCCATGTCTCCCGGCGGCAGTGGCTGGGGCTGTGCCTCGGTGTGACGGGCGTGCTCGTCGTCACATCCGCCGACGCGGCGGCGGTACGGGGCGTGGCGCCGTGGGCGTACGCGGTGCCGTTCCTCGGCATGCTGTCGCTGGTCGCCGCCACCTTCCTGGAGAGCCGCGCCCGTACGACCGTCGCGCCGTCCGTGGCCATGACGATCCACTGCGGCACGAGCGCCGTCGTCTTCACCGTCCTCGCCGCCGCCTCGGGCGCGGCGGTGCCGCCCGCCGAGACGTCCTTCTGGCTGGCGGTCGGCTGGCTGGTGCTGCTGGCGACGTTCGGCGGATACGGCCTGTACTGGCTGGTCCTGCGCCGCTCCGGGGTGCTGCGCGTGAACACCCTGATGTTTCTGATGGCGCCGGTCACGGCGGTGTGGGGCGCGGTCATGTTCGGCGAGCCCTTCGGCCCGCAGACCGCCGCCGGGCTCGCCGTCGCGCTGATCGCGGTGGCGGTGGTACGGGACCGGTCGGCCGGACCGGCGGGGGCGGCGAAGTCGGTCGGATCGGAGGGGGCGGCGGGGCCGGCGCGGGGCGGTGGAAACTCCGGTGACGTGCCGCCCCGTCGCGCCGACAATGGCACGCGGGTATGACCGCGCGAGCGTTCGAGCTGCCCCCGACGACCCACAACTGGCAAGGAGCGACCTCATGGTGCGACGTACGACCGTCCCCAGCCTCTTCCCGCCCCCCGGCTACGCGCACGCGGCCGTGGTCGAGACCGGCACCCGTCTCGTGTTCATGGCCGGATCCGTACCGCTCGACAAGGACGGCACGCTCGTCGGACCGGGCGACTTCGCCGCGCAGGCCACCCAGGTCCTGGCCAACCTGGAAACGGCGCTGCACGCCGTCGGCAGCGATCTGAGCCGGGTGATATCCACCGACGTGTACGTGGTGGCGTCGGAGCCCGCCGACCTGAGCCGCGTGTGGGACGTCGTCCACGCGTCCGGACTCACCACGGGGCCGCACACCTCCACGCTGCTCGGAGTCGCGTGCCTGGGCTACACGGGCCAGTTGGTGGAGATCACGGCGGTGGCCGAGGTCGACGCGGCGCCGGACGCGAGTACGGGGGAGTGAGAGCCGCCGCCTTCGCCGCCGGGGCGCTGGCCCTGGCAGCCCTCGCCGGCTGCTCCGCCGCCGACGAGGCGCCCGACACCTCCGCGTACACCGACGGCAGCCGCGTGCCGAAGGTCGAGAAGGAGTGGGACATCCCCGAACTGCCGCTCGCCCGCTACGAGTTCAGCGACAGCGACACCGAGCGCACGACCCGGGCCCAGGCGCGCCTCGCACAGCGCTGCATGGTGGACCTCGGCTTCGCGGACTTCCCCCTCGACCCCGCCCTGCCCGCCTCGATGACCACCGTCGGGGGCCGGTTGGTGGCGGTGGCGATGGCGACCCCCTTCGGGGAACTCGACCTCGACGAGGCCCGGCGCTGGGGCTACGGCTGGGACCCGAAGGCGTCCGGGCGCGCG
Organism: Streptomyces sp. NPDC006643; assembly: GCF_042870175.1. Taxonomy (NCBI): domain Bacteria; kingdom Bacillati; phylum Actinomycetota; class Actinomycetes; order Kitasatosporales; family Streptomycetaceae; genus Streptomyces; species Streptomyces sp. NPDC006643. The sequence goes on along the minus strand of NZ_JBIAHA010000028.1, from coordinate 22,592 downwards.
TCGGCGAAGAAGGACCGCGCGATGACCGAAGCGGAGTACGAGGTGCTCTACCGCGCGGACCGCTCCGCCGACGGCCCGACCGGCTCCACCGGCACCGGCTCCACCGGCCGTACCGCCGAAGGCCGCGAGATCCCCGAGAACGGCTGCTCCGGCCAGGCCGCCGCCCGGCTCACCGACGGCGTCCTGGACACGACCCGTATGTACACCTACACGTCGAACCGGTCCCAGGCGCTGGCCAAGGAGGTGCGGAAGGACCCCGAGGTGAGCGAGGCGCTGCGCACCTGGGCGGCGTGCGTCGAGGACCGGGGCTTCACCCGGTACGCGGGCCGCGAGGACGCCTTCCGCGACGAGGCGTGGCACCGGGACGACGACGGCAACACCCGCCGTACCCGACGGGAACGGGACACGGCCGTCGCCGACATCGAATGCGCCCGCGAGCACAACACGGTCGGGGTGTGGTGGGCCGGCGAGGCGCGCGCCCAGTCCGCCGACGTCGCGAGCCACCGGGCGGCGTACGAGGCGGTACGCCGCGACCAGGATGTCGTACGGGCCAACACCCGCGACGTGTTGGGGAATTGACGGTCCCGGCCGTGGCTGAGGGGACCGGACGGTAGGGGAAACCCGACCATCAGGTCTCGACCTGACCGTGCTGACCGCGATGCCCCCCGACGGCTGCAATGGCGGGGTGATTACTTGGCGAGTCCAACGCGAGAACAGCAGGTCGGCGGCCCGGGGGGCCTCCTGGTGGTGGCCCGTGGGATGGCTGCTCGCCGCCGGATGGGCGGCGGCCTTCCCCCTCGTCTCCGACGTGGGGACGCACCGGGTGTGGGGCGGCTGCGCGGCCGTGGGATACACGGCCGCCGCCGTCGCCGCGAGGGTGCTGCCGCGCCCGCGCGCCGTACGGGTCCCGTCGGCGCTGGCCCTGGCGGGCGCGGTCGTACTGCCGTTGCTGCTCCTGGTCCTCACCGGGCAGGCGCAGTCCGAGGTCGACGTCATCGAGCGGTCCGGCCGGCTGCTGCTCACCACGGGAACGCCGTATCTGGACGCGCCCCTGCGGGTCGAGGAGTACACGCCGTATCTGCCCGGGATGGCGCTCCTCGGGATACCGCGCGCGCTGCTCGGTGAACACGGCTGGCCGGCGCGGTACTTGGGCGACGCGCGGGTGTGGTGCGCGGCGGTGTTCCTGGCCTGTCTGGTGGCGAGCCGGGCGGTCGTACGGGGCCGGCGGCCCGGCGCCGGCTCCCGACTCCGGGGCGGGGACGCCCGGTTCGCCGGGGCGTCGGCCGTGCTGATCGCCTCACCCGTCGTGGCGCTGCCCCTGTGCGTCAGCGGGGTCGATCTGCCGATGGCGGGGCTCTGCGCGCTGGCCATCGCCTTCGCCGTACGTGGGCGGCCGGTGGCCGCCGGGCTGGTGCTCGCCGCCGCCTGCTCGCTCAAGTGGACGGCCTGGCCTGCGATTCCGGTCGTCGTGGCGCTGCTCGGCTGCGCACAGGGCGCGCGCCCGGCGCTGCGGTGCGCGGGTACGGCCGTCGCCGGGACGGCCCTGCTGGTCCTGCCGAGCGCGCTGCTGTCGCCCGGTCCGATGGTCGAGCAGGTGCTCGCCTTTCCCACCGGACGGGGCGAGTTGGTGACACCGGCGACCAGCCCGCTGCCCGGCCGACTGCTCGCCGAACAGGGCGCCATGGGGTGGGCGGCGGCGGTGACGCTGCTCCTGTGCGGTGCGACAGCCGTCGGACTCTCGCTGGTCCTGCGACCGCCACGGGACGCCGTGGGCGCCGCCGACCGGCTGGCGATCGGGCTCTCGATCGCGTTCCTGCTGGCGCCCGCCGGGCGGTTCGGCTATCTGGCGCTCCCCGTGCTGCTGGTGGTGTGGGCTCGGTCGGTGGGTGCGGGGGCGGTGGATACGGCGCCGGTGGATACGGCGCCGACGGGTCCGGGATCGACGCCCCCGGACCCAGGCGCGGACACGCGGCCCGTCACGGCCGGTGCGGGGCGACGCTCATGAGCTCAACTCTCGTCATCACCAACGACTTTCCGCCCCGGCAGGGCGGCATCGAGACCTTCGTGCACGCGCTGACCTCCCGGATGCCGGCCGACCGCGTCGTCGTCTACACATCGAGCGAGCCCGGCGCCGCCGCGTACGACGCCACCCTGCCCTTCCCCGTCGTCAGGGACCGCGCCCGCACCCTGCTGCCGACCGGCCGCGTCACCCGGACCGCGCGTGAGATCGCGCGGAGCCACGGCTGCGACCGGGTCTGGTTCGGGGCGGCGGCCCCACTCGCGTACATGGCGCCGGAGTTGCGGCGGGACGGGATACGGCGCATGGTCGCCACCACCCACGGCCATGAGATCTGGTGGGCCCGGACCCCCGGCGCGCGGCAGCTCCTGCGGCGGGTGGGCGCGCACGTGGACGTCGTCACCTACCTCGGTGAGTACACCCGCTCGCGTATCGCGCCCGCCCTCGGCCCCGGTGCGCGGATGAGCCGCCTCGTACCGGGCGTGGACGCGGCGACGTTCCGGCCGGACGGCGCCGCCGGCCGCGCGCGAGAGATCCGGGACCGGCACGGGATCCGGGGGGCGAAGATCGTCCTCTGCGTCTCGCGCCTCGTCACCCGCAAGGGCCAGGACGTCCTCGTACGGGCGCTGCCACTCGTCCGGCGGTCCGTGCCCGAAGCGGTACTGGTGATCGTCGGTCAGGGGCCGGACGAACGGCGTCTGCGCGCACTCGCCCAACGGCACGCGCCCGGGGCCGTCGTCTTCGCGGGCGGCAGAAGCCATACGGAGACGGCGAGTTACTACGCGGCGGCCGACGTCTTCGCGATGCCCTGCCGCACCCGCAAGGGCGGTCTGGAGGCTGAAGGACTCGGCATCGTCTTCCTGGAAGCGGCGGCGAGCGGGCTCCCCGTGGTCGCCGGCGACTCCGGGGGAGCACCGGACGCCGTGCTGGACGGCCGTACGGGGTGGGTGGTCGACGGCAGGGACGTGCGGTCGGTGGCGCGGGAACTGACGGCGCTCCTGCTCGCACCCGAGCGGGCGGGCGCCATGGGGGAGGCGGGGCGGCGCTGGGTGACGGAGGAGTGGTCCTGGGAGGCCTCGGCACGTCGGCTGACGCGACTGCTCACCCCCGAGAACGCTCCGAGAACACCCTGAGCGCACCCTGCCAGCTCCCCCGACCGGGCCCCGACCCCCGCCCCGGCCCGGCCCCTGAGAACGGCCGCCGCGCGATGAGGACGACGGTCTTCGACTCCGACCACGGGCTGGGCATCGAGAAGCTCACGGTGAGCTGCGGGACGGAGCTGCGGGACCGAGCTGCGGGACCGAGCTGTGGGGCCACGGCGGTGGCCGGCTCGGCTCGCTCCCCTACGCGGCGACGACCGGGGACGGGCGCCCGTCCCGTGGTGGGGTCAGGCCGTCTCGCCGCGCAGATGTGCCAGCACCGCCAGCACCCGCCGGTTGCCCTCCGTCGGGTCGAGGTCCAGCTTCATGAAGATGTTCCCGGCGTGCTTGACCACCGATGCCTCGGTGACCGTCAACCGCTGGGCGATCGTCTGGTTGTTGAGACCCTCCGCCATCAGCGCCAGGACCTCCCGCTCACGCGGCGTGAGCCGGCGCAGCGGGCGGCTCCGCGCGTGCTGGACGAGCAGCACCCGTACGACCTCGGGGTCGATGACCGTCTGCCCGCTGGCGACCCGCCGCATCGCGTCCAGGAACTCGGAGACCTCACCCACCCGGTCCTTGAGCAGATAGCCGAGCCCGGCAGCTTCGGGCCCGCCGCTGCCGCCGAAGAGCTGGGTGGCGTACGCCGTCGCGACGTACTGCGACAGTACGAGCACCGGCAGCCCGGCGTGCCGGGCCCGTAGCTCCAGGGCGGCCCGCAGCCCCTCGTCGTGCTGGCCCGGCGGCATCCGGACATCGGTGATCACCAGATCGGGGAGGGCGGGACGCGCGTCGTCCACGGCGCGCGCCAGCGCCCGCGCGTCACCGACGGCCGCGATCACCTCATGGCCGCCACGGGTCAGCAGCTCGGTGAGCCCCGCCCGCAGCAGTACGGAGTCTTCCGCCAGCACTACGCGGAGCACGGCACCTCCACGCTCACCCGGGTCGGGCCGCCCGCCGGACTGGACACCACGAGTCTGCCTTTCAGGATCGCCGTACGGTCCGCGAGACCTTGCAGACCCGCGCCGGCGGAGGGGACCGCCCCGCCGCGGCCATTGTCGGTGATCACCAGGGTCAGCGTGCCGCGCTTCAGCCGGCCGACGACCGTCAGCCGCGTGGCGTCGCTGTGCTTGGCCGCGTTCGTCAGCGCCTCGGTGACCGTGAAGTACGCGACCGTCTCCACCGGGTCCGGCAGCCGGCGCGGCAGATCGATGTCGACGTCGACCGGGATCGGACTGCGCAGCGCGATCTCCGCGACGGCGGCGTCCAGGCCGTGGTCGGTCAGGACCTGCGGGTAGATGCCGCGTACCAGGTCCCGCAGTTGGGTCAGCGCGAGCCGCGCCTCATCCCGGGCGCGCGAGACCAGCTCCGTGGCCGGCGAACCGCTCTCCCGCAGCTCCAGCTCGGCCAGCCCCAACGTCATGGTGAGGGCGACCAGTTGAGCCTGCGCGCCGTCGTGCAGATCACGCTCGATACGGCGCCGCTCGGCCTCGAACGCGTCGGCCAGCCGGGCGCGCGACCGGGTCAGCTCGACGACCTGGCGCTCCTCGTCGCGCGGCGACAGCACGAACACCGCCGTCTTGACCTGCGCCCCGGCCAGCAGCCCGGCCGCGTACGCGCACAGGGCGAGGGCGAGCAGCCCGGCGGCGGTGGCGGGCAGGGCGTGCAGCGGGCTCTCGACCGGCCGCCCCGGGATGATCATCACGGTGTCGGGGGCGGCGTTCCAGACGATGACCGGCGCCGCCGTCAGCACGACGGCGAAGGTCAGCCCGATGGCGAGTGCGAAGCCGGCCAGCACCTGGACGGGCGCGAAGACGACGACGTAACCGAGTTCGCGCCAGGTCGCGCGCTCCCTCAGCCGGGTGCGGAGCCGGCCCCGGCGGCCCGCTCCGACCAGCGAACGGTGCGGGTCGGGCACCGGCACCGGTTCGACCAGCCGCATCCGGCGCCGTTCGAGCGCGGCGGCCGGGACACCGAAGGTGGCGGCCAGCATCAGTACGAGGTCCACGCCGATGACGGACAGGAGCAGGCCGGAGACGGCGAGGGCCGCGAGCAGCAGCAGGGAGGCGAGGCCGGTGACCGCTCCGCCCAGCAGATGCGCCCATACGCGCCAGGGCCAGCTCGACAGGACGAAGCGGTGCGGGGGCTGTCTCATGGCGCGCCACACGGTGACGCCGGGCGCGGTGTCCGTACCCGCCGCTGTCCGTGTGTCTGTTGTCTCCGGTCCTGGCACCAGGCCAGCGTACGGAACGGGGCGCGGGAGCTTCGCGGAGTGCCGCTCGGCCCGCTCAGCCTGCTCGGTCGGCTCGGTCGGCTCGGTCCGCTTGGCCCGCTGGGTCCGCTCGGTCCGATCGGTCCGCTCAGCCGGGCGGGGCCACCAGCCCCGCCTCGTACGCCAGGATCACCAGCTGGACCCGGTCGCGGGCGTCGAGTTTGGCCAGCAGCCGGGTCAGATACGTCTTGGCGGTGGCCACGCTGATGGACAGCTCGGCCGCGATCTCGGTGTTGGACAGCCCGCGGCCGACCAGCACCAGGACCTCGCGCTCCCGGTCGGTGATGCCGGTGACCGTCCGCCGGGCCGGGGCGGACGTGGGCCGGCCCGCGAACTCCTTGATCAGCCGGCGGGTGACGCTCGGCGCGATCAGACCGTCGCCGCTCGCGACCACCCGGATCGCGGTGAGGATGTCGTCCAGGGCCATGTCCTTGACGAGGAAGCCGGCGGCGCCCGCGCGCAGCGCGCCGTACACGTACTCGTCCTCGTCGAAGGTCGTCAGGACGATGACATGCGTGCCGCCGGGACCGGTGGTGATCTGCCGCGTCGCCCCGATGCCGTCCGTGCCGGGCATACGGATGTCCATCACCACGACGTCGGGGGCGAGTTCGGCGACCAGCCGGACCGCCTCGGCGCCGGTGCCGGCCTCGCCGACGACATCGAGGTCCGGGGCGTCGGTGATGACCATGCGCAGGGCGGCGCGGACGAGGGGCTGGTCGTCGGCGAGTACGACGCGTACGGGGGCGGTCACGCGTGGGCCCCCGCCGCCACGGTCACCGGCACCGGCACCGGCAGCCGTACCGTCACCCGGAAACCGCCCTCGGGGCGCGGCCCGGCCGCGAAGTCCCCGTGCAGCAACGTCGCGCGCTCCCGCATCCCGACCAGGCCCCACCCGGCGCCTCCGCCGCCGTGACGCCCGCCGCCGTGGCGCCCGCCCCGCCCGTCGTCGGTGATCTCTATCGACAGCTCCTCGGTCCGGCGGCGGTCCACGGTGACGCGACAGGACCGGGTGCCCGCGTGCCGTACGACGTTGGTGACCGCCTCCTGGATGATGCGGTACGCCGAGATGTCGATCTCCGGCGGCAGCGGGCGCGGTTCGCCGTGCCACGTCACATCGACATCGACCCCGGCGGCCGTCGTCGTCGCGGCCAGCCGGTCGACGTCCGCGAGCCCGAGCGCGGGATCGAGCGGCGCGGCGTGCGCCAACTCCGCCGCGTATCCAGGACGTTCGGGCTCGTCCTGGCGCAGGGCGCCGAGCATGCGGCGCAGCCCCGCCAGCGTCTCGCGCCCGGCGTTCTCGATACTGCTCAGCGCCTCCCGCGCGGCGACCGGCTGCGTCTCGATGACACGCGCCGCCGCGCCCGCCTGGAGGGCGATGATGCCGATGCTGTGCGCGACGGTGTCGTGCATCTCGCGCGCGATCCGCAGCCGTTCGGCGGTGACCGCACGGGCCGCCGCCTGGACGCGGGACTTCTCGGCGTACTCCCGTGCCTGGCGCGTGGAGTTGCCGATGAGCCAGGCGATGACCACGGTCATGGCGACGGCCATCTCCGCCGACGTACCGACGTTCCAGCCGTTCAGCACCCGGACGCCCAGGAAGCCGACAAGGGTGCCGAGGGCCAGCGCGGCGGCGACGAGCCCGGTCCGGCGCGGCTGGGCCGACGCCACGAAGAACAGCGCGACGTCGACCGCCAGGAACTGCGCCAGCGGGATCTCTCCCACGCTCAGCGGGGTCGTCGCGAGGACGGAGGCGCCGAGCAGCAGGGCCACGGCGAACAGCGGACTCCGCAGGAGCCGCGACCCGCCCGCCGCCGCCAGGCAGGTGGCGACGGCCAGCATGATCAGGCCGTCCCAGCGGTAGATCAGGACCCCGGCCGGCACTGTGGGCTCCTCCTCGCCGGGCAGCCTGAGGCGGATGAGGAAGGTGAACACCGCGCCCGCCGTCCAGGCGAGCGCGACCCAGACGCCCGGCGGTACGCGCTTGAGCAGCGGCATGGGCGGCAGGGGCGGCATGGCCGGTATGGCGTGCATACGCCGATCGTAATGACGCGGACCCGTCCGGTCGTCGGACCGAGGTCGTACACCCCTGGTCGACACCCCGCGGCCGGATTGTCGGCGACGGTCCGACGACGTGCGGGGGAGCGCACCGCCACCGTTGGCCGGGTGATCGAAGTCAACGAACTGACCAAACGCTACGGCGCGACCACCGCCGTCAAGAATCTCAGCTTCACCGTCCGGCCGGGACTCGTCACCGGGTTCCTCGGCCCCAACGGAGCCGGCAAGAGCACCACCCTGCGGATGATCCTCGGCCTCAACGAGCCCACCGGTGGCTCGGTCACCGTCGACGGCCGCCCGTTCCGCGACCGCCCGCGCGGCCTGCGGCACGTGGGCGCGCTGCTCGACGCGAGCGATGTGCACGGCGGGCGTACCGCCGCCGCGCACCTCGCGGCGCTGGCCCGCGGCAACCGCATCCCGCGTGCGCGGGTGGACGAGGTGCTGCGGGAGGTCGGTCTCACGGCCGCCGCCCGGCGCCGGATCGGCGGATTCTCGCTCGGGATGAAGCAGCGGCTCGGCATCGCGGGCACGCTGCTCGGCGACCCGCCGGTGCTGCTGTTCGACGAACCGCTCAACGGCCTTGATCCGGAAGGGGTGAAGTGGGTGCGCGGGCTGTTCCGGCGGCTGGCCGGGGAGGGGCGCACGGTGTTCGTCTCCAGCCATCTGATGACCGAGATGGAGAGCACGGCGGACGAGTTGGTCGTCATCGGCCGGGGCGAGCTGATCGCGGCGGAGAGCCTGGCGGAGTTCGCGGCGCGCGGGACGCGGTCGAGCGTGACCGTACGGACCCGGGCGGGCGGCGCGCTGACGGAACTGCTGACGGCGCGGGGCGCGGACGTACGGCCGGTCTCGGCCGACGAGGCGGGCGAACTGTTCGCGGTGACCGGTCTGAGCAGTGCGCGCGTCGCCGAACTCGCCTTCGAACACCGCATTCTGCTGGACGAGTTGACGACCGGCCGGTCCTCCCTGGAGGAGGCGTTCATGGAACTCACCGCGGACAGCGTCGAGTACGGCGCACGGGCGGCGCGGACCGCACAGGGAAACGGAGACGGCCGATGACCATCAGGACCAAGACCAGGACCTCGCCCTCGCCCTCGACCACGGCCGCGACCTCGGCCGCCTCCGGCACCGAACCCGCCGCCCGCTTCCGCGACCTCCTCGCCGCCGAATGGCTCAAGCTGTGGTCGCTGCGCTCGACGGTCTGGGCGTATGTGATCGGCACCCTCGTGGTCGTCGGGTTCAACGTGGGGGCCACGTACGACCGTTACCGCTACTGGACGGCGCACAACGCGGCCGACCGGGCCGACTTCATCGCCGACGGGATCGCCCACCAGTACGCGTACACCGGCAACGCGGGCATGATCATGATGCTCGCCGCCGGTGCCATCGGGGCCGTCGCGATCACCGGCGAGTACGGCACCGGCCTGATCCGTACGACGTTCGCCGCCGTCCCGGCCCGCCGCTCGGTGATGGCGGCCAAGGTGGGAGTGCTCACGCTGGTCATGACCGGGTACGGGGCGGTCGTCGCGGGCCTCTCGTTCTGGCTGTCCCAGGCGATCCTGGCCCGCCGCGACGCGGGAGTGTCCCTCTCCGACCCGGGCTCCGCGCGGTTGGTCGTGGCCTCTGCGCTGCTGGCCCCGGTGTGCGGGCTCGTCGGTATGGCCATCGGGGTGCTGCTGAGACACGGCGGGGCGACGATCGTCACGGTCGTTGTGGTGCTGCTGGTCGTGCCACTGGTCTTCGCCGACGACCGGCACTGGACGGCCGTGGTGGACCATGCCCTGCCCAGCTCCGCGTGGCTGCGTCTGATCGACACGCGCGACGGCCCGGTCATGGGTGTCCCGTATCCGTGGACGGTGGGCGGGGCATGGACGGTGTTCGCGCTGTGGGCGCTCGGGGCGGCGGCGGTGGCGGTGTTCGCGGCGCCGCGCCGCGACCTGTGACACCGGCCGCGCTGTTCTGACGTCGGACCGCACTGACGGTCCGTCCCGGTGGTGCTGGCCACGAGCTGCTCGTGCTCCACCCCCATCGACCGGGCCGGCGCGGCACCGTAACCCTCGGGGCTCTCCCACATGTCCGTCCGCACCGGCCCCGGCGAGACGGTGTTGACGCGCACGCCGAGCGGACCGCTGAGCCGTCAGCCGGGTACGAGGACGGCGGCCCCGTCGACCCGGTCCCCCGCGAGATCGGCGAGCGCCTGGTCCGCGCGGCTCAGGGGGTACGGACTCACCGTGACCCGGACGCCGATCCGGTCGGCGAGAGCCAGGAACTCCCGGCCGTCCTGCCGGGTGTTGGAGGTGACGCTGCGCAGGTCCCGCTCCTGGAAGAGATGGCGCTGGTAGTTCAGCGACGGGATGTCGGAGAGGTGGATGCCCGCGATCGCGAGCGTGCCGGAGCGGTCGAGCGCCTCCAGGGCCACCGGTACCAGCTCGCCCACCGGGGCGAACAGGACGGCCGAGTCCAGGAGTTCGGGCGGCCGGTCGTACGCGTCACCGGCCGACGCGGCACCCAGGCTCAGCGCCAGTTCACGCGCCCGCGCCGACCTGGTCAGGACATGCACGGTGGCACCCTCGGCCATGGCGACCTGCGCCGCCAGATGCGCCGAGGCACCGAAGCCGTAGATCCCGAGCCGCCCGCCCTCGGGCAGCGCGCTGCGGCGCAGCGCGCGGTAGCCGATGATCCCGGCGCACAGCAGGGGCGCGAGCGAGGCGGCGTCGCGATCGTCCGGCAGCGGATAGGCGAAGGCGGCCGGGATCAGCGCCAGTTCGGCGAAGCCACCGTCCGCGTCCCATCCCGTGTAGGTGGACCGGGGGCAGAGATTCTCCTGCCCGGCCAGGCAGTAGCGGCACTCGCCGCAGGTACCGCGCAGCCAGGCACCGCCGGCGCGGTCGCCGACACGGAACGAGGTCACCCCGTCGCCGACGGCGACGACGCGGCCGACGATCTCATGACCGGGGATGGTGGACTCCCGCCGGGGCGGCAGATCACCCTCGGCCAGATGCAGATCAGTCCGGCACACGCCGCACGCCTCCACCTCCACCAACAGCTCCCCACCCCCCGGCACCCCAGCCCGCCGCCGCACCCGAACGAGCGACCCGCCCCCGACATCCCCCGGCCGCCCCACGGCCCAGCCGCGCACGCTCTCCAGCGAATCACCAAACCCCATACCCCCAGCCTGCGCGGCCCCCACGACCTGGGCAACCGGCGCCCCTCGATCTGGTCCGAACACTGTGCTTGTCCGAACGGCGGACGGGCGCCGTACCCCGTCGTAATCGAACATCTGGCATAAATGGCGGCGCCGCGGTCAGGCGCTGTCAGGAGCGGCGAACCTCTCGGTGCTGGTGCCAGACCCGTGCGGCGTCACGCAACGTCTGTGTCCAGTTGTCCGGGGCTGAGCCCGCGATCTCTTCCCAGAGCTTCGCGCCGGCGTGGGCGAAGGCGTCCACGGCGCGTGGTGGTGCTGACGCCCAGGCGGGCAGACGCCCAGCCAGCTCCTCGGCGCCCTCCGGCGTGTGGCCGGCCGAGATGAGCCAGATGACCCAGTGGGCAGGATCCAACCAGGCGGCCCCGCGGGTGGCCCAGCCCCAGTCGACCAGGTGAGCACGGTCCTGGGTGATGAGGACGTTGTGGTTGTTCCAGTCGGTGTGGAGCAGCGCGTCCCCTGTGAAAGCTTCCGCGTCCCCCGGGTCGGCGACGTAGCTGGACAACCGTTGTTCGGCATGCCGGAGTTCGATGTGAGGGCAGGGGAGGGCGGCGAGTTCGCGGAGGGCTTCGGTGACTTTGGGCAAGTCGGCGGAGCCTGGTGAGTAGTCCGCATGGTGGCCGTCGACGGTCTCGAAGCCGAGGACGTCCCAGCCGTCGGCGACGACGTGGAAGAGCAGACGCGGGGCGAGCGGGGTCACGTACGGGTTGATGTCCGCCTCGCGTTGCTGCGTCCAGACCCAGCGGTGGTCGGCGCGCAGGCCCTTGAGGAAGACGACTCCGTCGGTGGTGTGTGCGCGTGCGGAGAGGGAGCTGTTGAGGCCGGTATCGACATTTTCGATCCTGAGGATCGGGCCGGTTTCGGCCTCGACGGCGGAGCGAGCGCCGGGCGGGAGTCCGTCGAAGGCGATGGAGGGGGCGGGCATGGTCGTCAGGTTTCCAGATCTACGCGCCGACAGGGGCTTCCGGCGCGAGGTGCCGCCGGAAGCCCCTTACCGATGTGGTCAGTTGTACGGGTTGTCGTCCCCGCAGCCGGGAGTGGTGGCCGCGGCGAAGGCGTCCACGTCTTCGATGAGGATGATCTCCACATCAGGCTCGGACGGCGGGCGGATGGGGGCGATCTCGACTGCTACGGCGGTCATGGTTCAGCTCCTTGTTGTCGCGTGTTGGCAGTACCTGTCCAGTGGTGCCTTCGCCTCCTGGTAGACCTTGGCCAGCGGTCGGCAGACCCGGCATGTGCCGGAGAGCTGACAGCCGGTGCAGCCACCGGTGCGAAGCATCAGGGAGTCGGCGATGCCGCCGAGGCGGCTCAGGCCCTCGACTCCCGTGGTCATGAGGGGGATCGCTTCGTCGCGGCCGACCTTGCAGATGGAAGCCATGCCGTGCGGGTCGACGTGGAAGAAGGTGTGGCCGGCGTTGCAGCCGTTGAAGGGATCGCGATCCGCGAGGTGGTCCGGGGCCTGGGTGGCGAGGGTTTCCGCGCCGCCGTAGATGGTCGGCGACATGTGTGTGTACTCGCGGTACGGCAGCTCGTAGCGATCGGCGAAGGCGCGCATCAGGTCAGCCTCATGGGCGTTGTGCCGGGTGATGATCAAGGCAAGATCGAGGGGCAGCCCGACTTCGTGGGCTGCGTCCAGCCCTTTGACGAACATGCGGTACGCGCCTCGGCGCCGGGTCAGCCCGTCGTAGGACTCTGCGGTGGCCCCGTAGAGGCTGAGTGTGATCCGGTTCGGCCTCAGCCGTGTCAGCAGGGCGAGATTCCTCGGTGTGGCAAGGCGCGAGCCATTGGTGAGGATCTCGACCATCATGCCCAGCTCGTGAGCCAGTTGGTACGTCTCGGGGAACAGTTTGTCGATCATCGGCTCGCCGCCCGTGAGCTGGAGCCAGAGCACCCCGGAGTCCCGGACGGTGTGCAGCAGGCGCTCACGCTGGGGCCAGTCCAGGCCGGCGAATTGCTTCAGGCCGAGATAGCAGTGCTCGCAGTCGTAGTTGCATCCGAGGTTCAGCTCGTACGAGGCGCGCCCGTATCCATAGGGAGAGCGGGTGCGGACCAGCACGGTCCCACCGAGGCGCCGGCCGCTCAGCTCGATCTCCCAAGCCCGGCGGGCGAGATCGGCCAGCCAGGTGGGCGCTGCTGAGGTGTCCGGCGTGGCGTTCAGCTCTTCGTAACGGTGGACGGGAAGGCGTGCTGCCTTCGGACTGCCCGGCCGTACGAGGAGGTGGTGGTCGAGGTAGGGAGCGGCGATCAGCTCGTGCATACGGACTCCCCAGAGAGCGAATCGACGAGAAGCAGGCCCCGGCCGCCTTCGTCCTTCTCCCCGGCCTTGGTGGGGCGGGTAGGGGTGCGGCTGGCATCGGAGACCTCGCCGTATCCCCGGCTCGCGAGAGTCTTTGAGACAAGGCTGCGGGCCAGGGGTACGCACTTGTGTACCGGGCTGAACTGTCTCTGCCACCGCAATGGGGTGGTCTGTCGGTCGTGCGTCGTCATCGCGTGCATCGCGTCCCCTCGTGCGGGCGGCCTGTGGGACACAAGTTCACCGCTGCGGAGGTCACAGAATCAGGTCACAGTGATTACCCAACGTGGGTACCGTCGACAGCAGTTGGTTCCGGTCAGCCCGTCCGGACGGGTGAGTGAGGTGGACGAATGGCACACTCGCGGGCTCACCTTGCGCTGCCGGCCGACCTGCTGGCCAGCGCGGCATGGCAGGAAGCTTGTCGCGCTCGGGATTTCGCCCGCATCTTCCAACTGGTCAAAGTCAAGGCCGGGATCCATCCGTCACGAATCGCCACGCTGTGCGGCATGACGCCGAGCAGAGTCGGCGAGATCATGGCGGGGCGGCGCGGCTTGGCACACATCGACGTGATCGAACGCGTCGCCGACGGCCTGCGCATCCCCGGCGCGATGCTCGGCCTGGCCCACCGTCTCTGGGAGATTCCCGCCCCGTCCCGCACCGAGGAGAGGCCGCCCGAGCCTCTTTCCGCTGTACCGCGCGAACCGCAGCGCACCGAACCGGCAGAGGAATTGGACGACCTTCTCGCCCTGGTCGACGGCCGTGCCACCCGCTCCACCCTGACGGCCCTGCGCTCATCGGTCCAGGACTACTGGCGGCGGGACAACGCGCATGGCGGCGCGACCCTGCGGCCGGCCGTCGTGGGGCATCTGCGCTATGTCGGTCGTCTCCTCGATTCTGCGGAGACTGGCTTACGGCACGACCTTCAAGGAGTCGCGGCCGAGTTGGCACGGCTTTCCGGTTGGGCCCACTTCGACGCCCGTCAGTACAGCACCGCACGCTCCTACTTCACCCAGGCGCTCAAGCTCTCCCACACGCAAGGCGACAGCCTCTTCATGGCCAATGTGCTGTCCTGCATGAGCCTGTTGGCCACCTACGACGGCAACCCGAACGATGCCGTGGCTCTTGCGTGTCGCGCCCAGGACGCGGCCCGTGCCGCGGGCGATCAGTCCCTCGTCATGTCGATGCTGCACTTGCGTGAAGCGTTCGCCCATGCCGCCCTTCGAGACGTCCAGGCTTGCCACCAGGCCGTGGACCGCTCCCGTGACCGGTACGAACGCTCGCGTGGACACGAAGCCGAGGCGCCTGACTGGGTCCGGTACTTCGACGAGACGAAACTCCTTGTCGACACCGGCATCGCCTACGCGCGCCTCGGTGATCCAGCCCGCGCCGAACCTCTCATCGCTGAGGGACTACGCCGAGAGAGTGCCGACCAACGGCGAGGCCGTGCCTTCCACGCCTACTGGCTGGCCAGCGCCCAGCTCCGGCTCGGCAGACTGGACGAGGCATGTAACAGCGCGGGCCTTGCCCTCGACCTCGCCGCGGCCATCGACTCGCCACGAGTGAGTGGGCATGTCCAGGAGCTTCACCGCCGAATGCTGCCCTACGCACGCGAGGCCCCCGTCCTCGCCTTTGAGCAACGCCTGCGTGAAGTCCTCGGCTGACCTCTTACGAGGAGCCGCCGGTCGCCTCGTCCAGCAGCAGGTACAGCAGACCGACCAGGCTGCCGCTGCTGACAACTTCGCGGCGGTCGATCATGCCCCGGATCTCGGAGATCGGAATCCACTCGATCCGGTCGGACTCGTTCATCTCGGTCGGCGGGCCCGCGTACGAGGCGGCGTTCGCCCGGAACACGAAGTGTTCGGAGTCCGTGATGCCGTTCGCGGGCTGCGCGTAGACCAGCGGCTTGACGCTCTCCACCCGCCAGCCGGTCTCTTCCTCGACCTCGCGGGCGGCGGCCTGCTCGGGGGTCTCGTCGGCCTCGATGAGGCCCATCGGAAGCTCCCAGCCCCAGGTGTCGGTGATGAAGCGGTGGCGCCACATCATCAGCACCCGCCTCCGGTCGTCCACCACCGCAGCCACGGCCAGGTGCCGCATCCGTACGACGTGGTGCTCCCAGCGGCGGCCGTCCGGCTGCTGTACGTCCACGAGCCAGAGGTTCACCCATGGGTTGTCGTAGATCTGTCGCTCGCCATGGACGGTCCACTGCATGAGCCCAACTCCCTCTCGCCGGTGGAACTTCCAGCATGTCACTTCGACGAGAAACCGTCCGGCACGTCGGGACACAAGCGGCAGCGCGAAAGACCGCACCCGGTCCGCCAGGGCCGCCTCTCTCGGCGGCCCGCGGACCGGGTGCGGTCGGGTGGGCGATGTGGCCCGCGACGGAGCGCGGGTCAGACGGCCCGGGCGAAGGTCAGGCCTTCTTGGTCTCCCAGAAGATCCTGTCGATCTCCGCGATGAGGTCCAGGGCCTTCTGGCCCGTCGCCGGGTCCGTCGAGCCCTTCGCGGCCGACAGGGCCTTCAGGGTGTCGTTGACCAGCTGGTGCAGCTCCGGGTACTTCTCGAAGTGCGGGGGCTTGAAGTAGTCGCTCCACAGCACCGAGACGTGGTGCTTGGCGAGCTCGGCACGCTGTTCCTTGATGACCGTGGCGCGGGCCTGGAAGTGAGCGTCGTCGTTGCCCGCCATCTTCTCCTGGACGGCCTTGACCGACTCGGCTTCGATGCGGGCCTGGGCGGGGTCGTACACACCGCAGGGGAGGTCGCAGTGGGCGCTGACCTTCACCTTGGCGGCAAACAGGCGGGAGAGCATTGAGCTGTCCTTCCTCGTGATCGTCTTCTCAGGTGGGACATTACTCCGTGAGAAGCCGGATTTCGCGAGTGCCCCCTAGGGCTTAGGACAAAAGTCCGGGGTCGGAATGGGACTGGCGGCGGAACGTACCGTGGGACCGGGAGGTGCCGGATGGCCGAGCACGGGCGCGAGCCGAGAGCGCTGTTGGGGATCGCGGAGGTGTCGGGACCGTCCATGTATCCCACCCTCAAGCAGGGCGATCAGCTGCTGGTGCACTATCACGCGCCGGTGAAGGCCGGTGACATCGCCGTACTGAAACATCCGCTCCAGCAGGATCTGCTCATCGTGAAGCGGCTGGTCGAGCGACGGGACGGCGGCTGGTGGGTGCTCGGGGACAATCCCGGCGCCGAGGGGGACAGCCGGGTGTTCGGCGCCGTCCCCGGCGAGCTGGTGCTCGGCCGGGTCCGGGCCCGCTACCGGCCGCGCCCCGAGGATCAGCGGTCCGTGGGCGGGACGGTCGCGTGGGCCTTGTCCGCGCTGCGGCCCGTGCTGTCGGACCGTTCCGTCTCCAGGCGTTTGCGGGCCCGGTAGGCGGCCACGTTGGCGCGGGTCGCGCAGCGGTCGGAGCAGTAGCGGCGGGAGCGGTTGGTCGAGGTGTCGAGGTAGGCGTTGCGGCACGGCGCGGCCTGGCACAGGCCGAGCCGGTCCACGCCGTACTCCGTCAGATGGAACGCCAGGCCCATCGCGGCGATGGCGGCGAAGCCGGCCGTCGCGTTCGACGAGTGCTCGGCCAGGTGCATGTGCCAGCGCGGGTGGCCCTCGTCGTCGAGGAAGTCGTGGCCCGAGATCTGCGGGCTGACCGGGAATTCCAGCAGCAGCGAGTTCAGCAGGTCGACGGCGTGCGTCGCCTCGTCCCCGTCGGCCGCCGCGAAGATCGCGCGCAGCCGGCCGCGTACGGAGCGGAAGCGGGTGACGTCCGCGTCGGTGGCGCGGCGTGACGCCTGCGTGGACTCACCGAAGAGCGCCCGGACGGCTTCGACCGAGGTCAGGGTGTCCGTACCGCGGGCCGGTTCCTCGGTGTTGACCAGGCGTACGGCGTAGTCCGAGTAAGAGGCCAGTTCCACTTGTAGTCCTTACGGCAGCGGTCTATGGTCGGCGTAATGGCTGGTCTTGCCTACAGGGTATTACGGAGCGGAGGTTTCCGATGGTGGACACGGGCACGGGGACAGGGGCTGCCGTGGACGCGGGCGGGGTGGCCGCGTCCGGGCGGGCCGACTGGCGGGCCTGGCAGGACAGCTGGGACCGCCAGCAGGAGTGGTACATGCCCGACCGCGAGGAGCGCTTCCGGGTGATGCTCGACATGGTCGAGGCCCTGGTGGGACGTGAGCCCCGGGTGCTCGACCTCGCGTGCGGCACGGGCAGCATCACCGACCGGCTGTTCCAGCGCTTCCCGGCGGCCACCAGCACCGGCGTCGACCTCGACCCGGCGCTGCTCGCCATCGCCGGCGGCTACTTCGCCGGCGACACCCGGCTGACGCTGGTGCGGGCCGACCTCAAGGACCCCGACTGGACGGCGAAGCTGCCGTACGACTCGTACGACGCCGTCCTCACCGCCACCGCCCTGCACTGGCTGCACAGCGAACCGCTGGCCGCGCTGTACGGGCAGATCGCCACCCTGGTCAGGCCCGGCGGCGTCTTCATGAACGCCGACCACATGAAGGACCCGGGCACGCCCCGTATCAACGAGGCCGAACGCGCCCACCGGCACCGGGAGATGGACCGCGCCAAGGCCGAGGGCGCCCTGGACTGGGCCGACTGGTGGGACCTGGCCGCCAAGGACCCGGTGCTCGCGGGACCCACCGCCGAGCGGTTCGCGATCTACGGGGAGCACGCGGACGGTGACACCCCCTCCGCCGAGTGGCACGCGAAGACGCTGGTCGGCGCGGGCTTCGGCGAGGCGCGCGCGGTCTGGTCATCACCGTCGGACTCGCTCGTGCTCGCCCTGAAGTAGGCGGAAGACGGGAGGGCGTGACGGTCCGTCAGGTCCGTCACGCCCTCCCGCACCGCTTCTACAGCACCTTCGACAGGAACGACTTCGTCCGTTCGTGCTGCGGATTCGTCAGCACCTCGCGCGGATGGCCCGACTCCACGACCACCCCGTCGTCCATGAACACCAGCGCGTCGCCGACCTCGCGGGCGAAGCCCATCTCGTGCGTCACGACGATCATCGTCATGCCGGACTCGGCGAGATCGCGCATCACGTCCAGGACGTCGCCCACCAGCTCCGGGTCGAGCGCCGACGTCGGCTCGTCGAAGAGCATCAGCTTCGGCTCCATCGCCAGCGCGCGGGCGATGGCCACCCGCTGCTGCTGGCCGCCGGAGAGCTGGGACGGATAGCCGTCGGCCTTGTCCGCCAGCCCCACCCGGTCCAGCAGCCGCTCGGCCCGTTCCCTGGCGACGGCCTTCGTCTCACGGCGCACCTGCATCGGTGCCTCCATGATGTTCTCGATGGCCGTCATGTGCGGGAAGAGATTGAAGCGCTGGAAGACCATGCCGATGTCCCGGCGCTTCAGGGCGACTTCGGAGTCGCGCAGCTCGTACAGCTTGTCGCCCTTCTGGCGATAGCCGACCAGCTCGCCGTCGACGTACAGCCGCCCGGCGGTGACCTGCTCCAGATGGTTGATGCAGCGCAGGAAGGTCGACTTGCCGGACCCGGAGGGCCCGATCAGACAGAAGACCTCACGGGGCGCGACCTCCAGGTCGATGCCCTTGAGCACGTGCGCGGCGCCGAACGACTTGTGTACGGCCTCGGCCTTCACCATCGCGCCACTGCCGTGCGTCGTCTTCGCGATGGCGGTCATGCGGCGCCTCCCTTCGGGCGGCCCAGTGAGAACAGATTGGCCTTGACGCGCTGCATCGGGGTCTGCGGCAGGCTGCGCAGCGAGCCACGCGCGTAGTGCCGCTCCAGGTAGTACTGGCCGACGCTCAGCACCGACGTCATGAGCAGATACCAGGCGGCGGCGAGGAACAGCATCTCGACGGGGGCGCCGGACGTCTGCCCGATGTCCTGCGCGTATCTCAGCAACTCGTAGAACTGCACCGTCGCCACCAGCGACGTCGTCTTCAACATGTTGATGACTTCGTTGCCGGTCGGCGGCACGATCACCCGCATCGCCTGCGGGATCACGACGCGGCGCAGCGTCTTGGCGTGGCTCATGCCCAGCGCGTGCGACGCCTCCGTCTGCCCCTCGTCCACCGACAGCAGACCGGCACGGCAGATCTCCGCCATGTACGCGGCCTCGTTGAGGCCGAGGCCGAGCAGCGCCGTCAGGAACGGCGTCATGAAGCTGGCCCAGTAGTCCTTGTAGATCGGACCGAGGTTGATGTACTCGAAGACCAGGCCCAGGTTGAACCAGACCATGAGCTGGACGAGGACCGGCGTACCGCGGAAGAACCAGATGTACGACCAGGCGATGGACGACATCACCGGGTTCTTCGACAGCCGCATGACCGCCAGGACGATGCCGCCGACCACGCCGATGGCCATCGACAGGACGGTCAGGATCATCGTCTGGCCGACGCCCTTGAGGATGCGGTCGTCGAAGAAGTAGTCCGGTACGGCGCCCCAGTTGATCTTGCCCTGGGAGAACGCGTAGATGATCGTCGCGAGCAGCGCGAGGGCGACCACCGCGCTCACGTACCGCCCGTAGTGCCGGACCGGGATGGCCTTGATTGCCTCCGGTCCGGCAGATCCGGTCCACCCCGCGCGGCCCGGTGGTGGTGCGTCGGAGGGGCCGTCCGACTTCGTTATGTCAACAGACACGGGTGCTGCCTTTCGGAGCCGGGCGCGGATCAGGTGCCGGCGTTGATCGTGGCTTCCTTGACCGCGCCGGCGTCGACGCCCCACTTCGCGATGATCTTGTCGTACTCGCCGTTCTTGATGATCGCGTCGAGCGCGGCCTGGAGCGCCTTGCTCAGCTCGTCGTTGCCCTTGGCGACCGCGATGCCGTACGGGGCGGCCTCGATCTGCTCGCCGACGAGCTGGAAGTCGTTGCCGCCGCCCGAGGTCTTGACCGCGTACGCCGCGACCGGGAAGTCCGACGAACCGGCGTCCGCGCCACCGGCGCGCAGCCGCGTCTGGGCCTGCTGGTCGTTGTCGAACGGCTCGATCGCGATGGCCTTCTTGCCGCCGTCCGTACACTTCGTCGACTCGGCCTTGGCCAGGTCGTGCGAGACGGTGCCGCGCTGGACGACCATCTTCTTGCCGCACAGGTCCGACCAGGCGGCGATGCCCTTGTCGTCGCCCTTCTTGGTGTAGATCGAGACACCGGCGGTGAAGTAGTCGACGAAGTCGACGCCCTCGCCGACCTTCTTGCCCGTCTCGGAGTCCACACCCTCCTGGCGGTCCTTGGTGTCGGTCATGGCCGACATGGCTATGTCGTAGCGCTTGGAGCGCAGACCCGTGAGCAGCGTGTCGAAGGTGCCGTTCTCGAACTCGAACGTCACCCCGAGCTGCTTGCCGAGCGCGGCGGCGATGTCGGGGTCGATACCGACGGTCTTGCCCGACCCGTCCTTGAACTCGACCGGCGGGTACGCGATGTCGGAGCCCACCTTGATGACGCCCTTGTCCGCGATCGCCTTCGGCAGCTGATCGGCCAGCGGGGCGCTCTTCGTGCTCGCGGGGGAGTCCTTCTTCCCGCTGTCGGTCTGGTCGCCGCAGGCGGTCAGCAGCAGCGCGCCGGCGACCGCGATCGCGCCGACCGCGGCGATCCGGGACTTCCCGGCGGTGGTACGACTGGTGGAGCTGGCGGTCATGATTTGGATCCTCCGGCGGACGAGGGAATTACCACGCGGTGGGCACGCGCCATCGAGTGTCGCGACCGTGTGCGATTGATTAGGGCATCTTGCCATTCGGACGGGACCGTTCAGTGGGCTCGTCATGTCAAAATCGGATAACGGGTGACCCCCGAGTCCCGGCCGACCGGTCCACCACAACCGGACCATCTGCTGGTGAACCTTCATTCCGCCGGACGATCTTCGGCCTGTCCCGCCCTTGTGAGTGGTTTCATGTCGTGCCGCGGAAGTGTCCTGAAACTCCGCTATGAGTCATGTCACCGCTTGTAGAAGGAGTCGTGGACGTCCCGCCGACGAGGCCCGTCCGGTATGAAGGACAGCTACACCCCTCATCCGGGGCTCAGGGCGCGTGTGCGGCGCGCCCGGCGCGTACGTACCCCCTCCTGTTCGGCGCTCCAACCGCCGATAACAGGACATGTACGCGGTGCCCGCCCACCCCTCCGTAACCCAGGAGTGGACACCCTCAACCGATGAAGAGACTTAAGGGGTCAAGAACATGGCAGCGGAGATCGTGAATCCTCGCAGCGAGAGCGACATCGAGAGCGACACCGACGAGCCCTTCGATCCGGCGTTCGCGCTGCATCGCGGCGGGAAGATGGCCATCCAGGCCACCGTGCCCGTCCGGGACAAGGACGACCTGTCACTCGCCTACACACCCGGCGTCGCCAAGGTGTGCACGGCGATCGCCGAGAACCCGGAACTGGTCCACGACTACACCTGGAAGTCGCAGGTCGTCGCCGTCGTGACGGACGGGACCGCGGTCCTCGGACTCGGCGACATCGGACCGGAGGCCTCGCTCCCCGTCATGGAGGGCAAGGCGATCCTGTTCAAGCAGTTCGGCGGCGTCGACGCGGTGCCGCTGGCGCTCGCCACGACCGACACCGACGAGATCATCGACACCGTCGTGCGGCTCGCGCCGTCCTTCGGCGGGATCAACCTGGAGGACATCTCGGCGCCCCGGTGCTTCGAGATCGAGCGCAGGCTCCAGGAGCGGCTCGACATCCCCGTCTTCCACGACGACCAGCACGGCACGGCCGTCGTGACGCTCGCCGCCCTGCGCAACGCCGCCCAGCTCACCGGGCGCACGCTCGGCGACCTGCGCGCCGTCATCTCCGGGGCGGGCGCGGCGGGGGTCGCCATCGCGAAGTTCCTGCTGGCGGCGGGGATCGGCGATGTGTCGGTCGCCGACCGCAAGGGCATCGTCAGCCCCGACCGCGACGATCTGACGGACGTCAAGCGCGAACTGGCCGAGATCACCAACCGCGCGGGACTCTCCGGCTCGCTGGAGGCGGCGCTCGCGGGCGCGGACGTCTTCATCGGCGTGTCCGGCGGTACGGTCCCGGAGCCGGCGATCGCGTCGATGGCGCCGCAGGCGTTCGTCTTCGCCATGGCCAACCCGAACCCGGAGGTCCACCCGGACATCGCGCACCAGTACGCGTCGGTGGTGGCGACGGGGCGCAGCGACTACCCGAACCAGATCAACAACGTGCTGGCGTTCCCGGGGATCTTCGCGGGCGCGCTCCAGGTGCGGGCCTCACGCATCACCGAGGGCATGAAGATCGCGGCGGCCAACGCGCTGGCCGATGTGGTCGGTGACGAACTGTCGGCGGACTATGTGATCCCGTCCCCGTTCGACGAGCGGGTGGCCCCGGCGGTGACGGCCGCGGTGGCCGCCGCGGCGCGGGCGGAGGGTGTGGCGCGGCGCTGAGCCCGCGCGGCCCTCGCGGGACGTCGTAAGAGGTCGTAAGACGTCGTAACACGCCGTGAGGCGGGTCGCGGCGCGTGCGGGGCTCCGCCGGGCCCCTCGGGGGGAACCGGCGGGCCCCGTGCCCTCGCGTGCCGCCGCGATCGGTCGGGAGGGCTTGATCCGGCCGCGGGGGGGGGGGCCCCCCCCCCGGCCGGGCCCGGGCGGCCCCCCCCCCCCCCCCCCCCCCCCCCCCCCCCCCCCCCCCCCCCCCCCCCCCCGCCCGCCCGC